>CALIKL010000001.1 GCA_938018055.1 uncultured bacterium
AGGATCTCGCTGAGTTTTCGGTCCAGCAGGTTTTTCCGTTGCAGTTCCGGATAGTAATTGCGCGCCAACTGCATGGGAATGGTCGAGGCTCCTTCCGGGTTCCCCCATGCCGTGCTCCAGAAAGCTCCCGCCATACGGACCCAATCGACCACCTTATGATCGAAATATCGATGGTCTTCGGTCGCAACAAGTGCCTTCAGAGCGATGGGCGAAATGTCTTCCAACGAGACCCATGTCCGGCGCTCACCGAACAGCGTTCCGAGTTCCGTACCATCGGCCGCCAGGATGAGAGAAGCCTCCGACAACGTGGCCGCCGGGCGCGCGGGAAGGGATGGTAGATCTTCGTGGATTGCCGCTACGTAGAATGCGAACCAGCCCACCGCCAGCATTCCCGCAACCATACCCAGTGCTGCGGTGGCCTTGAGCATTCGCGAAAGTCGGCGCCTACGTGATGGCCGGGCAGAGTGGGGAGATGGAAGACTACGAAGTCCTGCGTCTCTGTTTAATCCCGCTCTAGGGGAACGGGCTTGGGTTTTCTCGAACCGCCGCGGTCGTCCCGTCTTGCCATCAAGGGTTTCTCCCAGGTGGACGTTCAGCGGAAGAAACCGTGGTATTCCAGGCTGTCGAGAAATAAGATGGGAGCGCTCGTCGCCCATACGTACACGAGAAGTGACATGGTCTGGTCTGCCGAAAGGCTTGGTTCCGGTCTCAGGCTCCAGTCTGAGTCCTTTATCCTTCGCACCAGCAATGTACTTGGTTGGCAACACCAACAACCTGCGATTCGAGCCGTTTGACGTTCGGGACGAACCGTCACCTGAGCGATACACATCCGACTTGCTTGATGCACACCCCCAGCTCCGCGCCGGTTCTGTCCAGCGCGTGACGAGCGACCAGGCTGGCCAAGCCCGATTCTCCCGACCGGAAAAGGTCTTCTTTTCCGCAGTGTCAGATACGGATTGAATCACGATTTTTGCGGTTGTCTGAGGCCAATCTAGCCATTGGAGGGGAGTGTTTGCCGAATTCTGCTTTCGTTCTTTGTTCTGCGCGCAACCTGTGTATAGGCAGTCCTCCATACCAAGGCGATCTCAGTCTTTCGCGTAGCGTAGGTTTGCCCGGACAGCTCAACAAGCGCACGATTCGCGCGGTATTGATCAGCTTTCTCAGGGCATGGGTGCAATCGAACCATTGCCCGAATAACGGGTACTTGCTGCGCTGCCCCGGGTGCGATCTGAACGATTCACGTGCTCGTCAGTGCTTCACCACACCAATCATTGCCTACTCACATGTATCAGGGCACCTATCAGCCACCAACCCGATTCTCGGTTTTTCCACCGGTGATCAAGAATCTTCTGATTCTGAATGTATTGGTGTTTCTGGCTCAGATTGTACCCGAGACCAACCGGATACTGATCAACTGGTTTGGTCTTTGGCCACTGGGTGGGTCACCCATTATTGGACTCGGGGAATTCTGGCCTTGGCAGCTGCTCTCGTACGGATTTCTGCACGGAAGCCCGAGCCATCTATTGTTCAATATGTTCGCCCTCTGGATGTTTGGCGTTCAAATCGAGAATACGTGGGGTTCCCAGCGTTTTCTGGCGTTTTACTTCGCCTGTGTGATCGGAGCGGCCTTGATCCAGATGCCCGTTGTTACGTGGGACTTCATGGCTTCCGGAGGGGATCCGCGCTGGTGGGTGCCTACGATCGGGGCCTCCGGCGGGGTCTTCGGCATCTTGTTGGCTTTCGGAATGATGTTTCCGGATCAACCTATCTATCTCTATTTCCTGTTTCCTATCAAAGCCAAGTGGTTCGTGATTGGATATGGACTCATTGAGCTTTTTGCCGGTGTAAGTGGATCTTCAAGCGCGGTAGCTCACTTTGCCCACCTCGGGGGTATGTTGTTTGGATTCCTGTTGATTCAGTACTGGCGAGGCAAGTTGCCTTGGAAGCCGCAACAGCGTATGAATTGGTGACCGTATTGTCGCCAACTTCCGAGTTCAAGGTGGTGCTGATTGCAGATTTACTGACGGCTTGACCCTGTTGAGGTCCCAACGCTGCTGACGCCCTGATATTGCTGATGCCATGCAACCGAACACGTTCAAATTCTGGTACGCGAGTCAGCCGCGCGCACTGCGGCTCCTCCTGACGATCAATGTGGTTTTCTATCTGCTCTGGAATCTGGTGCTTGTGCACATCGGAGCGGTCCGCTTTTTCGTCATCGAACACGTGGCACTGAATCCCGCGTGGCCGGGTATCCTTTTCGAGCCCTGGCAGGTGCTCACGTACGGATTCCTGCATCTTGGAGCTGGACTGGGCGGCATGCTGCACATCCTGTTCAATATGCTGTGGATGATGTGGATTGGACGCGACTATGAACCTCTTTATGGTCCCGGCCGCATCCTTGGAGTGTATGTATTAGGTGCGGTTGGCGGTGCATTACTGACAGTTTTTCTTCACGCGCTGTTTCCCACAGTCGGGCCATTCGGGGGCCCTGTACAAGGCGCCTCTGGAGCTGTTCTTGCGCTCATGACCATGATCGCCATTCATCAGCCCGACAAGCGCATCGGATTGATGTTCATAGGAGTCGTCAGGCTGATTCATGTAGTGATCGGCTTCATCGCGCTGGATTTTCTGTTTTTGTCGGCAGGAGGGACCTCTGTTTCGGCGCATCTGGGAGGTGTGGCAACCGGATTTTTGTTGGGTAGGATGGCTCGCGCTGGCTCGCACCCCACGCCATGGGCAGACTGGTTTTTCAAGGATCGATCGGGTCGCCAAGCGGCTTCTCGTGGCGCATTCAGCGGCGAACCAGAAGGAATCCTTGCGTCGTTGGAGGCGTGGTTGTCCCGTCGCAAGTCAGGTGAAACAGGTGAGAGCCCGGGAGGGGAAAGGACCTCTGGACCTGCGCGCATCTACAAAATGCATCCAGGCAGCACTTCCGGTTCGGGAGAGGCAGATCTTACGACTGATATTGATCGCATTCTGGACAAGATTTCTGCGACAGGATATGATTCCCTCACCGAGGCCGAGAAGCGCAAGCTTATCGAATCGAGCGAAGAATGAGTTACCCCTGGGACTCGGGGCTCAAGGGCGAAGCCACGATTAATTCGGGTAACGGTCGGGACCCGCTGCCTACAGAAGCGTACGTGTGACTCGTTGCTGCCCGCCGTCCCTCGCTGCCTGACGCTTCTCAGGCCGCACACAGAAAAGCGCTGAGCCCGGCGGCGAGCATCGTTTCGATGCATATTTTGCTTTGATGACCATCCTTTATCCACAAGATTTTTTCTTGAGATGGAACGCCCCAGAAGACATTCCAGACAAGTCGCCGTAGGTGACGTCCTCATCGGTGGCGGTGCCCCGATTTCCGTTCAGTCAATGACAACGTCCAAGACCCATGATGTCGAGACGTCGGTGGCGGAAATCAATCGTCTCGCCGAAGCAGGGGCTGATATTGTGCGAGTCGCAGTCCCGCGCCCCGAAGACGTTGACGCATTGCCCGAGATCGTGGCTGGAGCCAACGTGCCGGTTTGCGCCGATATCCACTTCAACCATCAGTATGCGCTCAGTGCAATTGAAGCTGGTGTAGCCAAAGTTCGAATCAATCCGGGCAATATTGGCAAGACGGAGTGGGAAGCAGATGTGCTTCACGCTGCAAAAGACGCAGGCATCCCGATTCGCATCGGCGTGAACTCAGGATCGCTGGAGAAGGACATTTTGGACAAGTACGGTTACCCTCAGCCCGAAGCGTTGTACGAAAGTGCGATGCGCCACGTAGAGATCTGTGCGGCATGCGACTTTGAGGATATCGTGATCTCGGTCAAGCACTCGGACGTGTTCTTCATGATCCAGTCGTACAAGCTCTTGGCCGAACGGACCGATTTTCCCCTTCATCTCGGAGTGACAGAGTCCGGGTCGAAAGACACCGGCACGATAAAGAGCTCCATCGGAATAGGTGCGCTGCTTGCCGAAGGCATTGGAGATACGATCCGTGTATCGCTAGCAGCCGATTCGGTGCATGAAGTCGAAGTGGGTCACCAGATTCTCAAATCCCTTCGACTCGGTCGCCCCGGCGTGAATATCATCGCGTGTCCAACCTGCGGTCGATTGACCGGCGATCTTTTCTCTGTCGTCGAGGATGTGGAAAAGGCCGTCAAGGACATGAAGTTCGAGAAGGATCTCAATGTTGCCCTCATGGGATGCGCCGTGAATGGTCCTGGAGAAGCAGCAGGAGCGGACCTGGGCGTGTCGCTTGGCCGGGGTCGCGCTCACCTTTTCAAAAAAGGGAAGATCCTCAAAACCATTCCCGAGGAAGATATCGTCTCCGAAGTATTGAAGGCCATCGAGGAATTCTAGAACTCCCCGAGCAGGCGCTGGATGACGTTGAGGGCTGACGAATGTCACCCAATCGTCAAACCGCCACACCAGCTATAAACGAGAACAGGCCGCTGCGACTGAGTCGCAGCGGCCTGTTCTCATTTTGAACTAGCTGGTGCTAGTTGTGGCCTGAGCCACCGTCTGCATTGTGGCCTGAGCCACCGTCGACGAATACAGCAGCATCGTCAGACTGAGATCCAACAAAAGAGTCAGGGTTGCAACCAGTCACAACGAAAGCCGCACAGACAAGCATTGGGATCAGAAGTCGTTTCATCTTTCCGTTTGTTTTTGGCGGTTTGTCGCGAAAAATCCACTGTTTGTGGATGACGTCACCTGCATAAACGGAATCACTAGTCGATTCACGACACTTGCTTTTACTCTTTTCTAAAGAGCACATCCTTTTTGCCGATCACTAACGTGAATCAATCACTAGTAGAATGGGTGGAATGCTCTCATATCGATCATTTTGTTTCTTCGCCGTACTTATTGCGTCGATGCTGAATTCCTCCCCGAACTGTTCAACGCATTCATCCAGGAATCGGACGGGCTTTCCAGAACACACGAAGGCACCGGGTTAGGACTGGCTATCACGTCAGGTATTGCAAGCCTGATGGATGCGTCGATTCGGGTTGAAAGCTCGAAAGGTGAGGGTTCTGACTTTGTTGTGACCTTGAAGAAAGCTGAAGTTTCGCGTCAACGGCCTCGTCGGTTTGCGGGAATGGGCAACACCGCTTCTGCCTAGATTCGACTCGATCGCGTAAGAGAGCTCGATGTTGGCGATATTCGGGAGGAATTATCCCGTTCTGAAGCGCGAGAGTTGTTGATGATGCGTGTTATTAAGGCCATCCGCTTTTTCTTCGTGATGGTCGGCTACAGCCTTCACATGCTCATTACCGGTCGATTACTCGAAGCCGGTCGGCGACCCATGCATTCCGCTCTGCGCCAACGAGCAGGCTGTATTTCCTTGATCAAGGGATTGGGATTCACGGCCGAAGTTCGTGGCAGCTACCCGAAGGATATCCCTTCGCTGATTGTCTCGAATCACATCGGCACCCTGGATCCTTGGATTCTGGCCTCCCAATTCAACGTTGCCTTTGTTGCCAAGGCTGAAATGGGCACCTGGCCCGTGCTCGGGATGGTTTGCCGCGCCGTGGGCATCATTTTCGCCCACCGCAAGAATGTTATGAAGACGTCTGGCACAGTCAACGAAATCCAGGATCGTATGCGATCCGGTGTGTCGGTTCTGATCTTCCCGGAAGGGACGACGTCCAACGGGCAGCAGCTGCTGCCCTTCAAGACGGGAGGCTTTCAAGCCGTTGCGGGTATGGAGGACGGCTATATCATTCCGATGTATTTCCATGCTCGCTCGATCGGAGGTAAGGAGGTCACAACGGCATCGCGTGAGACCGTTACGTGGTCCAGCCCGCAAGGAATGTTCGCCAATATCTGGCATGTACTTGGGCTGGGGCCGCTTCATTTCGTAATCCGGATAGGCGAGCCCATCCCTGCGTCGGGCAGGGACAGGAAAGAACTTGCCCGCTCTTCCCAAGAAGCTGTCCAACGGCTCATGGATGAGGAAATCGCAGAGCTCACTGGTGGGTACCAGCCCATCCCGGCCCTCGATGCCCAGGCCGTCCATCCGTGACCCGCGAAACGATTCCTTCCGAACGCGTACAAAGAACAGCGCCTGAAGAGCGCTTAGCATTACATCGGCACCCTGTTCATGAGTAAGTCCACGCAATCAATTCCAACACAGTCCATCCGCATGCGGACCATCGGCCTCGTGGCCGTGGGGCTGCTTACTGGGATTCTGCTGACACTCTGGTTTGGCGGTGTCCTTCCGGGACAGGATCGTCCTGTGGACGTCAACCGAGCAGTTCAGCTTGGTTCTGAGCGCAATGCGGGAGCGATTCAGGCTCCCTCGGGCGATGTCCCGACCCAGTATCTGGACGTGATGTCGATGAACGAGGTCTTCAAAGCCGTTTCCAGTGCGGTCACCCCGACCGTCGTCTACATTGAAGTCGAGAGCATTCCCGGTAGCAGTATCCTGTCACCTTTTGGGCAGCGTGGTGGCGCTCAAAGCTTGGGAAGTGGCGTGATCATCAGTGAACAAGGTTATATCGTCACGAACAATCACGTCATTGATGGGGCCAGCCGAATTCGCGTCACCCTCAATGACAAGCGTCAGTACACCGCAGACGTGGTCGGTACGGATCCAACAACCGACCTGGCCGTGATCAAGGTTGATCCCGATTCAGAGATCCCGGTTGTTGCGCTGGGCGATGCGAATAGTGTTGAGGTGGGTGAATGGGTGCTGGCCGTTGGCAATCCTTTCAGATTGACGTCTACGGTCACGGCGGGCATTGTGAGTGCGATAGGCCGCCAGGTAAACGTGATCGAAGATCGTCTCGGCATCGAGAGTTTCATCCAAACCGATGCGGCCATCAATCCGGGTAACTCGGGCGGAGCCGTCGTCAATCTTCAAGGCGAGCTCGTAGGGATCGCTACGGCCATTGCCACGGAATCCGGCTCGTACGAAGGCTATGGATTCGCTGTACCCGTGGATCTGATGGAACGGGTCGTACGGGACTTGATCCGATATGGCGAGGTGCAACGTGGATACCTGGGTGTGTCGATCCAGGCCATGAATGCACGTGCCGCTGAAATTGCAGGCCTCGATGCCGTACGAGGCGTGTATTTGAGCAGTGTCCAGCCCGGACTCGCTGGATTTGAAGCGGGACTGCGAGATGGCGACATTCTACTTTCGATCAACGGGCGGGAAATGACCGAGCCGAACGAACTCCAGAGTGCGATTGCCCTCTTTTCGCCCGGCGATGCCGTACCGGTTGAAATCTGGCGTGACGGTCGATCGGTAGACTTTACGGTGGTGCTGAAAGGACGGGACGACCCAGGCTACGCCTCGTGGTTGACCGAGCTGAATCAGGGGCAGCAGCTGTTCACGGAGCCGCAGTTTGACGAGAATCAGGTCGTCGAGCTTGATGCATGGGGGATTGGCGTGACGAATCTGGATGGTCGCACGCGGCGACAATTCCAGGTGGCCCACGGAGTCTACATCGCTTTTGTCAATGCAGACGGCCCCTTCGATAAAGCAGGCGTTGCTCGGGGCGTTGTGATCACGGCGATCAATGACATTCCCGTCTTCAATACGGACACGCTCGAGGATGCCGTGCGCAGCACAGAAGAGTTGCTTGTGCGAGTCAAACGCAGCGACGGCTCGACGGCGTTTTACGAAGTCTCGCTGTAGATAAAGGTCCGATAGGGAACTGGTGATGTACCTGCGAGGAAGCGGAGTGAGCCTTTCCCGGTGCCATGCCGTAGTTTTCGACCTTCGTTTTCCTGACTGCACTTTTCGCAACAGCGCATGCTTCGTTATCTGACAGCCGGTGAATCACACGGTGAAGCCCTCATCGGAATTGTTGAGGGGATGCCGGCGGGTGTGCCCGTTACGCGGGCGATGATTGACGAGCAACTGGCGCGTCGCTGGCTGGGCTTTGGTCGCGGCGGACGAGCAAAGTTTGAGACGGATCAGATCCATTTCTACTCCGGGGTCCGTTTTTCCAAGACGATGGGTGGGCCGATAGCTATTCGGCTCGACAACGCGGCCTACCAGAAAGACAAATCCGGCTGGCCGGAGGTCATGGCGGTTGACGGGGATGGCCAAGGCATTGAGCCCATCACGCTCCCTCGTCCCGGACATGCCGATCTGACAGGCGCTCAGAAATATGGTCTGGATGACATTCGACCCGTTATCGATCGCTCCAGTGCTCGCGAAACGGCGATGCGGGTTGCTTGCTGCTCCCTCGCGCGGGTCTTCCTGCGCCAACTCGGGATCGAAGTAGGTAGCCACGTGACGCGAATTGGCGAGGCGGGTTATGATTCGCCAGCCGACTATCAGGCCCTGCTGGCCGATGTCGTGCATGACGGCGCCGAATCCATCAACCGCCGAGCCGATCTCAGCGAAGTGCGCATGCTCGATGCGGAACTGACCTTATCGTGTATTGAGCACATCAAAGCGGTCAAGAAGGAAGGGGACAGCCTGGGCGGATCGTACGAAGTGATTGTCACCGGGGTGCCCGTTGGGCTGGGCTCGTTTGTTCAGTGGGACCGAAAACTGGATGCGCGATTGGGGCAGGCGATCCTTTCTATTCAGGCGCAGAAGGGTGTCGAGATCGGAGATGGTATTGCGGCTGCAACCGAACGAGGCTCGGCCATCCACGATCCGATCACGGCAGAGGGAGATACATTTCCGCGAACCCAGAATCGTGCTGGCGGGATCGAGGGCGGTATGTCCAACGGCATGCCGATCATCGTTCGCGGGTACATGAAGCCCATCCCGACGCTCATCAAACCGCTCGGAACGGCGGACATGAACACCGGTGAGCAGCAGCCCACGCGCTACGAACGAAGCGACGTCACGAGTGTACCCGCTGCGTCCACGGTGGCAGAAGCTGTGGTAGCTATGGAGATTGCAAACGCCGTGCTGGAGAAATTCGGTGGCGACAGCCTGGACGAGATCAAGTCGCGGCTGAAGTAGGCGTTCGGTCCCGCGTTCCAGTCTGGCGCGGTCCCCAAAGAGGGGGCTTTCCAGATCGTGGAAAAAAGAGCCTACTTTTTCGATCAGCGCTGTGGCGATTGAGCGGCCATCTCTCTATTCTGCAGGCGTCGCGGTGAACGGTTCAGTTTGCGCGTATGGGGCCCAGATCCACGTGTGATGGAAGAAGAACTGTTCAGGAGTTGTTATCAACTTTTTCTGGAAGTTCACCGCGAAAAAAAGAAAAGTCTCGTTTGGTAGAGGTAAGCCCGAGCGATGAGCTCCACTCACTTGAGAGGTTCGCTGGATCGCTTGATCGTTCACCTTGATCCCAAGGAATTTCCTGATGCACAACCGACCTTCCTTTGACCCGCGATTTGCGCACGGGCAGCAGGCAGGCGGGACCGTCGAGCAGCGTCAGTCTGCTGCTGGAGTCCCAGCCATGTTTCTCCCGAACTATTCCGGCGATGGAAGGGGTGTATCCAAGGCAGCTTCAAATCCGAATCCGGTTTCCATCGCTGAGGGGTCGGCTGTTCCTTCAATCCGAATATCATCGACGCGCACGTTGGACCCGCTGGAGGATCCTCCACGCCCCTCGAATCGAAGATAGACGGACTCTGCGCCCAGAAGCTCGGACGGTATGGTCACCAAGATCTCCTCCCAAGTTGAGGCCGAAGTGGGGAGCCCACCTCCGAACAACAGCGATTCGAATGTTGCCCCGTCCGTTCCAGCTCGAACGAAGAGCGAATCGGCTGAATACGAAGAGGTGCGCCGCGCCCAGTAGGATAGTGTTGCGTCGAGTGCCGCAGACAGATCAATTGGCCCAAGCACCATGTTGCCGGGTGACGAGCCGGTATGCACGCCGTTATTCAGCCCGGAGCCGGGCGAAGACGAAGCGTCGCTCGTGGTCCAGCTTGCATCGGCTGAGATCACAGAGCCCGGCATGGCAGGCGCCACGGCGCCATCAAAGGTCTCCGAGAAAAAGGTCGTCTGTGCGCCCGCAGGCATGACGGTCAGGCATACGAGTGCCCAAAGCAAAACACGCATCGCTCCCTCCAGTATCGTTCATCTTCATTGCGATCATGCCGCGATTGCGGCCCCGAGTAGAGGGAAGACCCGGTTGGGATTGCGATGTAACCTGCGGAGGGTGGATCGTGAGAGTGGGGTCAAAAACGCGCGGCGGGCTGGATGAAATCCAGTCCGCCGCGTCATGGCCATGTCCCATGTCACCCTG
>CALIKL010000002.1 GCA_938018055.1 uncultured bacterium
GGCGGGCCTCCGAATTGAGGCCCGCCCGCTTTGGTTTTCGCCTTCCTAAACCTCTGAGATGATTCAGTGGATCAGAATCGCCGGGACCGTAAACAACTACTGAAGCACGATTATCAGGATGTTGCGTCTTTCGTGAGCAACCACCGTCTATAAGGATGAACACGGTATCGCAAACGGTACGAAGCCCGTCACAATCCAGCGGACAGCCTGCGCGATGCACCCTTTCATCCAAACCAAATGGTGATCATCATGTTGAATGTATTCCTCGGTCCACTCGACGTCGAAGCCTGTTGCTGCTGTGATGGCGGCGGTTGTTGCGGAGGCGGTGGAGGCTGCTGCTGAACCACTGATTCCATATGGAAGCATCAAACATCATGTGGAATGAACACCGCGCCCGTCTCTTGGCTTACGTCAGGAGACGGGTTGCCGTTAAAGAGGATGCCGAGGACATCGTGCAGTACATCCTCTTCAAAGCCGCACGAGGACGAGGTCAGATTCGATCCGAGGACCGTGTTGAGGCTTGGTTGTATGGTATCGAAAAAACCACAATGATCGATCATTATCGGAAAAACCGCACGCCGACCGAATCCCTGATCGAAGAACCTGTCGCAGAGGAAGAAGTGACGGACAGTGTCCAGGCGATTGCGGCCTGTCTGGAGCCATTCATTCAGGATCTTGAGCCCTCGTATCGAGATGCTCTCGTTCTAGCAGACCTGCACCGCCTGCCACAAGCTGAAGTAGCCCAACGGCTTGGAATCTCACTTTCGGGTGCCAAATCACGCATCCAGCGTGCACGCAAACAACTGGCGGAATCATATACCGCCTGTTGCGAGCTCATCTACGATTCTTCCGGGCGCATCATGGACCGGCAACCCCGAAAGCCTTGTGGATGCCGCATCGACTGCGAACACGACTGATCGGCTGGATACTACCGGATGACCGACCCGTTCTCTCCATCCGACTGCATCAGAAACAACGCACCTTCCCGATCCTCAGCCATGAGGATCATGCCCTGACTCTCGAGCCCCATCATCTTGCGGGGCGCCAGGTTGGCGACGACAGCTACCCTCTTACCGATCAGCTCCTCCGGTGTGAAGTGCTCCTTGATCCCTGCCAGGATCTGGCGGGTCTCAAAGCCCAGGTCGACTTCTGTCCGCACCAGCTTCTTCGACTTGGGCAGTTCTTCGGCTGCGACAATCGTGCCCATGCGTAAATCGAGTTTGGCAAAGTCATCATACGCGATGAGTTCTTTCAACGGCTCAAACGGAGCTACCTGTTCGGTATGCTCGTCTTCGGTAGCTCCCAGTTTGGCTTTCTGTGCTTCGATCACGTCATCGTCAATCTTGGTGAATAGGATCCCTGGCTCTCCGAGAACATGGTCATCACTGAGCAAAGAAGTACCCGCGTCCTGCCAGGCAATTGAACCCATGTCTCCTCCCGGCAACGAAGAGCGTACCCCGGAAAGATTGAGCATGGTGCGCAACTTGGCCGCCGAAAACGGCAATACGGGCTCCATCAGCACGGATAGTGCTGCGCAGATCTGCAGCGACACGTGGATGGTATTCGCGCAGGCCTGAGGATCCGACTTGCGCGTGTGCCAGGGCTCCGTGTCGTTGAAGTATTTGTTGCCGAGTCGCGCCAGCGCCATGGTTTCAAAAACAGCCTCGCGATTGCGATACGCATCGTAAGCCGACCCGATTCGGTCTGGGAAAGAGGCCAGTTCGTCCAATGCCGCGGTATCCGCAGCCGAGGGATTCTTCAAAGCCGGGACATTGCCATCAGCGAATCGAGCAGCGAAGGTCAGCGTGCGGTTGACAAAATTGCCGAGTACATCGGCCAGTTCCGAATTGACGCGTGTCTGGAATTCATTCCAGTTGAAATCGGCGTCTTTGGTCTCAGGCAGCGTCGTTGCGAGCGCGTAGCGCAACAAGTCCGGCTCGAAGTCTCCCAGGAATTCGTGCAACCACACCGCCCAATTCCTGCTGGTTGAAAGCTTGTCGCCTTCAATGTTCAGAAACTCATTGGCAGGCACGTTTTCAGGCAACGTGTATCCACCATGGGCCATCAACATGGCAGGAAACATCAAACAATGGAAAACGATGTTGTCCTTGCCGATGAAATGGACAAGACGGGTATCCTCGGCCTGCCAATACGGCTTCCAGGCTTCGGGGTCGCCCTTCTTGATGGCCCATTCTTTGGTGTCCGAAATGTAACCGATGGGCGCATCGAACCAGACGTAAATGACTTTCCCCGCAGCATCGATACCCAGTTCTTCTGCCACATCCGTCGGCACCGGTACGCCCCACGGAACGTCGCGGGTAATTGCGCGATCCTTGAGACCGTCATTCAGCCAGCTGCGAACCTGACCCAGAACATTCGGCTTCCACTCGGGATGCGTGCTGATCCATTGATCGAGACGCCCCTGGAAATCGCCCAAAGGCAAGTAAAAGTGCGTGGTCTCTCGTAACTCCGGCGTCGCATCGGAAAGCGTACTGCGAGGATTGATCAACTCCTTCGGGCTGAGGGTCGAGCCACACTTCTCACACTGATCCCCGTAGGCATCTTCATTGCCGCACGTTGGGCAGGTACCGATAACGAAGCGGTCAGCCAGAAAAATGCCGGCCTCCGGGTCATAGAGTTGTTCTTCGGTTCGAAGCGAGAAGACGTCCTTGCGTGCCAGGGTCCTGAAAAAGTCCTGACTCGTCTCCGCATGCACGGGTGAGGTTGTACGACCGTAGTGGTCAAAACTCATCCCGAACCCGGCAAATGCATCCTCGATCATCGGGTGATACCGATCGACCAGATCCTGGGGATTGATCCCCTCGTTTCGGGCCCGCACCATGATGGCTACGCCCATTTCGTCGGATCCGCAAACAAATACGACATCCTCCCCTTTCATGCGCTGGAATCGGCTGAAAAGGTCGGCAGGCAAATATGCCCCTGCAAGGTGTCCAAGGTGGACCGGGCCATTGGCGTACGGCAATGCGGCCGTCACCATGATGCGATTGAATCCTGAGGCGGACATGTAGGGTGTGGTCGGCTAGTGGGAACAGTCGGCTCATACCCCGACACCCTGCTTCGAGATTCCGATTTCGTGAAAGGAGCGTGTGAATGATTGCCTTACACCCGGAATACGGATTATTTGAGGCATTGGTGGGATTTCGACCGCGGTATCAATGGCATTCTTGGGGTGGAAACCCGCTAAGCTGCCACAGGTTGGAGCAGCACGTCCGCCAAAGGGCGCCGATCAGCGATGTCGAAAATCCTTGTCATACCAGCCATTGACCTCCGCGGAGGCAACTGCGTACGCCTCCACCAGGGGCAGTATGAAGAGGAGAAAGTGTACTTCGACGATCCTGTCAAGATGGCCAAGCTCTGGCGCATCCAGAATGCGAAAGTCATCCACGTTGTGGACCTGGATGCAGCAAAAGGTGGAAGCGAACACAATCGCAAGGTCATCCACGACATCTGCAATGAGCTCGACATCCCGGTGCAAGTGGGTGGCGGCATCCGGACCATGGTGGATATCGATCGGGCCATCGAAGCCGGCGTGTATCGTGTGATCATCGGAACGGCTGCCGTGCAGAACCCCGACCTGGTGTCCGAAGCGATTGAGAAATACACCTGCAGCAAAGTGGTCGTCGGCCTCGACGCACGGGACGGAGAAGTCCGTGTTCAGGGATGGACAGAAGGTAGTGGGCTCGATGCAGTGGAGTTTGCACTCGACATGGAAGCCCGAGGATGCCGTCGGATCGTCTACACAGATATTTCCCGCGACGGCACATTGGAAGGCCCAAACATGGAAGCCTATCGTGAGCTAGGTTCGCGGCTTCAGAAGACAAAAATCACGGCTTCCGGCGGAATCGGCAATCACAAACATCTGATAGCGCTGAACGATTTGATTTCATTCCGCGTCGATTCCGTCATCGTCGGCAAAGCCCTCTACGAGAATGTCTTCCCTTGCCAACAGATGTGGTGCTGGCACGCGAAAGATGACGTCGACCTGTCCATGTTTTCGACGGCGTCCCTGAAGTCCTGATTCAATACGCCTCGGGACCCAATTTTTTCTTGGAGACGCAATAATCCAGCTCTCCTTCCCGTTGTTTCCTCATCGCCCGTGCGCCGAGCATGATATCGATTGCGTTGTCGGAAGACGCATTCCGATACCATCCATCCAGCTGCAATGAGGAGGGCAAGCATGTCTACCGACACCAGTGAAAGACGCGAAAAAGTGGTCATGGCGCTTGGAATCGCCACCATTATCCTGTTTTCTGCCAATCTACTGAGCGTTCTTGCAAAGCACTTTTGGCCTGAAAAACCCCTTCCCTTCCTGACCGAACAAGAAGTCGCCGTTGATGCCCCCGATACTTTCGAGTACGAAGTGCGGCTGTTTTCTGAGCGACCACGCGAGCATCGCACACACCGTGTCATCGTGAGGGCTCCGAATGTGGTTTCACACATCGAAGTGGATGAACTTGATCAGGAGATTTTTGAGATAGAAGCAGCGGCTGCGCTGCTCAACCGCGAACTGAGCGTGGAGCTGGAACGCAGCATGCGCCATCTGGAACGCCAACTGAAAGAAGCAGAGGAGCTTGTCGCACGTCGGGCGCAACCAGCTGACGCAACAGACACGTGATTTCATCGCGCCGCGGGTGATAGAATGTCTGCGAAGAGGCCGTACGCTGGGAATGTTCGATCCGTATCTTCTGATCATCATCCTCACGAGGCCCACTCCGCCCTATGCTCTCCTGTCAGAAGTCAGATTTTTCTCTGGACCCAAACGTTCATTATCTGAATTGTGCCTACATGTCACCGCTGTCGAAGCGGGTAGAAGAAGCAGGCATTGCGGCCGTTCGAAGCAAGCGATCTCCCAGCTCAATCACCCCGCAGGATTTCTTTGAGGTCCCCGCTCGGGTAAAGCAGGCCTTTGCCGAGCTCATCAGCGGGGAGGCTCAACGGGTTTCGCTGTTTCCATCCGTGTCCTACGGTATTGCATCAGTCGCCAAAAACCTGCGCGTGGATGCCGGTCAGTCCATCGTGCTGCTGCACGAGCAGTTCCCGAGCAATGTCTACACCTGGATGCGTCTGGCAGCCGACTCGAATGCTGACATCCGGACCGTGAATCGTCCGTCGGCAGACTCGCTTTCAACTGTTCATGCCGCCTGGAACGCGGCAATTCTGAAGGCTATCGATGCCTCCACGGCTGCCGTCGCCGTCCCAATCGTTCATTGGGCTGACGGGACACTGTTCGATCTCAAGGCAATCCGGGAAAAAACGCACGAAGTGGGCGCAGCACTTATCATCGACGGAACGCAGTCCATCGGTGCACTTCCGTTTTCGATCGCGGAGATCGCCCCCGATGCGTTGATCACCGCCGGATACAAGTGGCTCTTCGGTCCCTATTCCTGCGCGATCGGCTGGATGGGTCCTCGATTTGATACCGGCATTCCTCTTGAAGAAAACTGGATCAACCGCAAGGGCAGTGAACACTTTGCCGGGTTGGTGGATTACGAAACGGACTATCAACCGGGTGCCGCCCGTTTCGACGTGGGAGAAAAGAGCAACTTCATCGCCATGCCCATGCTTGAAGCCGCACTTCAGCAGGTGTCAGAATGGACACCGGCTGGCATCCAGCAGTACACTTCGTCCCTGATGGCTCCGTTCGAGGACCGTATCCGCGAGGCTGGATACGAAATGGCTCCAGATCACACCCGAGGTGCCCACTTGTTCGGCATCCGATTGCCCGGCGGACATGCTACGGAGAACGTGAGGGCTGCATTGGCGACGCACAACGTTTCAGTTTCTGTTCGCG
>CALIKL010000003.1 GCA_938018055.1 uncultured bacterium
GGCCTCCATTCGGAGGCCCGCCCGCACGCCAACCTGACTTGGCAATCTGAGTGGCACCTTGTTTGGAGGCGCCAGATGAGCGCTAGATGTTGATGGGCACTCCGTAAGCCGCACGCGTGGCTTCCATCACGGCTTCCGAGAGGGTCGGATGCGGGTGGATGGATTCCATGATTTCGTGTGCTGTGGTTTCAAGCGTCCTCGCTGTAACAGCCTCTGCGATCATCTCAGTGGCATCGTAGCCGATGATGTGGCAACCCAGGAATTCGCCATACTTGGCGTCATAAATGACCTTGACGAATCCTTCGTTGTGGCCCATCGCTGCCGCTTTGCCCGAAGCCGTGAAAGGGAATTTGCCTACTTTCAAATCGTAGCCTGCTTCCTTTGCCGCGGCTTCCGTATAGCCAACAGAAGCGATCTGCGGCTGGCAATAAGTACAACCCGGGATGTTGTTCTTGTTCAACGGATGGACGTCTTCGCCTGCGATCTTCTCGACGCAGATCACGCCTTCGTGGCTGGCCTTGTGGGCGAGCCATGGCGGTCCTGCTACGTCACCGATCGCATAAACGCCCGACACATTGGTCTGGCACCATTCGTTGATGACAATGGCGCCGCGATCCGTCTTTACGCCAGCTTTCTCGAGACCCAAGTCTTCGATATTTCCGACTACACCAACGGCGGAAAGGACCTGATCGCATTCAATGACCTGATCGCCCTTCTTGGTTTCGACAGTGACCTTGAGCGTCTTGCTCTTCGTATCGACTGACTTGACCATCGCGCCGGTCATGACGTTGATTCCGGCTTTCTTGAATACGCGCGCCAACTCGCGGCTGACATCTTTGTCCTCGACCGGGACCATGCGGTCCTGCAGCTCGATAATCGTTACTTCCGTACCCATATGATGGTAGAAGTAGGCGAACTCGACCCCGATGGCACCAGCGCCGCAGATTACAAGGCGCTTGGGCTGCTTGGTTTGCAGGAGGGCTTCTTTCGAGGAGATGATCTTCTCGCCATCAAAAGGCAGCGAGGGAATTTCGCGTGGGCGAGCGCCCGTCGCGACGATAATGTGCTTTCCGGAAATCGTCTCCTTGCTGCCGACGTTCTTGCCGTCCATATCCGTGGATGGCTCGATGTCCACCTTGCCGTTGCCGGCGAGACGGGCGTGACCGTAGTGGACGGTCACTTTATTCTTGTTCATCAGGTAGTCGACACCCTTGTTCATCTTGCCAGCCACTTCACGGCTGCGGCCGATGACCTTGTCGAATTCCGCTTTGATGCTGCCTTCGGCTTTGAGGCCGTACGCATCCAGGTGCTTTGTGTATTCCATGATCTCAGCGCTCTTGAGGAGGGCTTTGGTGGGAATACAGCCAACGTTGAGACACACTCCGCCGAGTTTATTCTTTTCGACGATAGCGGTTTTGAGACCGAGCTGGGTGGCGCGGATGGCGGTTTCGTAGCCGCCGGGGCCCGAACCGATGACGATGACGTCGTAGGATGCAGCCATGGACTGGAATCGATATTGGATGGAACGTTCCTTGAAACTGAAAAATACGTCAGGACCATCCTCTCGCTATTGAGAGAGGGTGAATAACGGCTCTGAGCGGGCCACCTATCGCCGCTGGAATCGCTCCTCGATGTCAAGCATTTTCTGGACTCGACGTTGGTGGCGACCTCCCTCGAAGTCCGTAGAAAGGAAGGTATCAACAATGCGATGGACCACTTCAATACCCATGGCGCGACTGCCAAGCGTAAGCACATTGGCATCGTTGTGAGCTCGGGCATTCCAGGCGGCAAACTCAGTATATCCACACGCGGCACGTACCCCGGGCACTTTGTTGCATGCGATCGCGCTTCCGACCCCAACACCGTCGATCATGATTCCTTTACCGGCTTTTCCTTGTGCAACCAGTGCCGCTACGGCGTAGGCAAAATCGGGATAGTCGCAAGACGCAGGAGAATCGGTGCCCACATCTACAACGGTGAATCCCTGATCCTCAAGGCGCTTCTTTATTTCCTCTTTCATGGCGTATCCGCCGTGATCCGCCCCGATGCAAAGCACCGGGTTCTCATGAGCCGGTGTGGCCTGTTCATCGGCCACGTGATGGGAGGCTCGCTGGAGCGTGATCCCCAGACTCCGCGCTGTATCGGCAGCCAGCGGCGTGACAATGGCATGCTCGGGAACGGCCAGCACCGAGCGTCCCTCGGCTTTGGCATCCCTTACTTGTCGTTCGCTGATGACGCTGCGTTTCCCCATGAAATGAAGCTACGTGATGGCTCGAGGTCATGCAATGCAATCGGACACAGCAGGACCGTCCAACTGGAGATTCAGTCCTGAGCAGCAAGACTCAGCGGCGGGTCAACCACTGCTGGGGGTCAATCGGCTGTCCGTCTTCGAAAATGGCGAAAAAGACCGCCTCGCCGCGGGGTTCAGCTCCTGTCCCGGATCGACCGATCAGCTGCCCAATCTCTATGTCATCCCCTTCGCTCACATAAAACAAGGATAGATTACCATAGACGGTGTGGAATCCTCCATGCTCGATGATGGCAAATCGTCCCATGTCTGGGATGATGTCAATGGTCGAGACGCGGCCTCCGAAAACGGCATTGACCTCAATCGATGCACCGCTGCCAATGAGAATGCCCGGATTGGGTGTGCGTGTTCCGAATTCGGGGTGCACAATATCACCGAACGGTTCAATGACCGGACCACTTGCCGGCCAGGGAAGTAGTCCGCGCGCCCCTTCGAAGGAGGCCGTGAGCTCTCGGATCATGGCCACAGAATTGCCTGCGCTTCGAGCTTCGGCGCTTGCCGCAATCAGCAGTTGAATCTGGTCCACAAGCTCCTGCTCCATCGTACGCTTTTCGCTCAGCGCCTCGGTGCGCGTCTCTTTTTCTTGCTGGATGAAACGGATTTCGGAGCGGACTGAATTGAGGACCTCTTCCAAGCTCTCTTGCTCCTTATCGACGGAGGTGAGCATCACTTCCGTTTCCACCAGCTTGCGCTGCATTTCCGTGCGCTTCCCCGTAAGAGACTCGGTCGTAGCCCGAAGTCCGTCCAGGCGGGAGCGCCGTTCCTGGGAAAAGCGTCTCAAATAGTTGATCCGGACTAGCATCTGGTTGATGGACGATGCCGACAGAATCAGGGCTGCGTCATGTTGACGCCCATAGCGGTACGCGTGACTGGCACGCTCTTCGTAGTCCTGTCGAAGACGCTCCAGTTCGTCATTCAGACTTCCGATGGCATTCTGCAGTGAATCCCTCTCGCCAATGAGCTGCTCGATGCGCTCGTTGTAGGTCCGGACCAAGGCTTCGCGCAATGACAGCTGTCGGTTCAAGTCTGAGAGTCGGCTACGCTGTTCTTGCTCTTGCTGCTCGGCTTCGGCGAGCAAGCGCTCTTCCTCGGCGATGTCATCGCGCAGCGCTTGCAATCGCCGTTCGGTTTCGGTCAATTGCTGCGCAGATGCCTCCTCGACGCAAAGGATACCTCCAACCAAACCCACCCCGACCAGATTGCACACCAGCGCGCATGCCGGCAACAGGCTGCGGAGTCGGCCGAATGGGGAAAAAGGGCTTACTGTCCGAGGTCGATCCATTGCGCGTCCGTGGAAGGATTCAGGTCAAAGGATACTACTTCGGGCATAAACTCGATGCGACGCAGAGCCATACTTACACGGAAGTCCTCTGGAGGCCGTGAAAGCGCCATTCTCCGGGGAAGCAGGACACGTTCCACCTCTGCGAAGTCCGAGAACCACCGCTGTTCAACGATAAGACCGCTGGTATCCATTTCGCGAACGGCAACAACGCGCCATAAAGATGGATCGATTGTGTACCGCACGGATCCTGCTTCATTGGTCAGCAAGTACAGGGTGGAATCGGTCTGAACTGACCAGGTTTCGTTCGGATCGGGCTGTTCGAACCCCATGGCCATTTCGACCAGGTCCATATCGGCTACAGCGCCTGGCAAAACCTCGGACACGCGCGCAGGGGAGCCTGTCCAGACCACCTTTTCAATGCGGTCATATACCCATGCTTGATCCGGAGCAACCAGCACGCGGGCGCCCTCGATTCCCATGGGGAAGGTGACCCGGACAAAAAGAGACTCAGGATGCAGATAGCTGATCTTTGCTGAGAACCGACCACTTTCTTCTGGAGATGAAAGGGCAATTCGAGTTTCGGCAAACACCCGTTCCATTTGCTCAGGATACGCAGGCAAGGCGGCCATGATTTCTTCTGCCGAGTGATCCGGAAAGCGAGCAGGTAGATCGCCCAGCGAGGGGACATTGGTCCGCGAAGACGCGCAGCCCAAGGTGAGGAGTACAAGTATCAGCCAGAGACGTCCCCTGAGCGCTCCCATCTTCGACGGACTAAGGATGCAAGCTGTCATTGCGGTTGCTGGAGTTGTGATCTCAACATGCGAGCCTTCTCCAGATGCTCATCGTCCGGGTCGATCCGCTGGATAAGGGCATCAACCATACGAATCGCTTCTGCTTCGTTTCCGCTGGCGGCCAAAACCTCTGCACGGGACAGCAAGATGGGGGCATACCCCGGAAATAATAGCGCAGCGTCTTCGGCCCGCCGCAACGCCGTATCAATCTCTCCTGCTGCCAGCCACGTCTGAATGGTCAGCGCCCATACACGCAAATGGCGTGGATGGGCTGCATTGTGTTCATCGGCGAGGAGCGCCGCTTCCCGCGCACTGCCTGTTCGCAAAAGAAAATCTACCAGCAGGACCACCCGATCCTCATCCTCGGGCTGCTCTTCCCAGGCTGCGCGAAGTATCGACAGTGAATCGACTGCGGAAGTAGCGTCTGAACGTTCTTCTTCAACCGTCCAAGTGATCCCTAATTCCGCGGCCAGGTCACGGGAAGGTAGCCGCGCATCCAATTCAGTCATCATGGCCAGCAATTCGGCGTCGTACGGGTCTGCTCGCACCACTGGCTCGAGGGTTTCAACTGCTTCTGCCCATGCCGCATAGCGCATCAATACCTGTGCCAGCCTCATGGTATCTTCGAAGGAGCCTCGCAGCGTCACCAATCGCCTTGCGGTCCGAACAATGGACTCCTGTTCTCCCAACTCCAAATAAACGGCCAAAGCGGAGGTCGTCACATCGACATTGTCCGGAAACAACTCCCGCCCGTGATCCGCCAAGCCGCGTGCCAAATAGGCTGCATCATGACGCATGAGCATCGTGAGTTGTCGAAGGATGTAATGAGGCCCGATAGTCTCATCGGATTCCATTCTTTCGAGGGCGGCAGAGGCTGCAATCTGATCACCAGAAGCAAGGGCCAGCTCCAGATCCTGTTCGAAAAGCGCTGAGACATCTGGCGATATTTCCAGCGCCTGGTCCAGGTAGAATCGAGCGGAGCCAAGATCCCCAAGAGCTTCTTGGGCCTGAGACATGGCTGAGAGCAGTGCCGCGTTGTCTGGATGGACCTTCAGACCCTCTGCGTACACGGCTGCCGCGCGATCGGGGTATCCATTCTGAAGCCAGGTCAGTCCGCGAACCATGACACGCTGTGCATGGACACCGAGCTCTTCAACGGTCTGCCGGGCAGTAGCCTCTGCGGCGAAAAGAGATGTACTCAGGAAGAGCAGTCCAACGCCCATCCGCCAATCCAACGCATCGGTCAGAGCGCGAAGAGACGGGCGCCTGTGCCGGCGACGCGGATGGGTAACTTGGAGGAATCCCGGTATCATGCTTCGGAAAACGGTCCGGTTTGATTCGGGTTTCAAAGGCACTGCGCTACGGATTCTGTTTGTTTCTTGGTCCCTACATGGTTACACTGATCGCGATCGCGGTCAGAACGCCGCATTGCCGCTACCGGCCTTGCACTATCCCCATCGCGCACATGGGTTTACACGACGTTTCCAAGAGCGAGAATGCCGCTCAGATCAGACGCTTTACACGTCACATCATGCAGGACATGCGTGCTCTCGAGTATATGCTCGAGAACGATATGTTCGAGACAGATATCCAGCGTGTTGGAGCAGAGCAAGAACTTTTCCTGGTGGATCGAAATGCCCAGCCTGCTCCACTGGCTGAAGAGGTGCTTGGGCTCGCCACGGACGAACGCATTGTCAACGAGCTGACGCGCTTCAACCTGGAGATCAATCTGGACCCTCTTGAATTCACGGGTACCTGTTTCTCCACCATGGAGGCCGATCTGAACCGGTTGATCGAATCTGTTCGTGGGCTTTGCGGTAAAGTCGACACCGATGTGGTTTTGACCGGCATCCTGCCGACCATCCACGCGTGGGACCTGCGGCTGGACAATATGGCGCCCAAACCGCGCTACTATTCCTTGAACGACACCATCATGTCGTTGAAAGGGGGACTTGCGCAGTACCACATCAGAGGTGTTGATGAGCTGTTTTTTCAGCATGACAACATCATGGTGGAAGGGTGTAATACAAGCTTCCAGGTTCACCTTCAGGTTACGCCAGAGCGTTTTGCTCACTTCTACAACATTGCTCAGTTGGTTTCGGGGCCAATCCTGGCTGCCGCGGCCAATTCACCGATCCTGTTTGGAAAGCGCCTGTGGCGCGAGACCCGAATTGCGCTTTTCCAGCAGGCCGTGGATACCCGCGCCAGTAACCTGTACCTGCGGGACATGAGCCCGAGAGTGCATTTCGGTACAGAGTGGGTCAATGATTCTGTTCTGGAAATCTTTCAGGAGGATATCGCCCGCTTCAGGGTGATCATGACCAGTGAATACGAGGATCCTTTCGAGGCCTTGCGCAACGGAGAAGTCCCCAAATTGCGTGCTTTGCAACTGCACAATGGGACCGTCTACCGATGGAATCGGGCGTGCTACGGAATAAGCGGGGACCAGCCCCACCTCAGAATCGAAAATCGATTGCTGCCCAGTGGCCCCACCGTAGTCGACGAAGTCGCGAATGCCGCATTCTGGACCGGCTTGGTTTACGGTTTGGCGGACGAAATCGATGATGTCCGGGAACGTCTCACCTTTGATGATGCCAAGAGCAACTTCATTGGGGCTGCCCGCCGCGGCTTGGCCTCTGAAATCGATTGGGTGGACGAGACCCGCTACAGCGCACCCGAGCTGATTCGAGGTCAGCTCCTGGATGTGGCTCGAAAAGGCCTTCAGACCCGAGGGGTTCGGGATGAAGATATTCAGCGCTATCTGGGCATTATCGACGACCGGGTGGCTTCGAAACGCACAGGAGCGCAGTGGCAGCTGTATTCGTTGGCGCACATGCGCAAGCAAGGAAATACCACGCGCGCCGAGAGACTGGATACCTTGGTCTCAGGCATGATCCGCCGCCAGATGGACGGAAAGCCGGGTCACACCTGGGAGCTTGCCGAATTGGAAAAACGGCCGCTGAACACGATTCATGGCACGCGGGTCGAGCACTTCATGACGACTGATCTGTTCACGGTTCGGGAAGACGAGTTGATAGAATTCGTTGCTGTGCTCATGGGGTGGCGTCACATCCGCCACGTTTTGGTTGAGGACGAAGATCATCGGCTGGTCGGTATCGTAACGCACCGCTCCATCCTGCGCTTCCTGACTGATATGAAAGAAGGGGATGAGGAGAAGGATCAGCCGGTATCGGCCATCATGGTTCGCAATCCAGTGTCCGTTACGCCAGAAACGGCTACAGTGGATGCCGTGCGACTTATGCGCGAGAAAAACATAGGAGCTCTTCCTGTGGTCCTGGGTGCGAACCTGGTGGGTATCATCACGGAAACCGACTTCAACCTGCTGGCTGCGCGGTTATTTGAAGAGGGCCCCTCGGATGAGGCATCGGAAGCATCGGTCTGACGACCGAAGTCCGAGGAATTCACAGCGCGATTCGTGCGCCAATCAGAAGAATGGCGCCTTCCCCTACGGGCTGGCCGTGCGTAGCAATGTTCTTCTCAATTCCGAGAGAGGCTGTCACATCGATGATACGCACGCCCGAAGGCTGGGGAGTTCGTAGCCTGTAGATCACGCGAGCGGTTGGCTGGAAGACCAGAATGCGGGAGTCAGCCGTGATGCCCAGGGAATCGTTACGCCAGTTGATCTTCATGGACCACACGTCAACGCGGCCTCCTGCCAACCACCGCTGTCCGAGTAGCGGCAAGGTGCGATTGATGTCCACACCGCCCCCAAATCCCTGACCAGACTCGTCGTCTTGCACGCCCCAATCCCGTCTGTTCGTGATGTTGACACCGGCGAACAAGCGTCCTTCGGTATTCTCGTTGGGATGAAACGTGTGTCCGACGACTGCAATGGCCCCAGCGGGGTAGAGCTGCCACTCGATGTTTTGTGCGTAGGCAGTGCTTCCGCGCAGCAGAAAAGAAGTCGACAAAAAGAATAGAAGGCCAATCAATTGTCGCTGCATGCGTCTCGAAGGGAATTTTTGGTGTCTTGATCCAACTCGAGCCAATGAATACCAAGTAAGCCAGCGTGCAAGGCGTAGGCCAGATTCATGGATACCATGATGCCCTTTGATCGCAGGATATGCAAGACCAAAGGAATACCCAGTACGCGGACATCACCAGCCGTATGTACATCGATATCGGCAAGCATCCGGGTTGAGGATGGGCCGATATTGCGCATCGAGGCAACGGGTGTCGTATTCGGGATGTCTGCCATTGGGAAGGGATTCACTTCTGCCAATCAACCTGTAGATTACCCGAGAGGATCCCCTTTGACCCATAACACCCCGTTTCGTCATGCCGCGACTTCTGGTTATCGTTGTATTGTCCTTGAGCACGTTGTCTGTGCTCGTTTCTTCCCCTGCTCAAGCGCGACAGGCGACTTCAGAAACGCACGCTGTTCCGGATAGCCATGAATCCTGGCTGGCTCCTCACGCGCGAACAGCTCAGGCTTTGATTGATGCTGCCATGGCTGACAGTGCTGCTTGGGATCGGCTGGCCTTCCTGACCGACACCTTCGGTCCCCGTTTGTCCGGGTCCCGCAACCTGGAGTTGGCCATCGACTGGATACTCGAAGAGATGGGACGGGATGGGCTGGACAACGTGCGGGGAGAACCGGTCATGGTGCCGCACTGGGTCCGCGGCGACGAGAAGCTGATCCTACTCGAGCCTCATGAGCGCGAACTGCTGATCCTGGGTATTGGCGGAAGTATTGGCACCGGGCCCGGCGGTGTCTCGGGCGACGTGCTGGTTGTAAATTCCTTTGATGATTTGGCAGCAAGAAGGGACGAAGCCAGAGGGAAGATCGTCCTGTGGAACGTGCCATTCCGCTCTTACGGATTAACGGTCAGCTACCGCAGCGCAGGAGCTGTACGAGCAGCAGAGGCCGGAGCGATTGCGAGTCTTGTTCGCTCTGTGGGGCCGTTTTCGATGTATACCCCTCATACGGGCACCTCCAGTTACGACGAGAACGTCCCGCGCATTCCCCACGCGGCAGTGACGGTGGAGGACGCGATGATGATGCAGCGGATGCAGGATCGCGGGCAAACCATTCGGGTCCGGCTGGAGATGGATGCGCAATGGCTTCCTGATGCCGAATCCCACAACGTGGTCGCTGAATTGGTCGGGAGTGAGTACCCGGACGAAGTCATCGTCATGGGCGGGCATATCGACTCATGGGATGTCGGGACCGGAGCCATGGACGATGCGGGGGGCTGCGTTGCTGCCTGGGAGGCATTGCGCCTGATGAAAGTGCTGGGCTTGCAGCCAAAGCGGACGATTCGGGTTGTGATGTGGACCAACGAGGAGAATGGTCTGCGAGGCGCCAACGCTTACCGAGACGAGCACTTCGATGAACTCGATAACCACATTCTGGCCATGGAGTCCGATGCGGGCGTGTTCAAGCCCGTGGGTTTTGGGTTCTCGGGTTCAGACGCCGCTTTCGATTTACTGACTCAGATCGGCAAATTGCTGGAGCCGATTGAAGCCGATCTGGTAACGCGCGGAGGCGGTGGAGCTGATATCGGACCCATCATGCGGGAAGGCGTCCCCGGTATGGGATTACGCGTGGATGGAAGCCGCTATTTCTGGTATCACCACACCAATGCCGACTATGTCGACAAGCTTGATCCTGATCATGTTGCCCGGTCCGTTGCGACCATGGCCGTCTACGCCTGGGTCGTGGCGGATATGGATCAGCGCTTGCCGCGGTAATCTGGGCCTGTTTCGGAATCAGTTCCTGTCCCGGTAGTCCTCATAACGCGCGCATAAACGAAGGGCGGGCCGCGCAATGCGCGGCCCGCCCTGTTTCACTGTACTGCTCGAGAGAGCAGGGGCGCGATCAGTTACCCGGCTCCCAGTACTGCTCGTAAGGGACCTGGGTAATCACGAGTTCGCTCACTACGCCGTTCTGGATGCTGGCGGCCAAGCCAAGACTGCGGTAGAAACGGTAGTCATCCGAGAAGCTGACTAGCAATCGGCGTTCGTAATCCGAGCCCATGATGGCCTCGAATTCTGATGCAGACATGCCCACGCGTACATAGTTGATATCCGACCCCATGCCAGCTTCCTGTATGCCAATAGCAGGTGCCGCAGGCCCGTACAGCTGGATTCCCAGTACTTCGGTCGTGGCCCATACAGAGGTTTGGGCAGCGACGAAATAGTAATCAATGAGGTCCGTGTTCTCGATCATACGGTACACTTCCACATCATCCGTGGTCACACCCGCGCCGCCCATGTTGTTGAGCACGACGTCGATTGATTCACCGAGGTTGACCTGGACACCGTTCGGAAACACGAAGCTGGTCAGGGTGCGATACGTGGGGCTGTGATTCTGGCGATAGCGATCCATGCTGTAGGCCGACATGCCGAGCCGGCTCGCTGTTGCCGCGTATCGGTTATAGGCCAGCTGCCACCAGTTCGAAGAAGGACTGGTGGCCGAGAGATAGGCGTTGAAATAGTTGATGGACGTAGCCTGCAGCTCTGCATCGTCAACGCTGGAGAAGATCAGGGCTGTGTTGTAGTACAGAGCCGTTTCCAGTCCACTGTATTGGATGACATCGCCCATATTGGCAAAGCCGCTGATCCGATCAAGCTGACCGGTTGCCGATGTCATGAGATCGAATGACTCCTGGAGCAGTCCCTCGGCCAATTCAGCAACACCTGCATTGCTGAAGATGGCTGCCCTGAGGGAGGAGGCGATCACGGTCGGGTAGAAGTGTCTTGAGGGGAAGAACAAAATGATGCGTATATTCCGCAAATGCCAACCTCCGTGCAATTAAGGATCCGAAGGAGCCGCCGATATCTGGGACATCCAGCGTTATCCAACCCTGACATGATGACCAACCGCCTTATATCAGCATGTCTGAGTACCCTTTTCTTGTTGGGTGCTCTCAGCTTCCCGGCATCTCCTGTTTTCGGACAGGTAGATGTCGAGACGGCCACGATTGAAGTACGCCCAAAGCCCGGAGAGGGCATTTGGAGCCTTCTGCGCCGTTCTGGTGTCGAACCGACAACAGCCAGCATAGCCGAATTCAAATCCCTGAATGCCGGAAAGCTGCGCAACGGAATCGAGCTGCGGCGCGATGTGACCTACCGGGTGCCATCGCGCTCTCTGCACGTTCCACTGTTTGGTGCAGAGTACGCCACCGTACCTCTAAAAAGTGACCAGCTGAAAGGACATGTGTATTACATCGTGGGCGGACACGGAGGCCCTGATCCGGGTACGCTTGGGAAGTATGATGGCAAAACGATTCCTGAGGACGAGATCGCCTATGACACGGCATTGAGACTGGCTCGCGAACTCATGATAGATGGTGCCACGGTGTATGTGGTCGTGCAGGATCCCGACGATGGGATACGGGACGATCGCTATCTGCCCGTCGATCGCGACGAAGTCTACATGGGCAACCGAACGATCGTACTCAATCAAGCCAGTCGGTTGCGGACACGTGCCGCGATCATCAACAAGTTGTATGCGGAGCACCGCAAAACAGCCAAAAGTCAGCAGGTCATCTCCCTGCATGTGGACTCTTACGGGATGAAAGCCGAACCGCAGGTAGATGTCCACTTCATCGTCGGTAGCCGCAGCGGCAAAAGCCTGGCCCAAGCCATTCGCTCCACGGTAGAAGAAAAGTACCGCTATTATCAGCCGGATCGCGGCTACGAAGGCCAAATCAAGATGCGCAATCTCATGATCTTGCGCGAAACGAAGCCGACTGCGATTCTGATAGAACTGGGCAATATTCGCCATAAAGGCGACCAGCATCGCCTGATCAAGCCTTCAAATCGGCAGACATTGGCCGAGTGGATCAAGGAAGGACTTTCGCGACAGGCTACCGGCCAAGGCGTTTGAGTCAGTCTGGAGACTGATATTTGGAGCCTAAGAATCAGTCTATAAGCTGAATTATTATCGGGCAACGGTCAAGCTGCGCACCCATTCCTTCGACTCCGTTTTGATGCGGATATAGTATGTGCCCGGTGCCACATTTCCGGTTTTCCAGATCGTAGCATGTTTTCCTGCTGCTCGGGCACCGTCAAAAATCACCTCGACAGATCGGCCGAGCGCATCGAAGACATCGATTCGCACATTGGATCGCTTTGGAAGGTCATAAGAGACGGTCGTCCAGTCCACAGATGGATTAGGGTATGTCGCCAGCTCTCAGGTCTCCGGCAGATCTGAATAGGTGATGGAGGTTGCAGCTGGGTCGATGACCAGGAATGCGCCCATCATACCGTCATCCTCGTGCCCTAGCAGATGGCAATGGTACATGTACGGTGTGTCTGGATCCGCGAAATCCAGGAACTGTGTGATGAATCGCACGCGCTCTCCCGGATAAACCAGAACAACATCCTTCCAGCCCGACTCTTCAGGGGGTGGTGGTTCGCCACCGCGGTCCAGGATCTGGAATTGGACGTCGTGGATGTAAAACGGATGGGGTCCGCCGCGAACATTATCAATCTCCCAAATCTCAGTGTCTCCCAGGTTGACCACCTCATTGATTACGTTCATGTTGAAAACGGCCCCATTGATGGCGAGCGGTGCTCCCGGGCCGGGACCTGCCGTATCGAGTCGCATGGGGCGTACACGGTCTGCAGTGGATTCAGGAAGTTCTTCCACCGTAACGAGGGTCTGTGGAATTCCTTGAATGGCTGAAGTCACTGGATCAACGACCACCAGTTGAAGCACTGAAAAATCGGTTCCATCGATGGAGCCAGGAGGCGTAGGAGGATCGTTGGCTTGAGGAACGCCACCCGGCTCACCACGCGTGAGCTCTGAAGAATAGCTCATCAGCGTGAGCGTCTCTCCGGAACGGCCTGCAAGATCAATCAGCACTTCGGCCCGCTCGCCTGGTGCAAGACGAAGGCGCTGGAGCTGGACAGGAGCCTCCAATAATCCTCCATCGGATCCGATCATGTGGAATACGTTGTTGTCGCTCAGACCCAGCATGTATACGCGGGAGTTTGACCCGTTCAGCAGGCGCAAGCGGTTCACATTTGCCCCAAGAGTTGCTTGTGGCTCGAGCGTGCCGTTGACGACCATGGTATTGCCTCTCTGGCCGGCACCGCCTTGACGGAATATCAGCTGTCGCTGATCATCAAACTGCCAGTCCTGGATGACAACCGGGATATCATCCACGCCGTACGTCCGGGATAAGGACAATTGGGATTCAACAGGGTTCCGCACGATGATCATGCCGGCAAGGCCGCGATAGACGTGCTCTCCGGTGCGTTCATGAAGATGAGGATGGTACCAGAACGTGGTCGCGTTGTCCAGGACCGTAAAGTCAGGTTGCCAGACGGTACCCGGCTGAATGATGGAATGGGGACCACCATCGTCCTCAGACGCAACATGCATTCCATGCCAGTGTACCGTGGTGGGCTCTGCAATCTGATTGGCAACATGCATCTGGACGGCCTCTCCCTTGTGCAGAATGAGCGTTGGCCCCAGGTACGACCCGTTGAAACCGTACGTATCGGTCTGAACCCCGTCAAAGAATTGATGGGAGGAGGGAGCCATCGTAAGGGTATATACAGGCCCCTCCATCGTTTCCGGAATATGCAACGCATTCTGCCCGGAAGCTGAATGCGCGAACAAAGAGAAAGCGATGAGTAGAGACAGACGCAGCAAATAGGGAGGCATGTTTACCCAGATCTGAGAAGCATTTGCCATCAAGGTCGAGAACCTGCGAAACAAAAACTGTTACAATTTGGTGTCTTTCCGCGGCACTCTAGTCTATCGACTTCCAGTCGTGACGCATCTCGTTTGGTGTGTGTGCGTACAATTCTGCCTACCATTCAGCTTGCCAGCAGTCAATACATCCGATCAGATACATGTTATCACGTCGCATTCTTTCCGCTTTCGCCGTTTTTGCTGTCATTTTGTCCATGACCGCTCCATCGGTTTCCGCACAGATCAATGCCGAAGGCTCACTCAAATTTACGTTTGGCTTACCACAAGGTGAGTTTGCTGATAAACTGGATGCCAACGGCTTTGGTGGCAATATTGATGGTGCTATAGGTTTTCCCGGGTCACCATTGCTCGTCGGCGCTGACCTGGGATTCATGATTTATGGCCACGAGCGTCGCAACGAACCGTTTTCGACGACCATCCCGGACATTACCGTTGACGTAGTCACGGACAACAGCCTGGCAACGGGACACTTGTTTTTACGACTCAAGCCGAATCTGCCGGGTATTCAGCCATATGCAGATGCTTTGTTTGGCTTCAAATACTTCTTTACGGAGACACGCATTGAAAGCGAGCAGTTCGATCAGGACGAAATAACCCGATCAACCAACTTTGACGACACGGTGCTTTCCTACGGTTTCGGTGGAGGCGTCAAGATCAGTCTGTTCACTCCGACAGGGGATAATGGTCCCGGTGGCGTTTATCTGGACCTTGGTGCGAAGTACCTCAAGGGTCCGGAAGCATCCTATCTGCAGGAAGGGTCCATTCGACGTCAGAACGGTCAGGTCACATTCGACGTGGATCAGTCCAAGACGGACATCTTGCTGATCCAATTCGGTATTGGACTTACGCTCTGATCACATTGCGGCTCTGGCCGAGGCGGATCAGCGGGACAGGAGCAATCTCATGTCCGCATCAAACGCTTTTCGGCGTTCTGGCTCAAGAATATCCCGGGCATATTGAAAGTCATCGGAAACGTAGTCTCGTTCCAGCTCCTCGCGAAGCCACTCGGATTCGAGAAAACTCATGAGAGAAAGGCCGTATTCGCGCTCGAAGTAAGCAACGAGGGCGGCGGCATCGGATGAACCGGGATCGGTTTTGACCCCTACCTGTCGCAGGAAGGAGTGGATTTTCAGGGACAAGCTGTCCAGCGTACGGATGGCCATGAGGGAGCAAAGGCAGATGGAAAGTCACTCCCTTTATCGACCGTAGGCAATCCAGAATTAAGCCGCGTCAGACCGTCTGTGAATGACCGAAACGAGTCAGTCAGACTTGGATTTATCGACGGATTTTCCGGCGATCACTTCGTATCCCCTCACGGAGACATCGTCGCTCACGTGTGTGCGCTCGCGCTTGGAAGGATCCAGGGTCATCTTCCACTGATACATGGTCGATAAATACGGCGCCGCTCTCCCCAGAAGTTCAGCAAACTTTCCGCTCGCCTCATATTTCTTGGCTGATTCCTGGGAGTCCCAGATGGTGACCGAAAGGCCTTCACTGCGCTCTTTCATACCAATCAGGTAGGCAGCCCGGCATCCGGGGATTTCCAGCAGGGCGGGCACGAGCTCGTTGTTGTACAGGTTACTCAGCTCGTCAAATTGCTCTGAATTGACCTTGGCATTCAGTATCCGGACATAGGTGTGGCAATCAATCTTGTCCGGCATATCCGATTCGGACGAACCAGCCACTACGGGCATGGCCTTCACTTCGGGCTCTTCCTGCACGGGCAGATACTCCAGAGTATTCTCCGGCGTGAGCTGGATTTTCCACTCTGTGGAGTCTTCCTGGAAGGGATGGTTCTCGGACACCAGGCTCTTGTACCGGCCAGATTCTTCGTATTCCATGGCCGCTTCAGGCGACTCCCAGAGCGTAAACGAAATGAAATCCGTTTCGTCCTCGGTCGACTTGATCAACCGTGCAAAGACACACCCGCTTTCTGACAGCAGGGCCGGAGCCACCCGATGCTCATAGAAGCGTTCGAATGCCGAGCCGCGAACGGGCATCGGATCAGCACCTTGATTGGTGCGTTGGGACCTGCTCGGCGGTATCCCGTCGGATAAGGTCGCCGGATCAATGAAGGCGTCCCAAGACCCGAGAGCAATCGGGCACACCCTAGGACGAAACGGCGCATGCACTCCCTCAGGCGGCTCAACGTTTACTACTGGCGCTACAAGCACCTCTTCATTCCAGGTTTGCTCTGTGCTGTAGCATCTGCCGTCTTTTCCATCACCGTCCCCATGGTGGTTCGTCAGGCGATCGATAGTATTCCGCGTTTCGTGACTACATATCGGGCTTTTGAGGGCACACCACTCGAGAGCTACGTCTATGCCGATGCCTTTGCATCGCTGGCCACCTTTGGTGCGATTATTCTGGTTTTGAGTCTGGGCAGTGGCCTTTTTTCTTTCCTGATGCGGCAGACCGTTGTCGTGGCATCCCGTCACATTGAATTTGACCTCCGCAACCGGCTGTATCATCAGCTTCAGACGCTGTCCCATGATTTTTACCTGCAGCACGCAACGGGCGATCTGATTACGCGCGCTACGAGTGACATCGAACATGTTCGCCGCTACATCGGACCGGCCATCATGTATACGACGAGAGCGGTTGTCGTCATCATTATTGCGCTCTCGGTGATGTTCTGGATATCGCCCAAGTTGACATGGTTTACCCTCATTCCGATGCCGTTTCTGGCGATCTCGGTGTTTTTCGTGGCTCGCATGGTGCACAACAGATCGGACGAGCTGCAAGCCCAGTATTCCGACCTGACTTCGCGAGTACAGGAGGCACTCTCGGGAATTCGAGTCCTGAAAGCGTATGCCCGCGAGGAAAGTGAAGCAGAGGCATTTGACGGGGAAAGCTCGGAGTACCGTTATCGCAGCCTGCGGCTGGCCATGGTCGAAGCGGCCTGGCGTCCCGTTTTCGTCACCTTGGTGGGGGCCTCGACCGTCATTGTCGTTTGGGTGGGCGGATCGCTGGCCATGACCGGAGAAATCACCATCGGCAACATCGCCGAGTACATTATATATGTAGCCCTGATGACGTGGCCCGTCGCAGCCATGGGGTTTGTTATCACCATGGTTCAGCGGGCAGCAGCGTCCATGACGCGCTTGAATGAAATCCTGGATGCCAGGCCCAGCATTGACCCATCCCCTGAGAAGGGTACGTTGCAGCTGGATTCCACAGCGGTTGAAGGGCGCATTACGTTCAAAGGAGTCGGATTCGTACATCCGAACAGCGGCGTGCGGGCGCTGAATGATGTCAGCGTGGATGTCCCGGCAGGAACAACCCTCGCGATCGTGGGACGAACCGGTTCTGGCAAGACAACCATGGTGGAGATGATTCCACGTTTGCTGGATGTTGATGAGGGTGTTTTGGAGATAGACGGCCGGGATATCCGGGAATGGCCATTGGAGTCTATCCGAAGTGCCATCGGATATGTACCACAGGACGTGTTCCTGTTTTCCGATACGGTTGCCAACAACATTTCTTTCGGCCGCATGGAGGCGGTGACGGAAGATGTGCACGCTGCCGCCTCGGAGGCCGACTTACTGGAAAACATCGAACAGTTCAGAGAGGGCTTCGAAACCTTGGTGGGAGAGCGAGGCATCACACTCTCCGGTGGACAGAAGCAACGTGCTTCCATTGCACGCGCTCTGATCCGAAAACCTCAAATCCTGATTCTTGATGATGCGTTATCGGCTGTTGATGTAAATACTGAGCGCACGATTCTGGGCCACCTGCGCGAGCATTTTGGCAAGCGAACGGTTGTTATTGTGAGTCACCGCATTTCCGCGGTGCAGGACGCTGACCAGATTATTGTCCTGAACGAAGGGGGCATCATCGAGCGCGGTACCCATGACCAGCTGGTGGAGCAGCACGGATTCTACGCGTCGTTGCATCACAAGCAGCAGTTGGAGCAGGAAGTGGAGGCGTTCGAGTGAGCGACCAGAAAAAACAGAATGCCGGTCTGGATACGCGATTGCTCCGACGCATCGTGAGCTACCTCATGCCCTACAAAGGCTGGGTGTTGCTGGCGTTCACAACGGTGATGACGGCAGCCTATCTAGGGCCGCTCATCCCCAAGCTTGTCCAGATCACCATCGACCAGGAAATTGTCGAGGGCGATCTCGAAGGGCTTCAAAGGATGATCATGATCCTGTTCGCCATTCTGGCTGCCGAAGGATTGTTGTCATTCGTCAATGCCTACCTGACCCAGTGGATCGGGCAGCAAGCCATATTCGACCTGCGCACGAAAGTTTATCGCCACGTGCAGCGCCGCTCGCTTCGGTTCTTCGACACGCGGCCGATTGGCCAATTGATTACACGAGTGACGAGTGATGTCGAATCGCTCTCCCAGGTCCTCTCGGCGGGCGTGGTCACCATTCTCGGAGATCTGTTCAAGCTGATCTTCATTGCGTGGTTCATGTTCAGTCTGGACTGGCAGCTGGCGCTGGTGACCATTTCGGTCATGCCCATCATGATTTACGCCACGTTCTGGTTCAAACGGAAAGTGCGGGACGCGTACCGTGATACGCGAAAGCAGGTAGCTCGGCTGAACTCTTTCCTGCAAGAACATGTCACGGGCATGCGTATTGTCCAACTCTTTGGCAGGGAAGCAGAGGAATTGAGGCGCTTCGACGGCATCAATGACGATCACCGACAGGCGCATTTGAAGACGATTTTTTATTTCGCTCTGTTCTGGCCGATGGTGGACATCGTAGCGACGATCGCACTGGGGCTGGTCTTGTGGTATGGTGGTATCTCAGCCATGGCCGGCGGAGTGACGATTGGAGTGCTGATTGCATTCATTCAGTACGCGCGGCAGTTCTTTGAGCCCATCAGGAATCTTTCTGACCAGTTCAACACGCTGCAGAGCGCCATGGCTGGCGCAGAGCGAATCTTCGGCTTGCTGGATACGGATATGGCGATTACGGAAGTCGAAACGCCTGCAGCGTGGGCCGAAGTGAAAGGCCATATTGAATTCCGGAATGTGTGGTTCTCGTATGATCCGGAGACTGATCCGGAAGAAGACGAAGCGGACTGGATCCTGCGGGACGTCAGTTTTGTCGTGAAGCCCGGTGAATCGCTGGCGATTGTGGGGGCAACCGGCGCGGGGAAGACGACCATCATCAACTTGTTGCTTCGCTTCTATGAAATCCAGAAAGGAAGCATCCTGGTCGATGGTATCGATATCACAAAGCTTCCGCTTGAGACGCTTCGGGACAACATTGGTCTGGTTCTGCAGGATGTCTTCCTGTTCTCGGGTACCGTTCGTGATAACGTGACGCTGCGAAACCCTTCAATCAACGAGGCAGATATCAGACTCGCTGCGGACGCCATCAACGCGACCCCATTCATCGAGCGCCTGCCCGAGGGTTATGATCAGGACGTGCGCGAGCGTGGAATGACGCTGTCCCACGGACAGCGCCAGTTGATTTCGTTCTTGCGCGCCCTCGTGTACGATCCGCGGATTCTTGTACTTGATGAAGCGACTTCTAGCGTGGATACCGAAACAGAGGAGGTCATTCAGCAAGCGCTCGAGACATTGATGTCCGGTCGTACCTCCATTGCGATTGCGCACCGCTTGTCTACTGTACAGCACGCCGATCAGATTCTGGTCATGCACCGCGGCGTCGTGCGCGAACGAGGATCGCATCAAGAGTTGATTGCCTCGGATGGGCTGTACCGCCGTCTCTACGAGTTGCAGTACAAAGAGCAGGAAGCCGCCTGATCCAGCCGGGAGGGAATCGGGCCCGCACCATCGCGTCCGACCCTAGTAGAGCCACATGTCGAACGTGCGTCGATGGGTCTGCGAGACGGGGTGGAAGGGACCAAGGAGTGTAAAAATCGCTACGCCCAGCTTCCGCGCCGCATCATCGCCGTAGTATCGATCCGACTTTAGGACTTCGATCAACGTGACGACGGCACGTTCCGCGTCGCCCTGACCGAGCTGTTCTGCAGCCTGCACGTAAAGTGCTTTCCCCGGTCCATCGGGAGGGATCATCTTGAGGTGCTGAGTAAGGGTCCGGACGGCTTCGGCAATTTGCACGAATCTCGGTTCACCCGTCATGGCGATGTCAGCCAGAGCGCCTGCCCGGTCCGGATCCTCCAGGGCAATGAGTGAGGATAGATGGCCGGCTGCGGCCGGATTGGTAGGTTCCAGTTCAAGCACCTGCTCAAGCAGAGGCAGTGCCTCGGCCGTTGAACCGGCTTCGAGGAGGGAGTCGACCTGCTTCATCCATTCTTTTGTCTCACCGGGTAGAGCCTTTTCCAACCACTGGCGAATGGCAGGCTCGGGCAGCGCGCCGGTGAATTCGTCTATGACCTCGCCTTTGAAGACCATCTTCACCGCGGGAATGCCTCGAACTCCAAAGCGCATGGCTTCGGCCTGGTGCTCATCGGAATTCACTTTGACGAGTGTCCACGTATCGGACTGCTGGTGCGCCAGTTTTTCGATTACGGGTCCGAGTACGCGGCAAGGGCCACACCAGGGAGCCCAGAAGTCGACGACTACTGGGCCATTGTGGCTGGCGTCAATTACGTCTTCTTGAAAGCTTTGAACGTCGAAAGCCATTGTCGTTGGTATTTTGGATTGTCAGCAAATCTGTACAAAACTGAACAGCCCGACCTTCAAACCGATGCAGCCTATTGGGTCTTCGCGACCCTGATGATGCCGCAAGGCATCTTGCTTCGTCGAGATGAAGCCCCGGATTTCCAATACCATGAAACTGCTACAAGTAGTCCCCGGATTCGCGTTCATCCTTATTTCTTCCCTTCTCCTCACGGCCTGTGCTCCTGCTGAAGAAGACGTGGACGCGTACGACGCTGCTGCAGACGTGCTTCGTTTTGAGGACGAAACACACCTGCGCAACATCAAGCAGCTCACGTTCGGAGGCAACAACGCCGAGGCGTATTGGAGCTTCGATGACTCCAAGCTCATTTTTCAGAGTGACTGGACGGCCATCAACGATCAGGGTTGTGACCAGATCTTCGTAATGGATGTTCAGCAGGCGGGAAGCGGTGCCGTCGAAGACTACTCGGAAGTTTCTACCGGAGAAGGGCGCACCACATGCAGTTACTTCTTGCCAGACGGCCGCATCATTTACGGATCTACGCACCACGATGCAGCAGAATGTCCGGCACCGCTACCTGGTCAGTCGGGAGCTTATGTATGGCCGATCTACCCTTCTTATGACATCTATGTCGCAAACCCTGATGGGTCATACCCGGAAGTGTTGATTGGCGGCGAAGGCTACGATACGGAGGCCACGGTGTCGCCCGATGGCAAGTGGATTGTCTTTACGTCTACGCGCAGCGGTGATCTTGAATTGTGGCGCTATGAAGTCGCCACGGGCGATCTGCTCCAGCTGACCGATGAGCTCGGATATGACGGCGGTGCCTTTTTCGGCCCGAACTCTGAGAAGATTGTCTGGCGAGCATCCCGTCCCACGGGTGAGGCTGCTGACACGTACCGCAACCTGCTTGACAATGACGTAGTCGAGCCGGGTGCGCTCAACATTTTTGTTGCTGATATCGACGGCAGCAACGTTCAGCAGATCACCGATCTTTCGGGCGCCAATTGGGCCCCATTCTTTCATCCCTCTGGTGAGAAGATCCTTTTTACGACCAACCATCACCAGGACGCAGGTCGTGGTCGCATCTTCGACATCTTCATGGTCAACCTGGATGGATCGAACCTGACCCAGGTCACCCATTCGGGCACGTTCGATGGCTTTCCGATGTTTTCCAACGATGGAACGAAGATCGCTTTCGCTTCCAACCGCAATGTGGAAGGGATTGAATCCCGCGACACGAACGTATTTGTAGCTGACTGGGTGGAATAGACCGCACAGCGATTGATGCGGCAGCGTGCAATCATCTGCCGCCGCGCCACGTCAGCCAGCCTTACGGGCCGGCCGGGAAGACCCGGCCGGCCCGCTCTTTTTCAGGCCATTGCCA
>CALIKL010000004.1 GCA_938018055.1 uncultured bacterium
AATGAGTAACCAAGAAAAAGGGCGGCTGCGCATACGCGCAGCCGCCCTCAATACAATGCCCAACGACGTGCGATCAATCCGTCTTCGGTGTATAGACTTCCTTGAGCAGCGCCTGGAGTTTGGTTCGACCCCGGTTGATACGGCTCTTGACCGTTCCCATCGGAAGACCCGTAATCTCTGCGATCTCCTCGTAGGCCAACTGCTGGACATCACGCAGCACGACAACCTCCCGGAACTCCTCTGGAATCTGCCGGAGCGCCTCCTGAATAAAGAAGTCCTGGATCGTGGATTCTGTGTGTTTATCCGGGCTGAACGTCTCGTCAGGAATTTCCACTTCATACTCCTCATCGTCACGGTTGACGGACTGCAAGGAATAGAGGCGGCGGCGTTTACGCTTGCGGTACTCGGAGCGGGCCAGGTTGCCGGCAATCGTGTAGAGCCAGGTCGAAAACTTGGCAATCCGACGATAGGAGTGCCGGTTGCGATATACACGCAGAAACGTTTCCTGAAGGAGGTCTTCACACTCCTTCATGTCGCCAAGGAACCGATAGATGTAGTTGGTCAGCGGATCTTTATATCGGCCGACCAGAATATCGAACGCCTCGACCGTTCCCATCTGGAATTGGGACATCAGGTCTTCGTCGCTCATCTGGCTCAAGGCATCAAAATGCCTATTGTTCGGATTGAGGTTTCCCATCATTCCGAACTCGGACGCCTTCACGGTCAACGTCCGCTTCTTGAGCTTTCCTGCGTTTTCAGTTTCTGTCATTGATTCAGGTAATCAACGGGTGAATCCCCGCATATCGTATGTAGCACTGACAAAATGTCTGTTACAGATTAGACGCGCCCAGTGCCTCCTTCATGTCACCCGGGGGTAACACATCCGGAAGCCGGAACAACCCCGTCCATGACGGGTGCCAATCCCTGAGCTCATCCCAGCCGTATCAGGCTGCCAGCCTAAGCGGTCAATATGTTCCTGAACAAGAGATTCAGGACGAGCCGATCGCTGCGCTGACTTCCACCCTTAAGCTCGAAATCAGCCGCCAGAAGCGCGAAAAGCGCCCTGTCGATGGCTCTGACGTCATATCGACGTAAGCAAGCAAGATACTCCTTGAGGAAGAAGGGCGAAACCCCGATGGCTCGCGCCATCTCTTTTTCGGGAATTCTTCCAGCTTGCAAAGAGGTCAGTTGCCACAGTTTTATAAAGAACGCCGTCAGAACAGCAACGATCATATTGCTCTCCCCGGTCGGGTTCGAAGATTGCTGCAACAACCGTTCCGTTATGTGTAAGGCCCTGTCAATCTGTCGTTCACCGATGGCACGCTGCAATTCGAAGACATTGAAGTCGCGCGTCTGACCACTGGCCTGGACAATATCCTCTGCGGTAATCACTTCCCGATCGCCTACATACGTAGCCAACTTATCGAGCTCTGCGCCCACGGAAGCGAGTGATGAGCCCACGTATTCCGCAAGCATCTGCACAGCCTTGGCCTCTAGCGCAAAGCCGCGTTCCTTGGCCAAGGTCTCTATCCAGCGCGGTACCTGGTTTGGATACAGGGCCTTGAACTCCACCACGGTTCCTGACGCCTTGATGGCCCTGTACGGATGACGGCTCATGTTCGGTTTGCCGGCGCACACGAGAAACACGACACAGGAGGGGTTGGGTTGCTCGGCCAATCCTTTGAACAATGTGTTGTCCTTCATGCGATCGAAGTCGCGAATGACGACAACCCGCCGCTCAGCCATCATGGGAAAGGCCTGGCATGCATTGAGGGCCGAACGGACATCCGTTTCGTGACCGTAGAGAATATCCAGATTGAAATCCCGCTCGTGAGGCTGTAACGCATGCTTCAGCAGAACGTCCTGCAATTGGTCGACAAACCAGCGCTCCTCGCCATGAAGCAGGTACAAAGGCAGGAAATTCCGGCTTTCAAAAGCCGTTTTAAGCTGGATATATGGATTCTCTCGGGCCATGGTAAAAGGCCAATCAAAGCCCTCGCCTTACTTTTGCTTGAATACCAGCTTGATAGGGACGCCTTCGAATCCGAACGACTCCCGTAAGCGGTTCTCGAGATAGCGGCGATATCCTTCCCGCACGCCCTTTGGCTGATTGGTAAAGAATTGAAACACGGGTGGGGCTGAGCGCACCTGGGTCACGTAATTGATCTTGATGCGCTGATTCCGATACATCGGTGGATCGTGGCGCGCCAACACAATTTTGAGCCATTCGTTCAGCTTGGACGTGGTGATCCGTTCGTGCCGTTCGGCATCTACCTCCTGTACCCTGTCCAACAGCTTTCGAACGCGCTGCTTGGTCATGGCAGACAAGGTGACAATGGGAACGTAGTCGAGGGTCTGCAGCCGCTTCCGGATAGCTGCTTCATAGTCGCGAGCGGTGTTGGTTTCCTTCTCCAGCAAATCCCATTTGTTGATGCCAAGCACGAGTCCTTTCATCATCTGCTCAGCACGCTTGAGCACCTTGATGTCCTGCGACTCAAGACCTTCCACGGCGTCGATTAGCAGAATCGCCGTCGTGCATGTTTCTATCGCCCGTTCGGTTCGCAAGGTCGAGTAGAATTCCACGTTCTCCCGGACCTTGGCGCGACGACGCAGTCCGGCCGTGTCCACCAAAACGATTTCCCGACCATCCACTTTCATGACGGCATCAATCGAATCGCGCGTCGTTCCCGAAATCTCCGTTACAATCGAACGTTCTTCTCCGAGCAACACGTTCGTCAGCGAGGACTTTCCTACGTTCGGACGACCGATTATGGCGAAACGGGGTCGATCGTCTTCCTCCTCCTCTACCCCTTCCGGGAGGCGCTCTATGACTGCATCGAGCAGATCACCCGTACCCATCCCGTTGATGGAACTGAGGGCATACACATCATCGAAACCCAGTTCGTACAGAGAATTGGCTTCCCAACGGCGCTCCTCATTGTCCGCCTTGTTCGCTACAACCAATACGGGTCGATCGCTCTTGCGCAGGATGTTGGCCATCTCCAGATCCAGATCCGTAACTCCGACCGTTACGTCGTTCACGAACAAGATGAGATCGGCTTCCTGGATCGCGAGACGGACCTGCTCACGGATGGCCGCTTCGAAGCGGTCTTCTGAGTTGGTCACGAATCCACCCGTATCGACGATGGAAAAAGACGTACCACCCCAGATAACCTCGCCGTATACGCGGTCACGCGTCACACCAGGCTCGTCGTGAACGATGGAGCGACGTTCTTCAGTCAGGCGATTGAAAAATGTGGACTTACCCACGTTCGGGCGTCCAACAATGGCAACAAGCGGCATGCAGGGAATACCGGTACAAGGACCGGCAGAAAGGGAGAGGCGTCAGAATCGTTCCTTGCGCTCAATATACAGCGCCCGGAACAGCATGAACGCTGACTCCGCCGTCTCGGTTGTGAACCAATAGTTGATTCCGGCTCCGATGGCTGCTCCTGCGATGGGAATCATCTGGGCAATCTTGCGCCCACCAATATTTTTCGCAATCTCTCGCGGAAGGTGTCTGTTCTGATCCCGAAACGTTCCGGCAACCCGGCCACGGTATTCCGAAGAATGAGCCAAGGCAGCGGCAGCCACAGTAATCTCACGCAATGCCTGGTTTTTGGACTCTCGGGATCCACTGGCTGCAACATTGAAAATCGAGAGCACGAGTGGCGAGTAGGCGGGCGTGCTTACATCGAATCCGTACGCGGCACCGATCTGCTGAATCAACCGCAGGTTGATTCCGAACAGCAGCGGGATGTCTGCTGCGATAAGGACCGCACCACCGAGACCTGTCCCTCCCCCTTCGATTGCGGCAAGGATGGCATTTTCAGAAACGTAGCTGCGCGCAATGTCGTCGAGGATTTTGAGGTCCTCATCCCGCAACTCCGTGATATCAGAAACGTCGATACCTCGCTGCCCGGCCGCACGCAGAACCTCTTTAGGCTCGTACGTCCATGTAGACGCATCGTTGAGCAGTGAAAGAAACTGTGAGATAGCCTTGTCGGCCTGGTCGACAACTTCCTCAGGAACTACCCGGTTGACCACCCAATCCATGGGTGCCATGGCCCAATTGAAGGCCTGAGCAAACAGGGAGACATCCCCGTGCTGCCACGTGTCGATTTCCTTCTGAACGGATCGTTCGTATTCGGTCAGTCGCATGTCCTTCCTCGGTAATAGAAGAAGCGACGCCGATCAGGGCAGGTTGGGACCTGCCATCGTGGGTGACCCACAAAAGGTCAGTCCATGATTTCGAACCTTTTCAGCAACCGGTACATCGTTGTGCGTCCGATACCCAGCTCGACGGCCGCACGGTCCACGTTCCGGTCACACAACCGGTAGGCCCGTTCGACAGCGCGATGCTTGAGCTCTTCGAGCGAAACGATGCCGCCGTCACCATCTCCGAGGGGTACATCCGCCTCGTCGGAGTCGAATCCGTCTGCGTCGTTTCCGGATACCGGTGTACTGCCCTTAGTCGATTCAGGTTGCGCCAAGGCTTTCGGAACGGCAGCCACGAAGGACGTTTCGGCTGCTTCGGCCAGCGTAAGCCGTTCTGCCCACGGAGAAATCGTGTTCTGATCAGCAATCATGAGGTCCGGCGCGGATATTTCTGCTTCATCCGAAAGCAGGATCGCGCGCTCAATGGCACTTTTCAGTTCACGGACATTGCCTGGCCAGGTATAGTTCTCGATCGCTCTTCGGGCCTGTGTCGAGATTTTCTTGCCTTTGAAGTCGGGATGCTTCGTGACATAATCACGGAAGAAGAAATTAGACAGCAAAAGAACGTCTGATCCGCGTTCGCGCAGTGGTGGAAGTGGAATCGGGAATTGGAACAGTCGGTAGTACAGGTCCTCGCGGAACTGGGCGTCACGAATCATGGTCACGACATCCCGGTTCGTGGCGCAGATTACACGAGCATCAAAATCGATGAGCTCGCTGCCGCCGACGCGGGTGAGCTCACCTTCCTGCAGGGCACGCAAAAGCTTGGCCTGCAGGTCCATATCCAGCTCCCCGATCTCGTCGAGGAAAATGGTGCCACCATCTGCCTGCTCGAACTTTCCGATTTTGCGGGCATGAGCTCCGGTGAATGAGCCTTTTTCGTGTCCAAAGAACTCACTTTCCATGAGCTCGCGAGGGATGGCAGCGCAGTTCACGACCACAAACGGGCCGCGCTTTCGTGCCGATGCATAGTGGATGGCCTTGGCGACCAGCTCTTTCCCGGTACCGCTCTCTCCCTGGATGGCGACCATCAAATCGCCGCGCGTGGCCTTCTGAATCTTGCGGAAAACTTCCTGCATAGCCGGAGATTCACCGATCATTCCTTTGATCTGGTACTTCTCGGTCACCTCTGAACGGAGCGTTTCGACTTCTCGCTCCAGAGACACTTTCTCCAAGACATTTCGAACGATCGAATCCAATTTGACCAGATCGTCCTGCCCTTTGGTGATATAGTCATAAGCCCCCAGTTTCATCGCTTCGACAGCCGTATCGATCACACCTTGCGCAGAAACCATGATCACAGGTACGTCCAGCACGCGGGTGAGCATCTGACGCAACACCTCGACACCATCGATGCCGGGCATCATGATGTCCAGGAGAACCAGGTCCGGCTTTTCATCCAGGGCAGCCAGTACTTCTTCCCCATTGTGAAAGACGTTGACCGTGTAGTTGTCATTCTTGTCGAGTCGGTAGCTCAACATGCGAGCGTAATGACGATCGTCGTCGACAACGAAAATGCGATAATTCATGCGTGCCCTCCGGGAAACGGGCAAGGTGGCGTGGATAATGAGATACGAATCCGCGATCCGGGACCTTTGGTGGGATCCCATACCGGAAACTTCGCTTCTCCGTTATCGGGTGTCACGCAAGAATCTTAAGGGCCTTTTTATCAAAATGAGACCGGATAATTGCCCCTTTTGAATGATTGGAAGCTCCTTTGGCCTCATACACGATGGATGCCGGGCACGGTGCCTCTAGATGAGGATGAGCCCCAAAATCCCGATTGCAAAGCAGTAAACGGCAAACAGATGAAACTGCCCCCGCTTTACGAACGTGAGCACAATCCGGATTGCTACAATACCAGAGAGAAAAGCTGCCACAACGCCTGGCAGCATGGTGCCCCAAGCGGCACCGTCCATAGCGGTGCCTATATCTCCAAGTTTCAGAAGGGTCGCTCCAATCACTACCGGCAGTAACATCAGGAAGGAAAAGTCCGCCGCTTCTTCAGGGTTGATCTTTTGATACATGGCCGTGCAAATGGTCGCCCCCGAACGCGAGATGCCAGGAATCATGGCAGCTGCTTGCGCCAGGCCTATCAGCAAACTGTTCAGTGGCCCCACAGATCGGGTACCCTTATTACTCCACATCGTGAGAAGGAGAAGCGTACCCGTTACCAACAGCATACCGGCGGCAAGACGCGGAGACGTGAATGCCGCTTCGAGTCGGTCGCCAGCAAACATATATACGAGGCCCGTCGGGATCATGGTGAGGAGCACGTGCATGCCCAAGCGGAAGTTTGCTTGATTACGATAGCCGTCTACCCACTGATTTGGCCTCACAATTCCCTTCACGACGTCGAGGATCAGCGTCCCAAGTCGGGCCCGATAGACGTACGCAATGCTCATTACGGTACCAAAATGAACCAGCACCTCGAAAAGGACCCCATTGCCGCCCGGCTCAAGGCCCAGGACATACTGTCCCAGGACGAGATGCCCGCTCGAAGAGATCGGCAGGAACTCTGTCAGTCCTTGAATAAGGCCCAGAATGACTGATTCCCACCACGTCATGGGGATCCAGAAAGAAGAATTGAAAGTGTGATTTGCGCCCTATAATACAATTCGATTCCCAACCGAACTGTTCTTCAGTCAGGTAAGCGGGGCTCAACAAGAAGAACTTCCTCTCGATCTACACGAACAGATCCAGCCACCGACTTCCTCGGCTTTCTAACGTACTTGCGTTGCGTTACGATCACAGGCGCCAGAGACGACGTTCGGGCTTTGGAAAACCAGGCTGCAATCGAGGCTGCCTGCTCAATGATCTGTTTCGGGGGAGAATCTGTCCGACCTTTTACGCGAAGCACCGTGTGCGATCCTGCGACTCCCCGTGCATGGAGCCACACGTCGAAAGGACGCGCGTCCCGAAGAGTCAATTCATCATTCTGGCGGGCATTACGACCTACCCATACCTCGTATCCGTTCGACAATTCGAATCGCCGATACGGAATGGTGTCCTGATCTGATGCTGTTTGCTGCAGCGTGGCCAGCAACGCTGCATGTTTGTTCTTGAACGTCTTCACCTCGGCCACATGAGAGAGGCTTTTAACTTCCTCCAATACCTCGGTCAGCTTCTGGACTTGTCGAGTCAAGCCGCCAAGACGCTCCATGGCTACTTCCCGAGCTGCGCGCGAAGACTTCGCTTTTTCGTACATCCGTTGCGCATTTTCAACCGGAGTCAATTCCGGATTCAAGCGAATGGTCATCATGGACCCGTCTCCCAGCAAGTCGGGAAGCTGGGTCACTTCTGCTCCATCTTCAACCAAGTGAAGCTGCGCCATCATCAGATGACCCAAATGCTCATAGTGCTCACTGCGCTCGGGTCGGGACAATTCTTTTTCGACTCGTGACAAGGATCGATCGGCAGCAAGATGACGTTTCCGAATGGCCTGCAGGAGAGGCTTGTAGGCTCCTTCAAATCGGTTTTGCGCCAGTCGGCGGCGTGCACAAATGCGCACGGCAGTGTCTACGGTGTCAAACAACTCAGCCTCCGATCCCAGATGATGGAGCGGCACTAGAGAAAGTGTGGGGCTCCCGTCTTCATCTTGGTAGATGCGAGCAGTTGGGCTTTCCAACTCTCCCATCAGGGCAGTGGCAGCTTCGACGAGAAGCTTCGGGTCTTCCAACCCATCTACACGATGCAGCAGCTCATCACGAAGAGGTCCGGAAAAAAGAGGCCAAAGGCGTCCAACCTCACGCCCTCCCTTCAAAAGCGTACGCACGTCCTCTACCGACTGGGGCATGGTGGCTGGCTGCGCTTCGGGAGCGGGCTGTGAACTGTCTCCCTTGAACGTATCCATCACGGACCCATTCTCATCTACGAGAAAAGCATTGGCCTTGCCGCCAAACGGTATCATCAGCAGACGCACGCCTTGATCAAATTCCCAGGTTATCAGTCGGTCTCCCTCAGCGATTTGGATGCCTACAAGATGACGACTGCGCAGACGAGGAAAGTGGTCCACCACGTTTCGACGCGAGCGGTTGGATCCGTCATACCGAAACAGATGTCGATCCGGGGATTGGACTGATAGATTGATGGAGTGGAGGTCTTCTGTTGCGGTTGCAAAAACCAATACCAGACTCCCTTTATGCTGGGAATAGGCATCCAAGAGCTGCGAGCCGGCAAGTATCGGCTCCCATTCTCTGACCAGTGCACGCAGCGTGAAGTAGTTCGTCAGCACAGATTCATGGCTACACGGTTTCGCGACGTCTGGTTATGACGATTTCTTAGACGGGCGCCGTCTTGCCTCGGCAACGACAGAGAGGATCCAAATCGCCGCCCATCCCGCAGCAGGGCAATAGAAAAAAGCACGCAGCAGGAGAACCACGTTCGCAGCAAAAAGAAAATGGTAGAACCAGGTGGGCACGTCGCTCGCTTTTTGCTGCACGGCGGCAGCGGCGGAGGACAAACCAAAAACCTTCAGAAGCACCATCAGTGGCGTGTAGATGGCGATAATCCACCACGCCCACGTCGCACCTGTGAAAGCATACACAGCAATGACGGCGGTCACACCCAGGTCGATGATAGCGTTCTTGATCCAGGCCATGGTATTCCTCTCGGTTCTGAGAACCTCCAAGATCCACAACCCCCGCTCAGGGATCAAGGAGTCGAATCCAAGCTGTCCAATTGACTTTTCTTCAGACCTCCTCGCGATGCATCGGATGTGGTTGAAGAGGCCGATCAAGGACGACATGATGGATGGTTCAGTAGCCTGAATCGTCTGGAAACACTCATTTTCGACGTACAAAAAGGGCGAAACACGATTTTGCGTTCAATGGACGATTGTTGCTTCACATGATCTTTACATCGTGCGCTGTAATGGCTACCATAGGCTCCGTGGGGCTGCGTCACTACCCCACTCATCGGAAGAGGACATGAAACGCACGCTGATCGTCGCGGCAGCTGCAGCATTCTTGTTGGTGCTGTTCGCCAAACCGCTCGACTTCATCTCCCATTACTCAGAGCATGCACGACATGCTACCCATGCTGTCAGTACCAATCCGGACGTCTCGCCTGATCGACATGTGCTGATTGAGCTGAACAAAGCCTCTGTCGATTCGGGACACGTGGGAATCGAGGCCTGGGTGGTGCTTCTCGTTTTCTTGGGGGTTGGGACAGTAGTCGGTCTGACCATGGCCCGACGCCGGAATGAGCAACGGAATAACCGGAAACGCGGGCTTTGCTGATCCGCCTCGTTGATCAATTCAGCCTTTGTCTGACAGCATGTTGAGCTGCCAAAGCTCCTTGTTGGACCATTGCTGGATAGGCTCGATCGCCATCATGCCAGCCCTACCGATAGAGTCCTCCAGGTAGTCCAGCTCGGCAAACTTCGCCTTTATGCTCTCGTCTGGCGGTGGCACGAACCCGGCCTCCTGCATCATCAGCATCCCCTTGGCCAGGATGGAGAGTTCGACCCGGATCCGGATAAGACACAGCATATCAGCCACGATGGGGCCCTCGAAATGGGACCGCAGGGAGTGCAGATACTGTCCTATTCGAGACGAGCCGAAATCTCCTCCCATCAGCAGAGTCATCAATTCTTGATCGGTATCGAATTCGGCGAACGCTGTCTCTGACTGCGTAGCATCCAGGCGCCCTTTCAGTCGGACGGCCCGCGCCCCTTCTCGTATGATCTCAAGCATGGTTCGTCAATCGTTTGCCCAATCGAATGGTGGTTTTGCGCTCCTTGTACTCATACATCACCTCGTCCATAAAGCGCTTGACAAGGTGAATTCCGAGGCCTCCCGGTCTACGATCGTGCAGCGGAGCCGACGTATCGACCTCCCCTGCATCACTCAAGTCAAATGGCTCTGAATCGAAATCAACCAGCCAAATGGTCATCCAATCGGCTTCGCGATCAACTCCAATTAGAATGTCGTCTGCTCCGTTGCCATTGTACTTCACCATGTTGGTGAAGAGCTCCTCCACGGCCATGTTCAATGTGAACGAGGTGCCAGTATCCAAGTCGAAATGATCAACAGCTTCTTGCAGAAACGGCACGATGACGGCCAACTCTTCAATGCTGCGCTTGAAATGTCGCTCCATGTAACAGGGGAAAGGCGATGGAAATCCAGAGCCTCAAGCATATCGGTTTGATGTGGATAGGGCAAGGATCTCTTTCCCTTGTCGTTCGGAAAGCTGGCATAAAAAAAGGGCGGCTCCCTCACGGGAGCCGCCCTTCCGGAAACGCCGAGAATGGGCGTTACCCGATATGCATCTGAAGTTCCTCGCGGCGATGCTTCTGACGAAGCTTGCGGAGGGCTTTCTCCTTGATCTGACGAACACGCTCGCGCGTCAGGCCGAAACGCTGTCCGATCTCCTCGAGGGTCAGCGGGTGCTCGCGACCGATACCAAAGTAGAGGCGTGTGATTTCAGCCTCGCGTGGATGCAGGAGGCTCAGAGCGCGCTCAATATCGATCTTGAGCGACTCATCCATGAGCGTGTCATCCGGCTTGACATCTTCATCATCCGGAAGGACATCAAGAAGGCTGTTGTCGTCGTCTTCGTTGAAGGGCGCATCCATGGACAGGTGGCGTCCGGTATGCTGCAGCGCTTCGCGAATCTTGTTGACGTCGACTTCCAATTCCGTGGCCAGCTCTTCAATGTTCGGCTGACGCTCGTGGATCTGGGCCAGCTTCGCGCTGGTCTTACGGATCTTGGAAATCGTACCAATCCGGTTGAGCGGGAGACGCACCACGCGGCTCTGCTCGGCCAGTGCCTGAAGGATGGCTTGACGGATCCACCAGACGGCGTACGAGATGAATTTGAAACCGCGCGTTTCGTCAAAGCGCTGAGCTGCCTTGATCAGGCCGTAGTTGCCTTCGTTGATGAGGTCAGCCAGGGTCAGACCCTGACCCTGATACTTCTTGGCAACGGATACCACGAAACGAAGGTTCGCTCGGGTCAAACGGTGCAGTGCATCCTGGTCTCCCTGCTTGATCTTCTGCGCTAGATCGACTTCCTGGTCAGGGGTCAGCAATGGAATTTGGCCGATCTCCTGAAGGTATTGATCCAGCATGCGCTGCTGGCGTGGGACGTACATATTCCCCTTCCTCTGTCCTGATTCTTGGTAGCTGTAGGAGCCGGCTTTCTCGATAGACACGAGTTGGTGGGCCGGCAGGTATGAGCATGGTTTACTTTTAGGGGCCCGCGAAACCTGGCGGGCCTGATTCACGCTGTGCTGAAAGTGATGTTCCCCTTTCTCGCGGCGTAAGTCCTTATTACTTCGCTGTTACGGATTGTTTCCTGAAATTTTCAGTAGGGCATCAGCAATTTCTCTTCCTTCACTCATTCTGGGCACCTTGGTCTGAGCACTTACCCGCTTCTTGGTCTGCTGAAGCCACTCGAAAAACGTCCCGCGTCGCAAGGAGGAAATCTTGGGAGGTAAGAAGGCCTGCGCCTCTCGGCGAATTACGTAATGCCGATTAATTTCCCGAAGGTGTCGATCGATGACACCAGAAAATGCCTCGATATCAGAAGGCTGCTCGTCAAACTCGATGAGCCACTCGTGCCCGGGTAATGAAGCATGCGATACCGGAATGGGTGTAATGTGATAGTTCGTGGTCTGGGCCCCTGTTTCGTTGCAAGCCTGCTCGAGCGCTTTTCGGGCCTCGTCGCCATAGACTGCCTCGCCGTAGGTATCCAGTACTTCGTTGGTTCGCCCGGCCACGACCAGCCTGTACGGATCGGTTGAGGTAAACTTGACAACATCACCAATTTCGTACGCCCAGAGTCCACTGCACGTGGAGACAAAGATGCGATATCGAACACCGGTCTCGACGCCCGCGATAGAGACGCGAGGACCACTGCCGTCCACAGGCTCGAATTCAAAAAACACGCCGGTGTCCAAGTGGACCAGCATATCCTCGGCATTCGGGTTGTCCTGAAACGATACGTACCCTTCACTCGCCCCGTAATTCTCAACGAAGTTGACAGAGCCGCCGATCTGCTCTTCGAGCAGTGTTCGGTATGACGACAAGGCTACACCGCCTGAGAAAAATACTTCCAGGTTAGGCCAGATTTCAGATACGGTCGAAGCAGAATCCTCATTCACTTTGTTGTGATGAGCAATCAGTTTTCGAAACAACACAGGAGCCCAGGATGGCACCATAGCCATCGCCCGGATGTTCATGTTGTAGGTGTGTTCGACAATGGCATCCAGTTTCTCCTCCCAGTTAGGAAGGAACAGGATATCCCGAGGCACCGCCTGGTAGAATTTGCGAATCACAGCCGGCGTAACCAGAAATTGCAAGCCAGACACTTCGCCAATCCATGAGCCAGGATGCAGCGGATCATCCTCGATTCGTCCAGGAATCGACAGCAACCGGCCGAAGAGAAAAGATGGATCCGCAACCGACTTGAAATAGGACATGGCGACCGCCATCGTGAACCGGCGGTTGACGTCCAGCATGTCTTGGGAAAGTGGAATGATCTTACCCGCAGAAGCCGTCCCCGAGGACACTGCAAAATGCTTGAACTGACCCGGCCAAATAATGTCTTTCTCACCCTGGCGAATACGCTCTACATCGCTGCGATAGGCATCGTAATGATGGAACGGTACGCGCTCCTGGTACAGCCGGACGGGGTCTTTGGCCTCGGCGATTTCCGCAAACCCGAAGCGTTTGCCCCATTCAGTCCCTGAAGCTTTCCGCGTTAGATTTCGGAGCAAACGGGTCTGGGTACCCACCGGGTCTGCCTTGAAACTCCGAATGACCTGAAGCGGAGAAATGGACGAGGGTCGTCGGACCTTGTCGATGGATGGGAAATTGAACGGCATGGCGTCGCGATACGTCTATCTGGCCTCTCGACTCCGACCTTCGGACCGTTCGAGAAAGCGTGTCTATCTTCACTCCTTCATGTACCCCATCCGCCCTAACCGGTTCTCCCAACTCTATTCGTGTCTGATTCACCCCACATCCTTCGCTCCGGGTCCCTGACACTGGATTGCTCACAGCCTGTCGCAGGAGGAGCCCACGTCATGGGGGTTTTGAATGTGACTCCTGACTCGTTTTCAGATGGAGGGTTGTACCTGGACCCCGACCTGGCGCTGAAACGCGCTGCCGAAATGAGTGCTGAAGGTGCCGTGATCTTGGACATCGGAGGTGCCTCTTCCAGGCCCAAGGGGACAACCTACGGAGAAGGGGCCCAGTTGATATCAGCGGACGAGGAGTGTCACAGGATCCTCCCAGTCATCGAACGCATCGCAGAAAGACTTCCTGATGTCTGGATTTCCGTCGACACGTTCCGTTCCGATGTAGCCGAGGCCGCCCTCGAGGCAGGGGCACACATGATCAACGATATCACTTCGTTACGCTTCGACCCCGCCCTCGCCGAGATTGCCGCTCGGCACGGCGTGCCTCTGGCGCTGATGCATTCGGTGGGGATGCCCGGGGAGATGCCGCATGTGGTTGAGACACACGATATCGTAAGTGAGGTCACGATCCGGCTTGCCGAAGCGACCCGGACCGCACGGAATGCCGGATGCGACCAACTCGTTCTCGATCCAGGGTTCGGATTCGGCAAGACTACCGTGGATAATCTGGCACTCATGAGTGGTATAAGCTCGCTGCTTTCATTGGGCCATCCGGTTCTGATCGGTGTATCCAGAAAGAGTAGTATCGCACAAGCCGCAGCTGGAGAAAACGCCCCGAAAGAGGCTCTCCCTCCTCCTTCGGACCGATTGGCCGGCTCCTTGGCTGCGACAGCTGTCGCGGTCCAGAACGGTGCCACCCTCGTCCGGACACACGATGTAGCCGCCACACGACAATTCCTCAACGTCCTTGAAGCAACCATTCGTGCCGGTACCAGTCAGATTTAGGATGCCAAAGCCGTATACTGCGCATATTCCTTCTGACTCGTTGGGCAGGCGTGACCCCATTCGACCAGCGCCGCTGCCCGAAGCCCCGTACCACCCGGACGCATGACGCTCATTCCGTGGGTCATACCGATTCGTGTCGTCGATCTCCTTGAGGTCGGCTTGGTGGCTTACATCCTGTACAAGCTGTACCAGCTGATGCGGGGAACGATCGCGGTCCAGATTTTCGTTGGCATCCTGGCGCTGTATCTGATCCAATTGATGGTGACGGCCGCCGACATGACCATCTTGCGGGCTCTTTTCGGATCCATATCGGAAGTATTCGTATTGGCCGTGATCATCCTGTTCCAGCCCGAAATCCGACGCCTACTTCTGCTACTCGGACAAAATCCTCTTGTGCGACGATTCATGCAATCTCCCGCACAGCAGGAGCGCATCGAGGAAATCGTACATGCCATCGAAGATCTGAGTCAGCGACGCATCGGGGCTTTGCTCGTATTTGAACGGTCCACCGGTCTGCGCAGTTATATCGAAACAGGGGCTCAATTGCACGCACAGGTCAGTCGCGATCTCCTGGTAACGATTTTCTATTCCCAGAATCCACTTCATGACGGAGCTGTCATTGTGCGCGATGGCCGGATTGAAGCAGCACGCTGTATCCTGCCCATTTCCACCAATATGAAGCTGGACAGCAAGCTGGGACTGCGTCACCGGGCTGCTGTCGGACTGACCGAGGTTTCGGATGCATTTGTCGTTGTCGTATCGGAGGAAACAGGGTATATCAGCACCGCCAGCAATGGTGAACTCAAGCGAAATGTGAGCCTCGACTTGTTGGACAACTATATCGTCGAGGCGCTTGCCCCCAGCTTTGAGCCAGAGGCAGAAACCGTTCCCGCAACAGCCTGAACCCATGAAGGAAGACTGGAAATTCCAGCGTCGTCGTGCTCGCTTGGTAGATGAGCTTCGGGAAAAGGGAATAAGCAGTGAACGCGTCCTCAAGGCCATCGGGACCGTCCAGCGACAGCACTTCGTAGACCCCGCTTTCCTTTCACGCGCCTACCATGACGAGGCGCTGCCCATTGGATTGAAGCAAACGATATCCCAACCGTTTACCGTAGCCTACCAGAGCCAGACGCTCAATCCGAAGTCCGGTGAACGTATCCTGGAAATCGGAACGGGTAGCGGTTACCAGGCAGCGGTTCTGTGCGAGATGGGTGCCCGGGTCTATTCAATAGAACGCGTGCGTGGCCTCTATGACCATACCGCTCCCTTACTTCGAAGCCTCGGATACCGGGCAAATTGCCGGTTCGGGGACGGGATGGCCGGATGGGAATCCATGGCGCCATTCGATGGCATAATCGTCACGGCAGGTGCATTGGATGTTCCGGATTCTCTGCTGAAGCAGCTCAAGATGCCGGAAGGCATGAAATCGGGCGGCCGCATGGTCATTCCGGTTGGTGGACGTGACCAGCAGATGATGACGTATATCGTCCGAATGGGCGAAGATGAATTCGACCGTATCGAAATGGAAGCCTTTCGATTCGTACCCCTCTTGGGAAATACCGACTGAGTCCTCAGTCACTTTCCGGACGGGGTGTCCAGCTTCCTGATACGTGATCTACCCGATCGATAACGCCTACGATGGTCGCATCGGTCGGGGTGGGTTGTGGCTTGAACGGGATCGTGGCTTCCGTGGAAGAGACGTACATCACCGTATCACCAACGCCGGCATCTACTGTATCCAGGGCCACAATACGCCCGCCCACCGTCGCACCACTGAACGCTTGAGGTTGTACAAACAGGAGTCGCTGCCCTTCCAAACTATCGTCTTTGCGCGTGGCCCAGACCTTACCGGTGACTTTGCCGAGATTCATCAGATCACCTGCTCAGACTGTGTCGAGCTTATCCACGATAGCCGTAATCACGGCATCAATGGGCTTGTTGCGAGTCAACTCGGTCTGACGCGCACTCGATCCTTGGGCAAACAAGACCGTCTCACCGACCCCGGCGCCAACGCTGTCGACACAGACAACTACCCGGCTCTTGTCACTACCGTCCTCAGCGATTTCACGAACCAACTGCAGTTTCATACCCTTCAGTTGTTCGTCTTTTCGGGTTGCCCAGACCGTACCGATTACTTTTCCGAGAATCATGGCGAGAGCTGTCAGGATGATTCGAAGGATAGGCCTCCGAAGGACTCGTCGAGTCCGAAATAAGTGGCGACGGTTGCTGCGTGATCCACAAAGGAAACACGCGTTCCCACATCTGTGGGAGTCCGATCGGTATAATACAAAAGGGGCACGTATTCCCGGGTGTGGTCGGTCCCTGGGTACGCAGGATCGTTGCCGTGATCTGCTGTAATCAGTAGGCGCCCATGTTCAGGCAATGCCTCAAGGATCGCTGGCAGCGCTCGGTCAAACGCCTCAAGGGCATCCGAAAAACCCTGAGGATTGTTGCGATGCCCGTACTCCTGATCGAAGTCAATCAAATTGGTCCAAATGAAGGTATTGCCTTCTGCCTGCCGCATTTCTTGAAGGGTCACCTCCACGCCATGCGCATTCCCTGCCGTCTTGATCGTACGGTCAAATCCAACGCCCCCGAACAGATCAGCCACTTTGCCAACCGAAATGGTCGTCACACCACGCCGTTGTAGTCGTTGCTGCAAAGGCTCCTTTTGAGGCAACCGCGAGAAATCCTTCCGTTTGCTGGAAATGCGGGACCACGCACCCTTGGACCCCTCAAAAGGCCGTGCTATCACGCGTCCAACCGCATGAGGGCCGACACACACCCTGTTACGGGCAATCTCACACCATCGGTACTGCTCCTCCAGCGGGATGACATCCACATGGGCAGCAATCTGAAAAACACTGTCCGCAGACGTGTAAACAATAGGTAGTCCTGTATCTGCGTGCTGCTGACCGAATTCTTCAATGATGACGGTACCTGATTCTGGTCGATTGCCAAGCACTGCAGTCACTCCCGCCTCCTTGCAGAACAGGTCTATCATGTCCTTAGGAAAGCCATCTGGATACGTTGGAAACGGCGCGTCGAGGGTCAATCCCGCCAGCTCCCAATGACCCGTCGTGGAATCTTTTCCTGCCGAACGTTCCTGCATCTTTCCCCAGGAAGCAGCTGGTCGATCGGCACCGGGTACACCGGGTAAAGGACGAATCCGCCCCAGTCCTGCAGCGCCGAGATGGGGTAGTTTCGGTTCACACGCAGCCAATACATGTCCCAGGGTATCCGCCCCTTCATCGCCATAGATGGCTGCGTCCGGCTGCCAGCCTATACCCACGCCGTCAAGCACGATGGTTACAAAAACCATGTCGACCTCCTTTGACGCGGATTATCCCACGATGACGCATTCACCGGACTGGAAAGACTCCTGAAGGGCGGCTGTCGCTTCCGATCGCAGGGAATCAGCTCCATCATGTCGGTCCAGCAGTGGCGCTACACCTACACTTACACCCCCTTCAAAATCCTGAGCATCTTCCGGGAAGGCCTCCTTGATTCCTGATGCCCATTCGGGCAACGAATCATGGTTTCCATGATAGAAGATCCCATAAGTCAACTCCCCGAAACGCTCAACCCGAGCATCCAGCGCGACCGAACGAAGGCGCGTCGAGAACCGCTCATCCAGATCTTCCAGATCAGCCGAACCATCGCCCGACAAGGCTTCTCCTCGATTCAAGTAAACCAACGCCAAGGAGAGCGGATGGGACAAGGAACGAGCCTGTTCCATCTCGTCGATAATGATTTCGCGTCGCGGTCGAAGTGCATCGGATGGCTCTTCGGAGTCCGACTCGATGTAAATCGTATCCAAGATGGTGGTGACCAGGCGAGCGTATTGTTCCAACAGCACCCGTACAGAGGCGGCCTCGAGTCCATCCTCATTCACCGTATCTACAACGAGCATGAAGAGCTCATCGTAGCGCTTCGGGACAACCGGGACAATGGCTACCTGACGCACATTGATTGGCTCGTGATAGTAGCCAAGCTTGGCTTTGGGAAAGCCATTGGGGCCAACGCGTGGATACACTACCGGAACGAGCGCTTTATGCCCGGAGAGCATGGGTTCTTTCGCCGAATACGACCCCCCATTTCGAGCATAGGAATTCTGACTTACCATCACCTCCACCTGGTAGCGCAGAGGTGCGTCCTCCTGCCTGAGGAGACAGACCGTGTAGGCGTCCAACGAAGCACGTAACGATCGCAGGCACGGAATGAGCACATCGGCCTTGATCTCGGAGGCAGCCTCCGAGACCATGATGCGAGCTCGCGGGGGCCGTTGACGTGCCTTCGATACGCCAGCAACATGAGACTGAGCTGGAGTGGGAGACACGGACCGGTCTGGAGCGGGAGCAGCTTCTGGCACCGACTCCCCGTCCTCTTCGGTCAGCGTCACCGTCTCTTCAGGAACATCGCCGTTGGAAGGATCGACTTCGCTGTCATCGCCTTTGGGCTTGATGTCCAGGATACCGAGAGAGGCGAGGTCTTCCGTGGGCTGTTCAGGAGCCTGCATGAACGTCTCGGGAACGTCCTTGTGGCGGCGCCTCATGTTCATCGTCACCAAGAGTCCTGCGCTGATGAGCAGGACCAATGCCAGGAGATAGAGCATCGGCTGACCCAACACGATCGCCAGTGCAATCGATACCACGGCAAGGATGATGAAAAGTACGCGCAGCATACAGGCCGGAGCGGCTTAAAGTCTGTGCAGATGGACAATCGAGGCAAGCTATCTGCACCCACCCCAAAAGTCAATGATTGGGGATAACCCTGGATGAGGTCTGTGCCAAATACGGTTCGAGAATGAGACTCACGACGACCTGAAAAATAGTCGATCGGCTTTTTTGGCCCGCATTGACGGTTTGACTACGGTTTGGCACGCACTTTGAAAAGATAATGGGAGTGTCACTTTTGTTGAATCGGATGCGCGCAATCACTGCCTCCTCGCGCGTTTCCGGACCCTTTTCAAGGCAACATCTGTGACCCGTCTAGTGGGACCATCCAACTGCCTCTCTGGATAGCCCCTGTGCGGCCCCCGCGAGATCCTTCTCGCGGGGGCCGCTTTTCGTTTAGGGCCATCGCACCATGCCGGATACGAGCACACCACACTGGCCATCTCCGATCATCTCGGATTATCCCAAAAGGCTGCTCTAATGCCCAAAAATATCCCATTTCCACCCGCGATTGGCCCGTCTCGATTTGAATCAAAATGAGACTGACACGCCATTTGACAACAGTATTCGCGTGCGCCAGACGGCGCCTGCTCAAACCAACCAAGACCACAATGCGACGCGACCTGACCCCGTCGAAATGGAAAGGCTACACATACTCGGACCCGGAAGCGCTTACAGAACCAATCAGGACCTCATCGATTCCGTTCGGAAGCGGATGCAAGATCACGAGTCTTCGAGTGCTCTTGCACATGGAAATAACCAGCCTGCCTTGGACTCGACCCACGCAGAGCCCGTCAAAGGGCAGAACCGAAAAAAGGCAGCGTGACCTCGGGGAGTGCTCCATCTTCAGGAGCGGGGTTTGCCTCTACCCAGATCTCACCGCGAGTAGTCTTCATGGCCACGCCCTCTGGTGTCCGCCCCAGGATGTAGTCCCGCGTCAGAGGCACTTTCCCGTAGGGCGTATCGAGAATGTAACGGGGGATGGCAAAACCGGTCAGAGTGCCCTGAAGCGCCGCCATGATCCGCATGCCGATTTCAATCGGCGTCCGCAAATGCTCGGTGCCCCCGATCAGCTGCGCTTGATAGAGATAGTAGGGGCGGATTCGCATACGCACCAGGCCCTCACACAGCGCACGCATCGTTCCCACGTCGTCGTTGATCCCTTTCAGAAGCACGGTCTGATTGCCTACCGGTACACCCGCGCGCAGTAGACGATCAATCGCGGCCCCGGCTTCTGCTGTCAGCTCCTTGGGATGATTGAAGTGGGTATTGACCCACACGGGATGATGTTTTTCCAATACCGCACACAACTCTGGCGTAATGCGCTGAGGCAGCTTGACCGGCATGCGGGATCCGATTCGGATGATGTCCACGTGATCTATGGCTCGCAACTCCGTCAACAGCCAGTCAATGTTGGCCTCTCCCAGCGTGAGCGGATCGCCTCCGGTAAGCAGTACATCCCTGATTTCAGGATGCGCCGCGATATAGGCAATGGCCTCCCGAAGTTCATCCTTGCGCATCATGAACTCCGCCTCTCCGACCATTCGCTTCCGCAAACAATACCGGCAGTAGATAGCGCATTGACTCGTTACGCAAAAAGCGACACGGTCTCCGTAATTGTGGATGAGGTTTTTTACCGGCGAGTTTGCGACTTCCTCGAGTGGATCTTCGAGTCCGATACCGTCGGGCAACAACTCGTCCGTGAGAGGCACGACCTGGCGACGAATGGCGCACGTCGGATCAACAGGGTCCATCAATGAGGCATAGTAGGGCGTGATGGACCATTGAAAAACACCTTTTGTGGCTTCAATGGCTGCGCTTTCGTCAGCGGTGGGCTCCAGCCAATCACGTAATGCTTCTTCCGAGCGGATCCGATGGCGCATGTGCCAACGCCAATCGGCCCATTGTTCGGACGAGGGACTGGAAGGGATGTTGGAGGGAATCACGGAGACCTGCGGAGGATCAGGGTGATATGCGGCGTAAGGACTCGTCAAGTACCGAGGCCAGGAAATCAGGATATGATTGTCCCATCAACTCCGCCATGATGGCAAAAGTGCCGTCAGGAGCGAAGGTGGGGAGCGGATTGATCTCGAGAAACCAGGGTGTACCATCGCGATCAACCCGGAAATCGAGTCGCGCAAAATCGTTGCACTCCAGCTTGTTGAAGACGGCGATCGCGTCTTGCTGCAGGCGATTTTCCAGTTCCGATGTCAGGTCCCCGGGCAAAGACCACGCATACTGCTTCTCAGGGAGACCACTTCGCTCCAACACATGCAGTCCAATACCGGACTCCCTCTCAATAGCACGCTGAATTACCGGTAGCGTACGGACGGGATTATGACCGATCACAGCCACGGTGAACTCTGACCCTTCTACGAAGGACTCAACGAGGACGTCTTGCCCGTAGTCAGAAAGGAGACGATTCGCCTGGTGCTCCAGGGTCTCTGCTTCGTGCACCTTGTTTGCCGCCGTCAGCCCTTTTGCAGATCCTTCGTATCGCGGTTTCAGGAACGCAGGCAGAGAAGGCAGTTCACCCACACGTCCTGCAGGCGTTATCAAACAATGGGGCGGCGTCGCAACACCGGCTGCAGCAACGAGATCCTTGGTCCATGCCTTGTCCAGACTCACAGACATGGTCAACGCATCGGATCCCAGAAACGGTACGCCCATCAGCTCGAACAGCGCAGGCGCTTCCCCTTCCCTGTTTCGGCTGCGGGCGCCTTCAGCAATGGACATACCGACGTCGAAGCCCGGAGCATGTATATGCGGAAGAAGATTGCGCGCCGGGCCAATCCGGATGGGTTGATGACCCAAAGCCCGGAAGGCTGCTTCCAGCGCTTCCACGGTTTCTTCCGGCTCGTTCTCTGCATCCGCATCGAACGCTTCCCCCTCCATCCAGGGGTAGTCTTCAAAAAGGTCGTATACGAGTCCGATGCGCATGGATCATTCAGATGTGGAAGCCGAACCTACAACGATTTACCCGGGACACGCTATACTGTACCAGCACAATTCATCCCTTCCTGTCATGTACCGTTCCCTCTTCGTCTTTCTACTGATTGCTGTTTCCGCCTGTAGCATGGACAACCCTGCTGAAGACCAGGTGGTCGCCTTCCCACAGGGTGAGATCGTGGACATGTCCTACGCCTACAATGATCAAACTGTGTACTGGCCGACAGCACCGGGATTTGACAAGAACACCGACTTTGAGGGATTTACGCCTGCTGGATTCTGGTACACGGCCTACACGGTAACAACGGCTGAGCACGGCGGCACCCATCTCGATGCTCCCATCCATTTCAGTGAGGGCAAACACGCGGCTGACGAAATCCCTCTTGAGCGACTGATGGGCCCCGCGGTTGTGGTCGATGTTGGTGAGCAGGCGGCCGCTGATCGCGACCATTTGATCTCTATCGACGATATCATGGCGCACGAGCATGAGCATGGCGCCATTGCAGCCGGCTCTATCCTGCTCTTTCGCACCGGATTCGGTCAGTATTGGCCCGATCGGGAAGCTTACATGGGAACGGCTGAGCGAGGGCAAGATGCGGTTTCCCTTCTCCATTTCCCTGGTATTCATCCTGAGGCCGCGCAGTGGTTGGTCGACAACCGGGATATCAACGCGGTAGGAATTGATACCCCGAGTATCGACTACGGACAATCGACCATGTTTGAAAGCCACCAGATCCTGTTTGGCGACAATATCCCTGCTTTCGAGAATGTGGCCAACTTGGATCGGCTGCCGGAAACGGGAGCTACGGTCATCGCCCTGCCCATGAAAATTGAGGGCGGATCAGGCGGACCGCTGCGGATGGTAGGCATCCTGCCGACGCAGTAAATGCTCTGCAGGCCAGGTCGAAGGCGCCCTTCTTCCACGGACGACGTCAGTGCAAAGAGACCTGTTTGAGGAAACGGCGCACAGCACTCTCTGACCCAATCCATCCCAGCAGGAATCCAGCCCCGATCAAGATTCCAGAAAACATCAGCGCTTCAGACCAGGGAAGTCCCGGAAGCTGAGGAACGTAGGCCAACGCCACCTCCTGGATCACCCACAGAATGAACAGCGCGAGCAGGGATGAAATGAGCCCTTGCAGGATACCTTCCACGATGAAGGGTTTGCGGACGAATCCATCCGTTGCACCCACCAGTTTCATGGTACGAATCATCAAACGCCGAGCATAGATGGCCAGCCGAATGGTATTGGCTACCAGGAAAATGGACGCCAGCAACACCAACGCACCGATCGAAATGCCGATCAACGACAGCAGGCGAAGGTTGTCCTGCACCTTGGCCAGCAGGGGGCGATTGTAAACCACCTCATCTACCCTATTCCAGGTCGAAAATTCGGCAACAAGGGCATTCAGGCTATCCGTGTTGATGTAATCCGGTTCCACCATCACCCGAATGGATGCGGGTAGGAATGCACCGTCGAAGAAAATGTCCGCCTCTTCGCCGAACTCCTCCTGGAATATCTCTTGTGCACGGTCCTTGCTGATGTACTCGGCTTGCGCCACACCTGGAGTAGCCCGCGTCCGTTCAAAAAGGGATTCCGCAATTTCCGGCGTGGTATCGTCGAGGAACAGTTCTACTTCCCCTACGCGCTGTTTCAGCCATTCAGACACCCCCCGCGCCTGCCACGTCACGATGGCAAACAGTCCCACCATGACCAGCGCAACCGTCATGGCACTTGTCGCAGCGACCGACGAGAATGATGCCCGCCTGAAACCGGCCAGACCTTCCTTGATGGCGTAAGGCAGCATGATGACGTAGGGGTTCTTGGAAGCGTGCCGCGGCTACATGCCGTGCATCAGCATAATACTGTTTACCAGCAAGCGGGTCGACCCAAGCCAGAACATGCGGTACTGTGTCTTGTCCAGCAAGAAAATCACTTTGCCGGATCCCATTTGCTGAACACCGGCGAACATATTACCGGCCAGCTTTTCCCGGTTCTCTTCCGAAGCGAATCCGGAAGCGAGGAGCTGGTCTGCATTCCGGTCGTAGTACCCCACCGTGTGGATGGAGCGGGAGGGCTTGAGCGCCTCCGTTCCAAACTTGAGCGTGTACATCTTGTCCGGCATACCTGCTGCCAACGGATGGGAATTGTCCAGGATGGCGCGAAAAGCCGAGCCTGAGACCCGGGAAACATTGGTCGAATCACGGCGATCCTCATAGCGGGTGTACACACGTTCATCGACGTCCGGTTCATCATCTTCCTCCCGCTCGACGCTGACGAGTTCGACAGAGGTCAGTCCTGTGCGTGCTCCGGTCAGGTACGAGGCCGCGCTCTCTGATCCGATCAGTGTACCCCCCTGCCGGACCCACCGGCTGACACGGTCCGTCTGAACAGAATCCAGCATGGTGCTCACATTCCCGGGAGGGAGAATGAGAACGTCCACTTCATCCAGATCCAGGGAAGGAAAGTTGTTTCCACGTACGCGATCGATGCCCCATTCGATGCGTTGATCGAACAGGTACCAAATCTGTCCCGCAGTCTCCGATCCAAATGGACTATCGAGCATGAGGACAACACGAGGTTTTTCAATCACACGGGCATCGGCAGATGCCAGATCCATGCCTCGATCAACGCGGCTGTCATCGTACCCATCGATCACGACGCCGGCCTCAGCCGCAATGCGCTGCATATCGTCTGCCACGCGATCCATTCGATCTCGATTGCGCCCTTTCAGGACAATGATGGAGCCGACAGGATAATCCTTGTCTCCAACGCCGAGTGTACGCCGGGCCGATCGCACATCGTAACCGGCTTCCCACATCATGCCCAGCGCTTTGGGTGCCTGACGCTGACGCCAGTCCATCACGTACCCGTACTCCGCATCAGGATTCGAAACGCCCGATTCGCGTGTCGGTGCTTCTGAAACGGGCCGCGTTGCGACCCGAAGGGCCTGCTCGGTCCACGCGGCTCCTTGCAGGTTGAACGCCAGTGGCACGGACCAGGTGGACATGTCGTACATGTCGTAGGATTCAATCTCCATTTGACGCTGCATCAGCGTATTGACCATGACGTGCCGGGCCTGATCGGTCCGGATGATCCAGGTGCCGGCATCAAACGCGTGCCGAGCGGTAGAGGCCGTCCAATAGTCCGAAGCGTCAATGGTGAAGGCTTCCTCCGCTTGCTCGATTTCCACACCATGGCTGAGCAGAAGGTCAATCACATCTCCGGCGTACCCATGCCCCCCGTCATCCGGAATCAGGTAAGCGGTCGTTGCGCTTTCAGTACGCTCTGGATTGAAGAACTCACGGAAATACGCCAATAGCTCCTGGCGATGCTGGACAGAAGCTTCGACAATCGCCATCGATGTCGCAAAGTGATCCCAGGTCCGTTGACGAAGCGTCAAAACATATCCGTCGTTCGTCTCCACGGCACGACCACCGCGGCTGTGTCCGCCCTGCTCAGTCAGCATCCCGATGGCACCCATGATGCTTGGATAGGAGGAGCCGTAACCGGGGTAGAAAAATTCGAAAGATTCCCTGGTGAAGTAGTTCACCTGATTCTGCGCCAGGACTTTTCCGGTTGCACGACCAAACATGTCGGCCCACGCATCATAATCGCGGGGAAGATTCAGATTGCGCGGGGGCTTACCGGGCATGGTGAAGTAATTGTTGTTGAAGCCCTGTTCGTGGTAATCCACATGGACCTGGGGCATCCACTCCTGAAAAACCGCAATGCGTCCCTGCGACTCTGGATGCACCAACCATACCCAGTCTCTGTTCAGGTCGAACCAGTAGTGATTCGTTCGTCCGCCGGGCCATGGTTCGGTGTGTTCCACGTCGTCGGCGCTCGTTCGGAGCTGTTTCGAGCGCATCGACTTGTACCAGTAGACGTATCGATCACGCCCATCAGGATTGAGGACCGGATCGATCAGCACAACCGACTGATCGAGCAGATCGGTCACTTCGCTGCCCTGACCCGAAGCTAGGAGGTACAGCACTTCCATCGCCGTCTCGGTGCTGGAAGGCTCATTCCCATGCACGTTGTAACTCAGCCAGGTGACAATCGGATGGCTGGCCACCAGTTCAGCAGCGCGTGCCGCATCGGTCTCTGGATCTGCCAATTCGTGGTTCGCCGCCCTGATTTCGTCAATCCGTGCGTGATTCGATGGAGAGGTCACGGTCAGGACGTGTAGTGGCCGCCCTTCGTAGGTCCGCCCATACTCCTGGATGGTCACGCGATCTGAAGCATCAGCCACAGCGTGGATATAGCGGACTACATCCGAATGCATCGTGTAGTATTCACCCGTCTCACGACCAAGGAATGACTCGGGAGAAGGCACTGCAGGATCCCGGGGAATCTCCGGAGCATAGTCAAATGCCTCAGGGAGCAGCTGGTCCTGCGCTTGAACAGGCGACGAGACAATCACCGAGCTGGCCAACAGGCCCAGGATCAATACCAAGCGCAAAAAGAAGTGGGACATGGATTTCAGATAGGTAGGATGCATCTGCATGGAAGATGTCAATCTACCATCCTTATCGCATCAGTGCATCTTGTGAAAAAGAACGGCGCGGGACGAAGGATGGACGCCGACGCGCAGCAGATATAACCCTGACGCCAGCTGGTGGGTGCGAATGGACCAAGACCCTGTCGTGCCTGCTTGCCCTTCGAGCACGATACGACCCGTGACGTCGTGTATAACCCAGCGAAGGTGGCGTACATCTCGCGTTTCACGGCTTTGAATGTTCAACACATCTCGAACGGGATTCGGCCATACCTCCAAACGAGGCGCATTGTTCGCTCCAGCGTCGCGATTCTCGTTCGCAACTCCGACAGCCAGCACGAAGCCACGCTGCTCAAATGCCAGCCTGACTTGATCCGCCACGTTGGAGCCGAACTCATCTATACCCACGGTCAGGATATGTTCAAACGCCGTTTCAAATTCGGTCGAGGCTGTATGCATTCGAACGGCTTCCAGCGCAATCGCATCGGCGACTTCTGCTCCCACGGCAGTCCGCAAATCCCATAGCGAAGCGGCCCACATCATACCCCACACGTAGGGGTTGGTGAAGTTATTCCAGGAGGCTTTACACTTGAGGTCTCCTTCGTGGAAGCGGAGACAGAATCCGTACTTGAGGGTATCCGCCGGCTGCCCCTCGCGCCAATTCCACCCCTCGGGATTCAGATTCAGGGTGCGCAGATCCGTGTCATTCTTAGGTCCGGTACACTGTTGCCTTGGCGGGCACGTTACCACCCATTCCCCGACCCGCGGATCGTCGGTCCACGTAGCCATGAAGTAATCGGCATAGGCTTCGTGCAGGGCCCGCGTCTGTTCCGCTGCCCCGTTTCCGATTTCGAAACCAAGCGAGGCCATCATCAGATGATTGTACTCGTGATAGATCAAATCATCCGACAGGGCGCTGTTTTTCATGAAGATGCTGCCTACGCCGAGCTTCAGGGACCGGGTTGGCCAGTGCGCGAATCCACCGTCTCCTACGACATGTACCCGCGCCTCGGCCACAAAAGTCGGTGCAACACCCAATTCTGCGACCCAGAAGTCCCGTACATAGGAGTCGACGTGGTGATAGACATTGACTGCATCGAAGCGCGCACATCGTGACACATCGGTCATGCAGTCAATCACATTTGTCGTGTCCGCTTGAAAGCGAAAGTCTCCATTGGCCTCGAAAGTGAGCAAACCGGCCCCATCCAATCGGTCCGACCCTGCCCGAACATATTCGCCGTCCAGATGCAGTCCATCTCCGACCAAACCAGACAAGGTGACTTCGACAGGGTCTCCGCCAAAGGGGTCCGTCGAAAACGCGAGGGCTGGCGCCGATCGACGCATACCAGCTATCGGAGGGACAATGGAAGGCCAGCGTTCCGTAGTCGGCGCCATCCGGAATGCAGGTGCATCCAGCGCAGATAGGTGATCCATGACTTCCAGAGGACACCACCCGTCGACGGCAGGTGTATCCAGTGCTGGCGACACCGCAGTCTGCGCTGCCACCGTTCCCGTCATCAAAAGCGTGACTATGATCAGGACGAAGCGGTTCACGCTTTACCCAGTTTATGACCTTTGCGAAAACCGGATCAGATCGACTCGAATCGATTCTCTTCCCGGTTTTTTCGGACACTTTCAGGATCGAATATTCGACCGTTCATCGCAAGGTATACGCCCGGGCCCAAGGACTGTGCCGCTCCGACAGCTACACCGATGTTGAATTCAGCGTCTGTCTCCCGAAAACGGGCCGGAGTCAACGAGCCGACCAGCACGACGGTTTTCACGTCGCCAATCCGCTCCTTCAAGGCTCTGGCCGTGTCTACCATCGTATCCGTTCCATGGGTCACGATCACCCGGTCTGCGTCGCAGTTGGCAACCGATTCTACGATGTTCGCTCGATCCTCATCCGTGATTTCCAGGCTGTCCTTATAGAACAACTCGGTCACGTCAAATGGCAACGTCACGCCAACCCGTTCGAGGATTCCCTTGATCTGCGGTTCTCCCACCTTGTAATCGCTCTTGGCGTCGAAGTAGACCTTATCGATGGTCCCTCCGGTTGTCAAAATGGCGAGCTTCATGGGTGGTGGTGACGTTGAGTGATGCCGGAAAAGACCAAAGCGGTCTAGTTGACTGGTTGACCATCAATCCAGGTCCGAACGCAGACGTTGGGCCGGAAATGATACAGCCACTCATCCACATTGTCCGCAGAAAGTTCAGCAAAGTCCGCACGCTTCCCCGGTTCAATGGAGCCAACCTGGTCTTCCATTCCGACGGCACGGGCTGCAATGCGCGTAGCTCCCTTCAAGGCCTCTGACGGCGTCAGACGACTCATGGTGCAGGCCAGCATCAAGGCCAGGGGCAGGTCGTACGACGGTGCAGAGCCTGGATTGAAATCGGTAGCCACCGCAATCGATACCCCATCTTCGACAAATGCACGACCATCCATGGGAGGCTGATTCAGGTACAATGACGCAAACGGAAGGCACACCCCAACGGTCCCTGCCGCGGCCATGGCCTGCCTCCCTTCGGGCCTTGTGAATTCGAGGTGGTCGGCGCTGACCGCTCCCACCGCTGCGGCGAGCCGACCTCCGTCCCCATCCTGGAGTTGGTCCACATGCAACTTGGGCTCCAGGCCGTGCCGCCGACCAGCATCGAGAATCTGATGGGCGTCTTCAATGGTGAACGCACCTTCCTCGACAAAAATATCATTGAAGCGGGCCAATCCTTGTGCCGAAACCGCTGGAATAAGCTCGTTCACGATCATTTGAATGTAACTTTCTTTGTTACATTCTGGTGGTACCACATGCGCAGCCAGCAACGTGGATACCAGACGCGAACGGGTTTTTGGACGGATGGCCTCCACCACGTTCAACAGCTTCAATTCGTCATCGAACGAGAGTCCATAACCTGTTTTGGCCTCTACGGTCGTCACGCCAAGTGCTTGCATCTCGGTCAGGCAATCCAGTGCGTGAGACTGCAGATTCAACGCCTCTGCTTCTCGCGTCTGTCGCATCGTCTTGCGGATGCCTCCGCCCGAAGCAGCAATATCGAGGTAGGACTCTCCTGCCAGCCTGCGACGGAATTCGTCGGACCGCCATCCTCCAAATACCAGATGGGTGTGACAGTCCACCAGACCAGGAATAACCATGCGGCCCCCGGCCGAATGGGTGGGCCGTTCTCTCATGGCTTTGGGAAGGTCCAGTTGCGGACCCGCCCATTCGATGACCCCATCCCGCCAGGCCACAGCCGCATGCTCAATGGCACCGATCCCGTCTTGACCACCCTCCGAGGGACAGGTGGCCAGCCACCCGATGTCAGTGAGCAGACCAGTTGATGTAGCCAGGGTATCAGTCAAGCGGGCATCCTCCTTTCTCAACGGCCACCTGAAGGGCAGACGAGCGAATCAATTCTCCACTCGGAGCCAGATCATCCTGAAAAAGATAGTCGCCCTCGCGGTGCGGGACGCGTTCGCGGATAAGACGATGGGCCAACTCGACGCCACGACCCGGACGAAGAGGTAAGCGGTAGTCCAGGGCCTGAGCAGCCGTAAGCGCCTCAATCGCAAACACGTGCTGCACATTCTCCATGACCTGAAGCAATTTGACGGCACTGATGCTGCCCATCGACACGTGATCCTCCTGTCCCAGCGATGTAGGAATGGAATCGACCGAGGCGGGATGGCAAAGAACCTTGTTTTCACTGACCAAAGCCGCGGCCGTGTACTGGGGGATCATGAATCCGGAGTTCAGCCCAGTCTCCTGCATGAGGAGTCGCGGAAGTCCATCATGTCCTTCCAGCAGCAGGTAGATGCGACGCTCTGAAATGGACGCCAGCTCGGCCAACGCAATGGCGGCGAAGTCGAGGGCCAAAGCCAGCGGTTGGCCATGGAAGTTGCCTCCACTGATCACTTCTCCGTCCGGAAAAACAAGCGGATTGTCCGTGACGGCATTCATTTCCGTCTCCAAGACGCCTACCGCATAGGATAGCGCATCCCGACTGGCACCGTGCACCTGAGGCACGCAGCGCAGGCAATACGGATCCTGAACTTTCCCGCAGTCGCGATGTGACTCCAGGATTTCACTCTTGTCCAGCAATCGTCGGACATTCAAGGCCACGTCTTGCTGCCCGGGATGCGGCCGGATCGCGTGAACCCGCTCATCGAATGGATGGGCACTGCCTTGCAGGGCCTCAAGGCTCATCGCGGCGAGAATATCGGCCGTGCGGACCAGTTTCGTCGCCCGGTGCAGGACCCAGGCGCCGTAGGCTGCCATGAACTGGGTGCCATTGATCAGACTCAATCCGTCCTTCGCGGCCAGCTCGACAGGTGCCAGATCGTGTTCGGCGAGTACCTCTGCCGCGGGTCGGTGGGAGCCATCGGCCCCCCAGAAGTGCCCGAGTCCGATCAACGGCAACGCCATATGTGCGAGCGGGGCAAGATCGCCTGAGGCTCCCACCGACCCGCGCGAGGGAATAACCGGCAGCAAATCCCTTTTGGAGAACTCCAACAACCGGGCAAAAGTGGCTTCAGAAACACCGGAATAGCCCAATCCCAACGAATGGACCTTGAGCGCCAGCATGATGCGCGTGATCTCCGGAATTACCGGATCTCCGACACCCACCGCGTGCGAAACCAGAAGATTCCGCTGCAAATCAGAAAGGCGATCGTCTTCAACGCGCTGATTGGCCAGCTTTCCGAACCCGGTATTCACTCCGTAGGTGGCCGAGCCGGTAGCAATACGCGCATCCAGCGTTGCGCGGGATGACGTCACACGGCTTCGGTCCTGATCCAGCTCCTCGATGGCACTGGAGCAATCCGCTGTAAGATTCGATATCGTGATGCGATGACTCATGACAGGTACGACTCCATTCATCCGTTAATCATCGGCAGATCCACGCCGCGCTCGTTCGCAGCCTCTACAGCATCTGGGTAACCTGCGTCGGCGTGCCGCATCACTCCCGTTCCGGGATCGGCCGTGAGGACCCGTTCCAATCGACGATCCGCCATATCCGTCCCGTCAGCCACGCTTACCATTCCGGAATGGATGGAGTATCCGATACCCACGCCTCCACCGTGATGCAGCGAAACCCAGCTTGCACCGCACGCGGTGTTCAGTAGCGCATTCAGCAGAGGCCAGTCGGCAATGGCATCCGAGCCATCCATCATGCCTTCGGTTTCCCTGTTGGGCGAGGCCACGGATCCAGAATCGAGGTGATCCCGGCCAATGACCAGCGGGGCAGAGACTTTACCGTTTTTGACCAGCCAATTGAACTTCAGGCCCATCTCGGCGCGCTCGCCGTATTCGAGCCAGCAAATTCGGGCAGGAAGGCCCTGGAAATGAACCTGTTCGCGGGCTTTCCGAATCCAACGAGCCAACGCATCCTTCTGGGGAAACGTCTCAAGGACGGCGTCATCCGTGACAGCAATATCACGGGGATCACCACTCAGTGCCGCCCAACGGAACGGACCCGAGCCACGACAGAAGAGGGGACGAATGAACTCAGGCACGAACCCGGGAATATCGAACGCCTGGGTCATCCCACGATGGTCAGCCACCTGGCCGCGCAAATTATTACCATAATCAAACGTGATGGCGCCTGCTTCCTTGCAGTCCAGCATGGCCTGGATGTGAACCTGCATCGCATCAAGCACAGCCTCTTTATACCCTGCAGGGTCGGATTCGCGGAAAACTGCGGCTGATTCGACCGTGTGCCCAACAGGCAGGTAACCCAATTCCAGGTCGTGTGCCGACGTCTGATCAGTCAACACGTCCGGCGTGATGCCACGACGAACCATCTCTGGAAGTACGTCGGCAATGTTGCCAAGCAAGCCGATGGACAGCGCTTCCTTGCGCTCTCGAGCCGCCATCAATTTGTCGAGTGCTTCATCCAGACTGTCGCTGCGTTCGTCGCAGTACCCGGTCTCGACACGTCGATCGATTCGAGTCGGGTCAATTTCGACGCACAGACAAGCCGCCCCATTCATGGTAGCCGCCAGCGGTTGAGCACCTCCCATTCCTCCAAGGCCAGCCGTCACCACCAGGCGTCCTTCCATGGTTTCCCCAAAGTGCTGGTTGGCACACTCCGCGAACGTCTCATAGGTCCCCTGCAAGATGCCTTGCGTCCCAATGTAGATCCACGAGCCCGCCGTCATCTGGCCATACATCGTCAGCCCCATGGCATCGAGGCGACGAAACTCGTCCCACGTTCCCCATCGAGGTACCAGGTGGGCATTCGCGATCAGAACCCGCGGAGCCTCTTCGTGGGTACGGAAAACGCCTACCGGTTTGCCAGACTGGACCAGCAATGTTTCGTCATTTTCCAGGCGTTGCAATGTGGCAATGATGCGGTGATACGCCTCCCAATTACGCGCGGCTTTCCCACCGCCTCCGTAGACAATGAGCTCCTCCGGATGCTCAGCAACGGCCGGATCCAGGTTGTTCATCAGCATGCGCATGGCGGCTTCTTGGTGCCAGCCTTTGCAGTGCAATTTCGTTCCGTGGGGCGCGTGTATGGCGTTCTTCTGAGCCTGCATGGTGGGTCGGTTCATTTCGTTCGGTGAGCGGAATATACCTTCTTCCCCGGTCTGGAACCGCTTCCGGAAACATGCCTCGTGGCTTATCGCACATGCTTCACACGATCCATTCGCAGGGTCGCAACCAAAACACTAATCGAATTGACGACGGAAAGCGTCAAAGGCAGATTCCAGGGCCTCGAGGCGTGCCTGAAGATCCTCCATTTCCTGCCTCAGGTCACTCTTGGGGATCGACGAGGGAGCCTCCAATGACTCCAAGGCTTCGAGGTCAACCTCACCACACAACAAATGAATCATACGGGCTTCCTTCTTTCCCGCCTGAACCGGCAACTGCAGCAGCAGGGACGGCTCGTTATCCCTCAGGGTCCTGAGCGTTTGTGCGGTGTCCTCGAGGTCGTCAAATTCAGCAAGCCGCGTCGTGCGCCCCTTGATCTCCCCGATCGTCTGTGGCCCGCGAAGCAACAGACAGGCCAGCGCCGCAAGCTGCTTCTGATTCAATCCCCAATGTTCAGAAACCGCATGCCGAAATTTTATTGATCGGCTTCCTGCCACCGAGGCATGACCTGCCAGTCGCTGATGGTAGAGCTCATCCAGTGCATCCTGGACTTCCGAATCCTGCAGCGCCATGACCGGATCGCGATTGGACTTCTGATTGCACCCGTTCGTCAACGCGTTGAGCGTCATGGGATAATACTCCGGTGTGCTGAGCTCCTTTTCAATCAAGACGCCCAGGACACGGGCAGCAGTGGCGGAGAGAGGTTTGATCAGAGGTTCCATGGCACCAGAAAGGCTTGACCCGATTCAAGGCGGGTCACGAAAAGCGACTCAGGTCGGCACCCGCTTCAAGTTCAATAACGGGCTCGCTGCCAAGGTACAGCCGGGCCCCGTTGCTTCCACACAGGACCATGGACGTTCCCTCAACCTGTAGCCAAGCTCCTTCCCGCATCGCGACGACGGGCACCTCCGGGTTGATGACCACGAACTCTTGCAGCCGCTCATCGCGTGTCTCGCCCATATGTTTGTCTGGGTGAGCATCAAGGTAATGCGGGTTGATCTGTGCTCGGATCAAACCAAATGCATTGAACGATGCCGGTTCGATGATGGGCATGTCATTGGTCGTACACAGTCGAGGAGAGGCAACATTCGCACCAGCGCTCCAACCCATGTAGGGGGTGCCAGAACGTGCTTTGTCTTGGACGAGACTGACCAGGTCAAAGACGTGCAGATCATGGACCAACTTGAACGTATTGCCACCACCGACCAGGATGGCGTCAGCATCCTCGATGACTTTGGCAGGGTCGTTGGACCGATGTACGCTCTTCACCATGTGATTCGGCAGGCCAGCAGCGACCATGGCCTCATACTCGTCGTACGAAAATCGAACCGCGGCAAAGGGGATGAAGGCGATCCTGTGTGATCGCGAGCCAAGCAACCAATCAACCCCTTTTTGTGCGTGTTCCAGATATCCCGTTCCGTGCGTTCGGGATGTCGACAGAAGGAGGTGCTTTCGGGTCACGTCAGATGCCGGATGCGATCAGGAGTTCAATATCACGATGAGGAATACCGAACATCGTGGCCAGGCTCTTCTTTGTCAGATGCTTGCGATACACGTAGGTCCCATTACGCAGGCCCACATCCATCCATAACGCCTCATTGACAGAAGCCGCCTCGCCAATCCTGATGACATACGGGACAAGGACATTGGTCAAGGCATAGGTGGCTGTGCGGGCTGCATTAGACGGCATGTTGGGCACGCCGTAATGAATCACGCCGTGACGACGGAAGACCGGATCGGAATGCGTGGTTGGCTGGCTGGTCTCGATGCAGCCACCTTGATCCATCATGGTATCCACGATGACGGATCCGTCCCTCATGGAGGCAACCATTTCCTCTGTGACTACAATAGGCGACCGGGCCCCGGCAGCCATCATGGCACCAATCACCACATCGGCGCTCTCGAGCGCTCCTGCGAGATATTGCTGGGTCGCCATGGCCGTGGTAATGCCCCGCCCCAGATAGTGCTCAAGGGCACGAAGGGCACCAAGGTCATTGTCCAGAACGATCACGTGCGCACCAAACCCCAGTGCCGTGCGGGCAGCCCATTCACCTACGACTCCCGCTCCGAGAATGACCACGTTTGACGGAGGCACCCCCGAAATTCCGCCCAGCATGATGCCTCGGCCATCCTCGGCACTTTCCAGGTATCGAGCAGCGATTTGGATAGCCATCGATCCCATGATTTCGTGCATCATCCGCACGATGGGCAAACTGCCATCGGAGTCTCGAATGAACTCGAATCCCAGACCAGTGACGCCTTTATCTATCGTCCGCTTCAGGAAAACAGGCGAGGTGTTGCCCAGATGGACTGCTGAAATCAGGACTTGTCGATCCTGCAGCAGCTCCGCCTCATCGTCGGTCGGTGGACCGACCTTTACAATCAAATTGCTGTTCGCATACACATCAGCAGCAGAAGCGGTGATTTCAGCACCTGCATCCGCGTATTCCGTATCTGCGAAGTTCGCGCCTTCTCCTGCACCCTGCCCGACCAGTACGCGATGTCCATTCGCCACCAGCGACGCCACGCCTGAAGGGGCAAGCGAGACGCGGCGTTCGTCTTCAGAGGCCTCTTTCGGGACACCGATGATAAGCGACTGTCCTTTCTGATCGACCGGCTTCTTCTTCTCCTTGGTCAGGACCCCGGCTTCTAGGCCAAGTCCCTGAAGTGAAGGTACTTCCATAGGGCGGGCGGAATGGTTGGCAGGTCAATATACGTTCAGCTGCAGGCCTACACTATACGGGTCGCTCAGCGAGAAGCCCAATGACTCATGATGATTGCTCCGGCGACGGCAGCGTTGAGACTCTCCACCCCTTTGCGTCCTTGCGATCCCGGGATGGAAACGGCACCGGTAGCAAGTCGGCGCACGGCGTCGGAGACGCCGTGCGCCTCACTGCCAATAACCAAAACGGACGGGGTCTCGACTTGCCAGGAACCGACATCTTCCCCGTTCATGTCAGCCACCCAGACCGAAACGCCACCATCCAGCGCCTGACGAATCCAATCCACAGAATTCTCGGGCCGCTCAATACGCACATCCCAAATGCCTCCCATGGTCGAGCGCACGACCTTGGGTGAAAATGGATCCGCGCTTTCGCGTCCCAGGGCCACGCAATCGATCCCCAGCCAGGCGGCAGTCCGGATCAGGGTCCCCACGTTACCCGGATCTTGAACTCCGTCAAGAAACAGGGTCCGATTGGGTGTGCCCTTTTCATGTCCAGAATCCGGAATCCGAACGACGGCTGAAATACCCGGAGCCGT
>CALIKL010000005.1 GCA_938018055.1 uncultured bacterium
GCGCCGGCGAATGCCGGCGCGCCTTTTTCTTTTTCCTGGCTGCGGGGAAGGATTTCCACGGAATGGCTTGGGCGCCATCGATCCGATGGCCAGAAAAAGGATGAGCCCCGCATCGTTTCCGACGCGGGGCTCGTGTAAGAAGTAGCCAGTGCTGACCTGTAAGCCGAATTCTGTCTACCTGACGGTCGGCCAATCCGTCAGAGAGATCATCATTTATCTGGGACTGACGTCACCGTCAGCCTCTAGCAGTCTACCCGCATCATGCAGAGCGGGCCGCTCTGCTGCCATGGGCAGCGATGCTGCTTGACCTTGCACCCCACGGGGTTTACCTGGCCGACCCGGTCACCCGGATCGCCGGTGGGCTCTTACCCCACCCTTTCACCCATCACCTGTGCCCCAAAGGGCCATCGGCTGGTCTACTCTCTGTTGCACGTGCCGTCACTCCGAATATCTCCGGAGCGCCTTCCCGTTAGGAAGCGCGGTGCCCTATGGTGTTCGGACTTTCCTCACCGCCGGGTTGGTAGCGGCGCGATGATCCGGTCAGCTCGCCTGAAATGAAAAACGGCGCCGCGGGTTTCCCGCGGCGCCGTCAAACTGGTACGTCCAGTGAGCGGATAAGCTCATGTGAACCTTATTTGGCTGCAGCTACCGTTTCCGTGAACATATCACCGTCGACGATGATGCGTCCCGTGTGTTCGCAGGCAACAATCCTGTTGCGCTGACGAATCTCCAACTGGCGCTGCGGGGGAACGGAGAAGCCGGCGGCGGCTCCGCGCTCCAGCGGTACAACAGCACGGCCGTCACGAACGCGAGAGCGGAGTCGGTTGTAGGCGCGCACGTAGCGCTCATCAACTTCCTGCTCAGCCTTCTTCCGCAGTTTCTCCAGGCCAGACTGCTCGCTCTTCGTGTCTTCCATGACCTCTGCGAGCTCGCCCTTTTTCTGCTCGAGCTCCGCATCGAGGCCCTTCAGGCGCTCTTCAGCTTCTTCGATCGCGGCTTCAACGGCTGGTTTCTGCAGCTCGAGCTCCTCGCCGCGGGCCGTAGCGTCCGTGATGCGCTGCTTTTGCGCTTCGATCTCCTTGGTCAGGGCATCGTATTCACGATTGTTTCGCACCTGAAGCTGCTGCTCTTCGTATTTCTTGATGAGGCCTTCGGCATCCTTGATGTCGTTCTCGGCCTGACCGGCAGCAACGGTACTGTCTTTGACTTCCTGCTTGAGTTTCTCAAGACGCGTGGTGAGCCCAGCTTTTTCATCTTCCATGTCGCTGATCTCCTCGGGGAGATCGCCGCGCAGCTTTTTGATCTGATCGATCTTGCTGTCGATGTTCTGGAGACGAATAAGGGCAACCAGTTGGTCGGAAATCGAATGTTCGGCGGTGGTGGGTGCCATTCTGCGTTTTATGCAGGTTTACGGTTATGGTCAGAAGACGAAATAACGGGTGCTCCCAGATAAAGTTCACCCTAAACCCTGCGAAGAATGTGTAAGGACAGACCCGTCAAGGAGTTGGATTGCTCGGAAAAATCGGTCAGTCAGGGATCAGTTTCGACCTGACACCCAGGTCTTGACTGGTGCAGTGCGATGCTTGGTCGTCATGAAACGAACACCGGGGAGCAGCGGCGTCAACCGATCTACCAGCAGATCTTCCGTGCATCGCTCTGTCTCGAAATGCCCTGCATTGACCAATGCCATCCGTGGGCTGCCCTCTCGATCCAATACTTCGAAATAGCGATGGTATGTGATATCCGCAGTTACGTACACGTCGGCTCCACTGCGCATTGCAAGCCCGATGAAGTCGCTGCCGGAACCACCACACACCGCGACGCGCCGAACAGGCATTTCTGTATCACCCACGATACGGAGTGCCGGATTGTCCAGAGCTTTCGCAACCGTATCGAGGAATGCGCCCAGCGATACCACTTGTGGAAGATCACCAACGGCTCCAATACCGGCGTCCCGATAGGTCTGCTCTACGGGAATAACGTCGTACGCTACTTCCTCGTAGCGATGGGCCTGATTCATGGCCGCAACGACAGCGCCCAGGTTCCATCGGGCTACCTCCATTTCCATTCGGATTTCGGAGACCTGCTCACGCGGTCCACCCGCCGACCCGATGTGAGGGTTCGTTCCATCTTCGGGCTTGAACGTGCCCGAACCTGCCGAAGAAAAAGAACATTCCGAATAGGCACCGATGCGACCGGCTCCTGCGGCAAACATGGCCTCTCGGACTTTTTCCGCCGAGTCCACCGGGCAAAAGACCACCACTTTCACGATGCTCTCCGGCAATGTTGACAAGAACTCAGGTTGTTCAACGCCCAGGTCACGCGCCAGCTGAAACGAAACGCCATCGCGCGCCGCGTCCAGATTGGTGTGTGCAACGTAGAGGGCGATTCCGGCCTCGGCAAGTCGAAGGGCCAGGGAAGACTCCAACGTATCATCCGTTAGCCGCTTCAGTGGCTTGAAGATGAGTGGATGATGGACCAGAAGGCAATCCACTTCTTGCCCAATGGCTTCGTCCACGACTTGAGGAGTCACGTCGAGCGCTACCACCACTTTGGTCACAGTCCGGCTCATTCGGCCGACCAGTAATCCTACATTGTCGTAAGACTGGGCCGTAGCCGATGGCGCCCAGTCTTCGATCACTCGATGGATGTCAGCAACGGTAATGCTCATGTCCGTCCCGAGGCCGCAATTCCTTCTTTCTCATCAACGCGGAGTAGCAAGGCGCCGCCAACCAGGAACAGCAGGACCACCACTACAATTCCTATCCGCATGCTGTCAAAAAGCAGCGTCATCTTGCCCAGCAGAAAGGGGCCCAGGAATGCGGTGAACTTGCCGGAGAAAGCGAAGAAACCGTAGAACTCATTTTCCTTCATTTCCGGTGTGAAGCGCCCCAGCAACGAGCGCGAGGCGGACTGGTTTGGACCAGCCAGCAATCCAACACCGATACCAGCAACCCAGAACCAGGTTACCGACCGGGTGAAGACGGCCAGCAGCGTGGCTGCAATGAGACCCACAATGGAGATGAGGATGGTTGTCTTACCGCCCAATTTGTCGTCGAGGTGCCCCATGGCCCACGCGCCAAACCCAGCTGCGAGGTTGAGCGCGATACCGAACACGATGACGTCGTCCAAGGTGAAGTCGAAAACCACTGTGGCATACAAGCCACCGAATCCGAAGATGGTAATGAGCCCATCGTTGTAGATGAGCCGAGCGACCAGCAGGCGGAAAACCTGCCTGTACTTCTTGATTTCCCGGAAGACGCGGATCAGGTCGTCCTTTGCCTCTCGAATGAGCTGACTGGCCGGTGGCGGGTTTTCCACCTTTTCGTCCTTGACGAGCAGAAACATCGGAATACTGAAGAGCGCAAACCAAGTAGCCACCAGCAAGTTGGTCGCCCGGAATTGAGCATCAGTGTCTGCATTCAACCCGAACAGGGGCGGGTCTGGCTGAACGAAAAGCACCAAGCCGGCAACCAGGCAGAAGAGGCCACCGATATAGCCCAACGCCCAACCATATCCGGAAACGCGCCCGATGCGGTCCGGTGGGGCGATGTCGGGAAGAAAGGCGTTGTAGAACACATTGGCCATTTCAAACGCCACGTTCGCCACGATAAAGATGCCCAGTGCCATCCAAACGTCGCCTTTCTGTGGGAAGAACAAGGCGTAGGTGGCCAGAATACAGACAATCGTGGCGATGCCGAGGTAGCGTTTGCGATACCCACCACGATCTGCCATCGCGCCCATGAAAGGCGAAAGAAGGGCAACCAGCAAAGCAGATATCGTGATGCCGGTCGACCAGAGGTCTGTCCCCGTGGTTTCATCGGGCGCAATGCCTTTGGCGAAGAAGGCCGCGTATACGAACGTCACAACCAGCGTGGTGAAAGCTGAGTTGGCAAAATCGTATGTGGCCCATGCCCATATGGGCGACCTGGAAGTCGGGGTGTCTTTGGTCAAAGCAATCCTCGCGGGTGAGGATCGAATGTACTTGCTTCGCGCCGGGGGCGCAAGGAGGTTTCGTTCTCAGGCCGCTACCGCCTCTGCCACCACGGAAGTAAATCTGGCCACTTCTTCCTCCGTGTTATACGCATGGACAGAAGCGCGAATCATGATCGGAAGATCGCGGGCTTCGGCGTCCAAGCGCGCCCATTTCGGAACAGCCAAATTTACGTTCATGGCGCGCTCGTCGAGGCCGGCCTTGATCTGGCGCGCATTGATGGCGTTGTGCGAAAAAGTCACGATGCCTCCTTTACGCAGGCCGAGGTCGTACACCGAGATACCTGGTATGGAGGCGAGCTGCTCTCTCAGCAGAGCTCCATTGGCGGCAATACGCTCGTAGACCTGATCCTGGCCCAGTTCCAACAGGTACCGGACAGCCGCACCTAACGCGACCTTACCAGCAACGTAGCCTTCCCAATTCTCGAATCGGCTTGCTCCCGCGGCCATTTCGTAGGCGTCGCGACTCACCCAGTCGGCCGCATGCAAGTCCAAGAACGGCGGTTCGATAAGGTCCAGCGCCTCCGTGCGGACATACAGGAATCCGGTGCCTCTCGGTCCCCGCAAGTATTTGCGCCCGGTGGAGGAGAGGAAGTCACATCCGATTTCATCCACATTCACAGCCACCTGCCCAACAGACTGACACGCATCAAGCAGGTAGGGCACGTTGTGTCGCCTGGCGACTTTACCCACCGCTTCGGCTGGATTGACGAGACCGCCGTTTGTTGGAACGTGGGTCAGGCAGATCAGCCGGGTCCGGTCCGTGATGGCGGCTTCGAGCGCGGCAACATCCACTTGCCCATGCCCATCATCTCCAATGACATCAATCTCGATGCCGTGCCGCTTTTTTTGCTGAAGCATGGCGAGGTAGTTGCTGGCATAGGACGCATGCGCTGTGATGACGCGATCGCCCGCCTTGAAGTCCATCCCATAAAAAACCTGGTCCCACGCTCGCGTGGCGTTTTCCATCAGTGCGATCTCGGAGGCATCGGCACCGATCAACTCGGCGATGGCGGCATACGTGTCTTGATACGCTTCTTCCGCGGCATGATGTGCTTCGTACCCGCCAATCAACGATTCTCGGACCAGATGGCCGTGCAAGGCGTCGAGCACCGGTTGCGGCATGAGGCCGGCGCCGGCGTTATTGAAATGAAGCACGTGGTCGCATCCGGGTGTGTCGGCACGCAACCGAGCAAGGTCCAGGGACATGAGCGGGAACCGGGTTGGGGCAGTTGGTTTTCTACCCGGCAAGATAGCCCTCGTAGCTCAGTGGATAGAGCGTTGGTTTCCTAAACCATGCGTCGCAGGTTCGATTCCTGCCGAGGGCACAAAATGGATGATCAAGTCTGATCACAACGCATCAAATATAGTCCATATGCTCTTTAAAGGGCGATTTTTGTATTTTATGATTATCTTTGATCCGGATATTGGTGATACAAAATGTCACCTATTATGTCACCTAGCGTGTCACCTGGAATCATGGAGCTTTGGCCACCTTCTCGCACATACTCAAGTCGTGGGGTTCCGCAGGAAGCGCAGAGCATCCTATCCTACTCCGCATCCAGCACCAAGGCAAGAGGCGCTACCTCTCAAGTGGTATATCGATCGCTAAGAAGCATTGGAACGAGCGTCGATCAGAGGTTCGCAAGGACCACCCTCAGCACGAGCTCCTAAATCGTCGTTTGGCTCTGCAGCTCTCTGAGGCGAATACGGCGTACAATGAGCTAGAGCTCGCAAGCGAAGATGTCAGCGCCGACCTCATTCAGTTGGCACTACGACCTAAAGGCGTAGAGGACTTCTGGGAGTTTGCCGAAAAGTGGCTAGAAATGATCGCCGCTCGGCCGGGCGCTTTTCACTACCCGAAACAGGCCCAATCTGTCTTGCGCAAGTTTGAGCGCTTTGTCGGGCGCCCGCTCAAATGGGATCGGCTGAGTCCGCATCTGCTTACCCGGTTTGACGAGTATATGAGGTCTGCGCTTTCAAATGGCCCCTCAACTAGGAACTCGGCCTTTAGAGTGTTGCAGAACCTCGTTAATAACGCTGTGCTCTCGGGCAAACTCTCTGCCGCCGACAACCCCTTTGCGCGCTTTACCATCCCTAAGGCAGCGCATCCGCAAAAAAGCATCCTAACCATGGAGGAAATTGCGCGGATCACTGATCTCGAGCTTCAGGCAGGAAGCAAGATCGCTCTCGCCAGAGACTGCTTCCTGGTTTCTTTCTGGTGCCGAGGAATGCGCATCTCCGACGTGCTTGCCCTGCGATGGGAAAACATTGAAGAGAGCCACGTCAGCTACGTGATGAGTAAGAACGGTAAACTCGTACGCGTACCTCTTCACGATGAGGTAAGGACTGTTCTATCACGCTACGAAAGGGGACCGTATAGGTCCTTTATCTTTGTCAGCCAGGATGAAAGCCTTGAAGGCAGCCTTCTCAAGAAACGCCTCATGAGCCAGGTAGCGCTCATTAATCGCTACCTCAAGAAGCTGGCAGGCCAAGCAGGCATCGAGAAGCACCTCACTTCTCACATGTCGCGGCACTCCTTTGCTAGCCAGGCGCTTCAGGCGGGTATTTCCTATGCCGCGATTAAGGAAGGCCTCATGCATGGGAGTATTTCAACAACGGAGCGCTACCTGAGAAGCCTACCGAGTGATCTGATCGACGAGGAGTTTCGATCGGCTGGCTTTTGAGAAAGGGGACGCATCTCTGGCGTGCCAGTTCAGGATCAGCTACTTTCTGGGAGGTGGGCGTCAGTACCCGACGAATCCGCCAGCCGTTAAGCGTATTTAGATTTTGTCCGATGAATCAGTCGCCCTGGTATCACATTAGACTTGGACTGCTTCCTCTGTCGATATCATTATCGGGCATTGTTTGGTGGATCTATGTAACCGAGTCGACTCCTGGCGGACAAAAGGAGTGGGTGGCGCGCTTCCTGGCGCCGTTTCCCGATTTCATGAGCAGTGCTGTCATTGTAACTCTCGTCCAGCTGGTGCTCTGTGGCCTTGCCTGTGTGTCGTTTTTCAAAGGGCTCGATCAGAAAGGTAAATTCAAGCTCTTCAACCTTGCAGGAATGTGTTTTTCGGGACTTGTGGGATTTTTGCTACTCTTCTCGCTGATGTGACCGAATGAAGCGTGGTTAGTATAGTTTGTGGTAAACGGGCGTTTACTGTTGCTTATTGATTCAAGTGCCAAAAGCGTAGACAGCTATCATGAGAGGATCGATTCGGTTTTCGATGCATCCTTATTGCCGAAGACTATTCTGGGCAGGTCTCCATTTGAATACCTGTTTGTTGCTGATTCGAGTAGACTCTGCTCAGGCACAAACACCTGCATCTTCCATTGTATTTGAAACAATAGGTCGCGAGCTCAAGGGGCACATCGGGGACTATTCCAGCGCATACTACGGCGTTTCATCTTTTTCATGGCTCTCGGCCTCGTTGACCCCGGAGTTCTACCCGCCATACTTTTACCCGGATACAACCAGATGGCATCCTGGCGGGTACTACGCATTGTTTCTGGATGCCGCCGTCGCCGGTGATTTTAACAATGACGGCCGTGAGGACCTGGCTCTTCAATGGGTTGTCTTCCCTCACACCATTGAGAGGAACACGCTTCTGTCAATCGATATCCTCCTCAATCGGGGGGACAACACGTTTGTTCGTTCTGAAGCCTTTACTGGGTCTCCTCTTCAGATCCACATGCCATACCGAATCAAGAAGGGGCATTTCAACGACGACGGTACGCCGGACGTGGTTTCTGGGTCGATGGGTATCATCACCAGACTAGCAGACGGATCGTATTACAACAAAAATGAGCCTTTCCCGGTTTTGCTATCGCAGTCCGATGGAAGCTTTCTGCACGCCCACACAGGCGTCGGCGAACAAACGGAAACCGAGCCGCACCCAGGATTTTCTTTTTCTCATGACTTAAGCGTCGGCGATGTGAATGGAGATGGGTATGACGATATCTACTTGGGTAAAATGCTGTTTGTTAATGACAGCAGAGGTGGGTTCGTTGACGGGTCAAGTGCCTTACCTTCAGAAATATCCATGAGGGCAAGGCATTATGTAATGTCCTCGACGTCGGCTGATTTCAATGCAGACGGTTATGATGATATCGCTGTTCTTCTCAGTGAGGGTGCTGATCCCCCAGGTTATGTATGGCTGTCCGATGGTAGTTCCTCCGGACTTTCCAACTGGACTCTTGAGCCGCTTCCAGTTGGCTTGTACGGACCAGAAAACACCAAATTCAATGACACGGTTGCCGCGGACTTCGATGGTGACGGAGACGTAGATCTGGTCACGGCTGTTACTCGGGCAAACCCCTACTACGAGGGCTCGAAAATCCAGCTACTTGCAAACAACGGATTAGGACAGTTCCAAGATGTGACTCACGACTATATCTCGTACAACTCCTCAGTTGATACCATTCATGGAGAGGGAGTCCTTTTTCCCGTGGACGTAAACGATGACGGCCGGATCGACATCCAGCACGCCCTGTCAGGTTCAGGTGGGTATAGACTCTATTTGAATACGGATCAGGGTTTCGTTGTCAGCCGGGCCGAATACTTTCCTAGGATCCAGCCCTCGGATTTAGTCTCGTGTGAACGGGGAGGTTGTTCACCCTCGTCGGACTATCATATTAAAGCGTTTCCTGTGGACATTGACGGGATTCCCCCTGTCGACTTTGTGACAACCATGAGGTTAGATGACGACATCGTTTTTTACTCCGTGAACGCCCAAAAACCCCTCAGAACGAGTCCACCTTCCGGACTTCCTTTCTTTGAGACTGCAGATACCACAAATGTCATTTCCTCGGCGGGATTTCGTCTTAGGTGGCATCAGCCTGCAGGCAGCGATTTTACCGAGATCGAACAAGCATCGAATGCGGATTTTGAAGCCGACTATGAACACCGGACAGTCTTTGCAGATAGTCTCTTTATAGTCCCCGCACAGGGCTCTACAGAAGTGCATGTTCGACTGAGGTCAGGCAATAACCTTGGGTTGGGACAAGGAGAGGTTATTCGCTCTTTTCGCGTGGTCGGTGCAACAAGTGTTGAACGTAATGATTTTGGAGAAAGCTCTCTAGCGAAAGACTCAATCAGGATCTATCCCAATCCTGCCCAAGATGTATTGCGCTTTGATTCTATCGAGGCCGGCCGAGTTCTCATCTACGATACAACCGGAAGGGTTGTGTTGTCACAAGACGTAGGGGTAGGAATATCGAGTATCGACATCAGTACGCTGGCTACTGGACTGTATTTGATGCGTTTGGGGGATGGTATTCATGATTCCTTGCATAAGAGAACCCAAAAGATCATCGTTGCAAGGTGAGCTATACTCAGGCCGCCTTTTCGAAAGGTTCAATATTGTACTGTGTCGGTCGGCTTTCTCAGGGAGGAGCAGACCTTGACGAGTCTTCATTAAAATGTTACCGGGCATGTCACCGGTCTATATCGTGATCTCCTAACCTGTTGTAGGACAACGAAAAGAGAGGGGGTGTATAATTCCTGCCGAGGGCACAAAATGGATGATTTGTAGAGCAATCGAATTATGGCAAAGAGTGTGGGCCGATAGTGTTGAAAATTGCTACTTTCCCACACATATAATAAACTGTTAATAATAGGCATAACTGAGGGAAATATTTTTTCAAGTGGGATTTAAACAAAAAAATTCCTTTACCTTCACGTGCCAACCGCAATGATTCTCAAAACAACCTCTTGGTCATATGAAACGGTTTTTCAGTCTGGTATTTCTTGCCTCACTAGGTTTTTCCGCTCAAGCTCAATCGAGCTGGTTTGGCAATACGAGTTGTTCTGATCACGGGGCAGCAATCGCTGATCAAGCGCTTGTCTCGTTGATCAATGTTGAACGATCCATGGCCATCGGTATGGCTCGTGCTGCGCTTCTGATTGATGAAGGCTGCGGTATTGCAAAATTGGTACAGGCCAATGCTTCTGGAGATTCTCAAGATGCCCTTCTTAGCGAAGCGTCGGAGATGAGCTTGTCGTCGGATGAGCGCCTTTGGTTGGAGCTCATGCAAAGCGACGAACCGTGGCAGCCTGCTGCAACGGCCATCGTTGAGTCGGGTAACGAAGCGGCTTTTTTTTCCTGGATGTCCGCTTGGGATACAGGTAGAGGTACCGTTGCGGAAAATATGGAGGGTTTCGTAGAGGCCTATCCAGACCATGCCGCGAGCGCCTACAACATGCTCGCATATGCCTATGCAGATGCTAGTTGGGGTATTGAAGAGGCAAATATGGTAAGGGCTCTTCGTTACTTGGATCTGTACGATGCAGCACATGAGGGCCCTAATGCAGCCGATTCCCGGTCTGAAATACTATGGAACGCGGGCGAGACAGCAGGTGCCTGGGCTGCCATCCGCTCAGCTGTAGATAAGGGTGGTAATCCCTCTATGTACGCAGACCGGGCTGGTACTATCTGGCGCGCCATGAACGAGGAGAATCTCGCAAAGGCTATCCATGAACAGGTTCAGGCGTTCTGGTCAGGTTCAGATGAGGAGGCTGACGTGGAAGCCCGTGCAGCACTACTGGCGCCAAATTCATCGCACTGCGATTCTAATATGGAGGCATGCTACAGAGCTACCAAGGACGAGGTTCTTGCGGCCCTTGGAGCAGGTGCTGAATGGCTCTCTCTGGAGGTTTCTGATGTCGATGTAACGTTCAACAGCGATTATCGCACGGCTGTGGCAACGCACATGAATGCAGGTCAGTACAAGACGGGCGACGGTACTATTGTAGACTACCAAGCACGCGCTTCTAGCGTCTGGAGCCTGGATCCATGGTCAGGAGACTGGCTCTTGATCCACGGGAACTTTGCTCCTTCCGGTGGCGCTGGTATTCCTTCCACAAATTAGTTGCTGGACAGGTATCGTTGAGAAGAATGGGGAATGGGACGTGTGTCCCATTCCCCATTCTTTAATCATCGGCACTACGTATCCATCGGTGATACGGGCATGGGCGGGATAGCCAGTCCGAGAGATTATTTCAAGGTCATGTGGAATGCATTGTCCCGCGAATACTGAGGAGATGATCCACTGCATTGTCGATTTCAGTTTTCGTATTGTAGAAGTGCGTTGAGATTCTGATCGCATTGTGCCCATCGCGCTGGTGTTCATCGATGTGCAAATTGGATTGTGCCAATCGATCAACGGCCACGAGGGCATCAACGCTGGCAACCTCGAAAATCGTGCTGCCGGGAGCGGACTGATGCCGTGTTCCGGATAAAAGAGTTACTCCGTCTTCGTTCGATAAACGGTCTTTAAGATAATCGGATAGGTGGCGGCAGCGGGCCTCAACCCTGTCCAGACCAATGGACTCAACAAACGCCAGTGCTGATCCGATTCCTGCTCTGACTGGTAAATCCGCCGTGCCCGGCGCTCCATAGACGATTGTATCTGGATCAGCACTGAAAATTGACCTGAATTGGTCTGCTGAAGCTTGGTTGATATACATGAAACCTGTTCCACAAGGCGCTAGTGTCCATTTGTGGAGACTGGCGGCGTAAGCGTCACAGCCCAAATTCTTCAGATCCACACTGAATTGACCCACGGCTTGGGCACCATCAACCAGGCTGATAATTCCCCGTTCTCGTGCCCAGGTACAGAGCTCCTTTACAGGATAGAGATGACCTCCTCTGGTTACCTGGCAAAATGAGATCGCTCGCGTTTTTGGGGTTCTTGCTGCCTCAAACCGAGCAAGAATATCCTCCCCTGGCGGCAGTGGACTGGGGATGTGGATTTCCTTGATTGAAATACCTTCTCGCAGGCTCCGATACGACCATGGTGCGCGTCCGGCAGGATGCTCCTGACTTGTGATGATCACCTCGTCGCCACGGCGTATATCCAAGCCGACCGCTTGGATATGCAATGCCATTGAAGCATTACGTGTAAGCGTCAGTTCAGAGGGCAACGTGCCAAAGAATTGCCCCAGTCTCGGCAGAACCTGGTCCCGAATACTGGCCTGCAGCTGATGCTTTGCATGGATCGGATCCTCCGACTGAGCGCGGTATCCGTCAGCTACTGCCTGCACAACCACTGCAGGAGGCATACCGATGCTGGCATTATTCATTTAGGAGAGGCCACCGAGAGTGTTGAAATGAGATCGGACAGCACTCCATTGATTGCTTTCAGGATGCAGGTCGTTCGCCGAGAATGATGTCGGAGACGTTGCCTTCTCCAATCCGCACCCTGGAAGGCTTATTCCTGCGATGCCCATGGCTCCCAATTTGAGAGCCTCTCGCCTTGAAACATGGGACTGCGCAGGCGTGTGTTTTTTTGTTCATGACCCCAACGATCTGCAATGGTTAGCGGACAGAAACATACGAAGATCAGCGATCAAGGCCGACTCTGAACGTCAGTATGGAGTAACTCTGGACGCGCTGACCGCCCTGAATGGCTGGTCTGAACGTATGACGCTGTGCCGCGCTCAGAACCGACTCTTCGATGCCATAACCGATGTGCTCGACGGCTTCTTTTTCTGTGCCGTCCTTGTTCAGCAGATAGCGCTCGACGACGCGTGTACCTGCCACACGTCCACGCACATCGACCAGGACTTCCACCACCACCTCGGCTCGCAGATTGCGCCGATCAGCTTCGCGCGGATACTCGGGTGTGGCAATGCGGACAGGAGAGGGGCTACGATCGGCCCGGGCTGCAACAGCCTGATTGCCAGTATCGGCCCCTTCGACATTTTCCTCATCGGAACCGGCTTCGTTCATATCCAGGGCGACATCGGCGATTTCCAGTTCGATATCGTCGAGCACGACATCATCCGGCATGACCACGGGCGGCTGTGGAACGGGCGGCGGTGGTTTGCGCTTTTCCTGGGTCGTCTGTTGGATTTCCTCCACCTGTATCACCTCCTGGCCTCGGGTGTCGAATGTCGCACCGCTGAAGTCCACCGTCGGTGTCGGCCAGAAAAGGATACAAGCATTTACCACAAGCAGGCTCAGCGCGAGCGTGCCGAGAAAATGCAGGAGATAGCGCTCCCGACGGACGGTATTTTTCTGAAACTTGTTCAGTGCAGACCGGAGAATCGAATGGTGTCGAATGGACGGGGGCATTCTGAGCAATGCCTTACCAACCATCCGGGGCCCCTGAAAGCCTGGCCAACATACGTCTCGGAGACTACCGAGGTCCGAGGCAGTTGCTGAATCGTACTGGCTCTACGGCAAGTGGTCATTGTGGATAACTGATGGGTTCAGGGACGGGCGTATGCCCTGCTTTCATCGTAATTTATCGCAGACGCCGGGGTAGGTCCATGGCCTGTTGATACTGGCGCCGTATCTTTGATGAAATGCTTAATCCCAAGACGACGAGACACGTGCTCTGCAAGCACCCCGACTCCGGCTTACGAACCGCATGATGAACAGCCTTCCCAACAGGTAATGGGGAGGCTTTTTTTTTGACCTTTTTGGAAGGGTACCCCTCGACCAACCGCTGAAGAGCGGCAGACTTCGACCTTCAGAACCATGATCAACCCACAGAACAACGAACTCTTGCTGACACCGGCCCCGTGCAAAATGGCGCTGGCCGATGGAACAGTGGTGACGGGCAAAGCCGTCGGCTTCCGGGGCGAGACCGGGGGCGAGTTGTGTTTCAATACGTCCATGACGGGCTACCAGGAGATCTTTACCGATCCCAGCTATGTCGGCCAGATCATGATGATGACCTACCCGCACATCGGGAATTACGGCACCATGGATATCGATATGGAGGCGCGCACCCCAATGGTATCGGGTGTGGTAGTCAGGGCCTTTTCTCCGCGCTACTCCAACATGCTTACGGATGAGTCGCTCGATGCCTTCATGAAAAAGCATCAGCTGGTGGGGATTTCAGAGATTGACACCCGAGCCCTGGTCCTGCATATCCGCTCCAAAGGAGTGATGAACGCCGTCATATCTTCGCTTGACCTGGATGATGATTCGCTGATCGAGAAAGCCCGGAATTGGCCTTCCATGGAGGGACTGGAGCTTGCTTCACGCGTGACGATCAACGAAGCCTACGACTTTTGCGAGGGCGCCGGCCCCAAAGTGGCCGTCTTCGATTTCGGAGTAAAGCAGAATATCCTGCGCTCATTCAAAGCGCGCGGATGCTCGGTCCGAGTGTTTCCCGCGGCAACCGAACTCAAGGACGTTTTGGCCTGGCAGCCGGATGGCATCTTCTTTTCGAATGGACCGGGCGATCCGCGCGCAATGCCCGATGCCATCGCCATGACGAAAGAGGCCATGCAGGCGAATATTCCGCTTTTTGGCATCTGTTTGGGTCATCAGCTCTTGTCCCTGGCGGCCGGTCTTGAGGTGTACAAGATGTATGTCGGTCACCGCGGCGCCAACCACCCGGTCCAGAATCTTCAGACGGGTAATGTGGAGGTATCCACCCAGAATCACGGTTTTGCGGTGGATCGGGAGTCGATCTCGGACGACATCGCCTCCATCACGCATGTTAACCTCAACGACCAGACGGTCGAGGGTGTGCGATTTGCCAAGTGCTCGGCTTTCTCCGTGCAGTACCACCCCGAGGCATCGCCCGGACCGCATGACAGCCAGTATCTCTTTGACGAGTTCATGGCCGATATCGAAAAACACAGTGGCGTCAAATCGACCCACGAGCCGACCCCTGAAATGGTGTATGCCGGCGGACGCTGAGCCTCATTTCCCCTGACCTGATCACCACCTACGAACCCCGAAAGCGCACCCTTCCATGCCCAAGCGTACGGACATCAAGAAAATCCTTCTCATTGGTAGCGGCCCGATCATTATCGGTCAGGCCTGCGAATTCGACTATTCCGGAAGTCAGGCCTCCCGTTCCCTGCGGGCAGAAGGGTATGAGGTCGTCCTGGTAAACTCGAATCCGGCTACGATCATGACCGATCCGGTCACGGCCGACAAGATTTACCTTCGTCCCTTGACGCCAGAGTCCATCAAACAGATTGTGGAAGAGGAAAAGCCCGATGCGGTACTTCCCACAATGGGTGGGCAGACGGCCTTGAACCTGGCCAACAAACTGCACGAGCAGGGCTACTGGGAAAAAATGGGCGTGGATGTCATCGGGGTCGACATCGACGCGATCAACATTACCGAGGACCGTCAGCAATTCCGGGACCTGATGGAAAAAATCGGTATCGACCAGGCCCGCTCACGTGTGGCAAAAAGTCTTCTCGAAGCCAAGGAGATCACTCAGGAATTGGGTGGTCTTCCGGTGGTTATCCGCCCATCGTTCACGTTGGGAGGTAGCGGTGGCGGCATCGTCTGGACGCCGGAGGAATTCGACAAGAAGGTCATGCGTGGGCTCGAATTGTCGCCTGTTCACGAGGTCCTGATCGAAGAGTGCCTCTTTGGCTGGAAGGAGTTCGAGCTGGAGTTGCTGAGGGATGCAAATGACAACGTCATCATCATTTGCACCATCGAAAACGTGGATCCCATGGGTGTCCACACGGGAGATTCCCTCACCGTGGCTCCCAGCCAGACTCTGACGGACAAGCAGTTCCAGCGAATGCGGGACGCGGCCATTCGCATGATGCGCTCCATCGGGACGTTTGCTGGCGGATGCAACGTGCAGTTTGCGCTCGAGCCCAAGACGGGCCGCATGATTGCCATCGAAATCAATCCACGCGTATCCCGCTCCTCTGCGTTGGCGTCCAAGGCTACGGGATATCCTATCGCCAAGGTCGCTTCGAAATTGGCTATTGGATACACGCTGGACGAGTTGAAGAACGATGTCACCGGAACGACATCCGCGTGCTTCGAGCCGTCCATCGACTACGTTGTGACGAAGATTCCTCGTTTCAACTTCGAGAAATTCGAAGGCGTGGACGAAGAACTGACCACGCAGATGAAGGCCGTCGGCGAAGTCATGGCCATCGGCCGCACGTTTGCCGAGAGCCTGCAGAAGGCTTGGCAGAGTCTGGAAAACGGATACCATGGCCTGGGCGCGGATCGTGATGAAACCGCGCGTTTCGAAATCCGGGATCGACTGAAGAAGTCGTATTGGGATCGCACGCTACAGGTGCGAAACGCCTTCAAGCTGGGTGCGTCGGTCGAGGAAATCGCGGACATCTCGAAAGTTGACCCCTGGTTCCTCTATCAAATCCAGGACATTGTCACGTTGGAAGGCGAGATTCGGAAAAAGGCACTTTCCCAGATTGACGAGCCCTTCATGCGCGAGATCAAGCGCTACGGGTTTTCCGATTATCAGATTGCCTATCTGGTGCAGGATGACGTGACCCAGGACGAAGTGCGTGCACGCAGGATATCCCTTGGGGTGAAGCCATCCTATCAGGTCGTGGATACGTGCGCCGGCGAATTCCCCGCTCAAACGCCATACTTCTACTCCTCCTACGAATCCCACACGGAAAGCGAGGTCTCCGAGAAGGAGAAGATCATCATTCTGGGAAGTGGTCCGAACCGCATCGGGCAGGGCATCGAGTTCGACTATTCCTGCGTTCATGGGGTATTGGCCTCCAAGGAGATGGGCTATGAAGCCATCATGATCAACTGCAACCCGGAGACGGTCTCGACGGACTTCGATGTGGCAGACAAGCTGTATTTCGAGCCGGTCTACCTCGAGCGTGTCCGCGACGTAATCGAACACGAAAAGCCGAAGGGCGTCATCGTTCAGTTGGGCGGACAGACTGCCCTGAAACTGTCTGGCGATTTTGAACGACTCGGTATCCCGATCATCGGGACGACGTATGACAGCATGGATCTGGCCGAGGATCGTAGCCGTTTCTCGGGCATCCTGAAAGAGCTTGAGATTCCATTCCCGCCTTACGGAGCTGCGCGCACTGAGCGCGAAGCCGTTGAAGAGGCAGAAAAGATCGGCTATCCCCTGCTCGTGCGTCCGAGCTACGTACTGGGTGGTCAAGGCATGCGCATCGCCATCAATAAGGACGAGGTCGAGGAATACACGCAACGCATCTGGAAACTGATGCCGGACAACGTGATCCTGCTGGATCTCTTCCTGGAAAATGGTATCGAGCTGGATGTGGACGCCATTTGTGACGGCGAAGACGTCTGGGTCTGCGGCATCATGCAGCACATCGAGCCAGCCGGGGTCCACTCAGGTGATTCGACGGCCGTACTTCCTCCATACTCCATGTCAGACGAAGTGCAGCAGACGGTTCGTCAGTACATCAAGGAGATTGCCCTGCGACTGGGTGTGATCGGCCTGATCAATGTTCAGATGGTAGTCAAGAATGACATTGTCTACGTGATCGAAGCCAACCCGCGGGCATCACGCACCGTGCCATTCGTAGCCAAGGCAACGGGTATTCCGATCTCGAACATTGCGACCAAGGTCATGCTGGGCGAGAAGCTAAAGACGTTCCGCGAGAGCGGACAGCTGGAATCAAAGCTGGAGGGATTCGCCGTCAAAGAGCCGGTCTTCTCGTGGGACAAATTCCCCGAGGTACCGAAAGAGCTCGGACCGGAGATGAAGTCTACAGGCGAAGCCATCGCATTCATCGAAGACTTCGACGACGAAGCATTCAGGAAGCCCTTTGAAATGAGAAATCTCTACCTGTCAAGGTAGAGATTGGGAATTGGCCGAGCCGGAGGCGAGGCCAGTGCACCTTCCTGGAGCTGTTGCAATGATGAGATTCGGCGGAAACGATGACCTCGTCGGGATCTGAAGAGCGATGGATCGGATCGCGGAGTGACCAAAGGTCAATCCCGCAACTGTATGCCGGCGATGACATTGGAAATGGTCATCCCCATTTCATCATCGGCTGCTTCCTCGATCCAGTCGATGAAAAACTCTGCTGGATAACCCTCATCTGACCAGGTGATTTCCAAGCGGTCGGCCTCGGTTTCGGCACGTTCAATCATGTCGAACACCTCATCCATCGTCTCCAGCCATTCCAGCTGATCGGCCAGTACGGGCTGATTATCATACACCCGCAGAGCGAATACGACCTGGCCGTCTCCCACCTGGACCCAGTGTTCGCCGCCATTGACGCAGAAGCAACCCCGCATGACATTGAAGCTGTATGAGCGGCCATACTGGGCTTCGAACTTCGCCCGATGGTCGGAAACGCTGTTCGTGTCCGGGTCATCCGGTCCGAGGATCTGGCAAGCTGAGAACGGCAACAAAAACGCGGAAAGCAGAAAAGCGCGGAATGGCGGCATGAAGTTGGAGAAAGGAAGGTTGACCAATCGTTTGTTCGAAAATCGGACGTCAAACCACAGGCAGCAGGTCCATTTCGGCTGACTGCACGTTTCCGGTGCCCGAAAGGACGTCGAGCGACACCGAATCGATTTGACCCACCCGATCGGCATCGTAGGGGGCTTCCACCCGGACATGATTGTCCGTGAAGCCACTCATCATCCCATCCCTATTGACGTCTTCCCAAAGCACGGGGCGCTCGCTTCCCAGGTAGGCTCGGTAGAATGCAGCCCGCTTCTTCTCGGACAAGATTTTCAGGCGGCGGTTGCGTTTGGACCGCACCTGCTTGGGCACTACACCACCGCCCATCTTGTCGAGCTGGTCCACGGCCGTCGTCTCTGGACGCTCGGAATACGTGAACACATGCAGGTACGAAACGGGGAGGTCAGTCAGAAAGGACACCGTGTTCTCGAATCGCTCATCCGTTTCGGTGGGAAATCCTACGATTACATCCACTCCGATGGCGGCCTCCGGCATGACCTCCTTGATTCGGCGAACCCGATTCACGTAGAGATCGCTGCGGTAGCGTCGTCGCATTTTACCCAGCACTTCGTCATCGCCACTTTGCAGCGGCAAGTGGAAGTGAGGCATGAAGGCCCGCGAGCCGGCAACGAAGTCGATGATCTCGTCCGTCAGCAGGTTCGGCTCGCACGAGGAAATTCGAAATCGGTCGATACCCGAGATCTGGTCCAATGCCTTGACGAGGTCGAGTAGGGATTCACCCCGCTCTTGTCCGAACGGACCGATATTCACGCCTGAAAGAACGATCTCCCGATATCCCGCTTCGGCGATGCTTTTTGCTTGCCGGATTACATTCTGGATGGTATCCGAACGACTCTTCCCCCGTGCGCGAGGTATGGTGCAGAAGGAGCATATGTAGTCACAGCCGTCCTGCACTTTCAGAAAGGCACGCGTGCGCTCAGAGGCCGAATAAGCGGCACCATATACGGAAACATCGTCAATGCACGAGACGCTGATCTGCGTCTCTTCCTTCTTGGTCAGCGCATCGATGTAATTCATGACGCTGAATTTTTCGTTTGCCCCCAGCACCAGATCTACACCGTCGATTGCTGCAATCTGCTCCGGTCGTAACTGGGCAAAACAGCCCGTGACAATGACAAAGGTCTCTGAATTGGCTCGTAGCGATTTTCGGATGGCCTGTCGACACTTCCGATCTGCTTCTTCAGTTACGGTACACGTATTCAGAACCACAACGTCGGCAGGGGATCCGAATGGCACGACGTCGTACGCATGCTCCTGAAACTGCTTTGAAATGGCACCAGTCTCGGCAAAATTGAGCTTACAGCCCAGGGTATGGAAAGAGACAGTTGCCACGAGAGGAGGATTTGAATACGATTTTGCACAGAGTAAGGGCGGCAATCAAACGTGGTTGGTATTTTCGTGGTTTCACCCACCGACGGGCCAAGGCCCGGCTTCACTGAAACCTCGGCTGCATGTTTGCCAAAGAAGGAGTTGGCCTGATACTCGGAGCGCTTACGATGTTCATCATCTTGGCAATCCTCGGATGGCTGTCCGGCGGATGGCTTGGGCAGGCCGTTACGGCCTTCGGAGCGCTCATTTTCTTATTCACCTGCTGGTTTTTTCGTGATCCCACTCGGGTACTCACGCAGGTGGATGACCTGACCTTGCTTTCGCCTGCAGACGGAAAGGTTGTGGTCATTCAGGATATCGAGGAGCCTCTGTATCTCAAGGGTCCAGCCAAACAAATTTCCATATTCCTCTCGCCACTCAATGTACATGTGAACCGGATCCCGGTGGGCGGTACGATTGAGTTCGACGAATATGTGCCGGGAGACTACTTGGTAGCATGGCATGAAAAAGCCAGTGAACTGAATGAGCGCAGCCAGTTGGGTGTTCGTCATGCAAAAGGACACAGAGTGCTTTTCAAGCAGATTGCCGGCGCCGTTGCCCGCCGTATCGTTTACCATGTGACGGTCGGTGACCAGGTGGAGACGGGCGAGCGCTACGGTATCGTCAAATTTGGATCCCGTATGGATATCCTTCTCCCACCTGATTCAGAGATTCTTGTGGATCTGGATGACAAGGTGCAGGGTGGTATCCACGCCATTGCTCGATTGCCGGAGGCATCGTGATGCGACTTTCTCGAAGAAAGAATCCGCGGCCAGGCATCAAGCAGCGCCGCTTTCGGCAGCGCCTGATCACCTATCGGGAGACGCGTCGCAGACCAGCGCTGAAGGGCATCCCGCGTTCAGCCGTCCCTTCGTTTTTTACGTTGATGAACCTGTTTTGCGGCTTTTTGGCCATTATTCAGGTCAGCGAAGGGGATCTGCACAATGCGGCATGGCTGATCCTTCTGGCGGCATTTTTTGATATGCTTGACGGTATGATGGCCCGCCTGACGAACGGCACGAGTCTTTTCGGTGTCGAACTGGACAGTCTGTGTGACGTGGTCTCGTTTGGTGTGGCCCCTTCATTCATGATTTGGGCCTTCGGATTGAAGGATCTGGGCACGGCCGGTGTGATCGTGGCTTCCCTGCCTGCTCTGGCGGGTGCGATTCGTCTGGCCAAATTCAACGTCAACTACGAAGGAACGAAGGGCGCTCATTTCTCCGGTCTTCCCATACCCACGACCGCCATGGTGATCGTGGCGATCATCCTGAATGATGAACTGGTCCGTGAATGGGTTTCGGATAGGGGAGATCTCAATTTGATTCTGACCACAGTCATCATCCTGGCGGGACTGATGGTGACGAACATCCCTTTTGATGCGCCTCCCAAGCCGACGGCGAGTTACGCACGCACGTATCCGGCCAAAGCAATTTTTTCGGTCTTGTCCCTGATTGCGCTGATCATTTTCAAGGAGGTTGCTCTTCTCGTAGTATTGCTTCTGTACCTGGGTATTGGAATGGGGCGCGCAGGCTGGCAGATGGTTATTGCCATTCGAGATGCGGACCCTGAGGAAGAGCTCTCGTAGGCTTTCCGAAACGGTGGGTGAATTCTCCGTCAGTCATCCATTGACGGGCCGCGATTTGGCTGGTTCATCGTATCTTTTGCATGTTCATCCATCGAGCCAGTCCCAGAACTGGCGTCATCGACCATCGCTGATATCATCATGTTCAAAGCTGAGATTACTGTCACCCTCCGTCCTTCCATCCTGGACCCTCAGGGAAAAGCGGCGCATCACGCCCTTGGTGAACTCGGCTTTGAAGGCGTACACCAGGTACGCATTGGCAAATTCGTTCAGATGGAAATTGAAGCGGGAAGTCTTGCAGAAGCTGAGCGCATCGCACGCGAGGCCGGTGACAAATTGCTCGCCAATCCCGTGATGGAAGACTTTGAGGTGGTTGTCAGTGAGCTCACCTCTGCCTGAGCATCAGCGAGAGCTTCTGGTCGAGGTTCTGGAAGAAGAGGAGGTCTCGGCCGCCTGGCGAGTGCTTTTGTTCAACGATGAAGTACACACGTTTGAGGAGGTGATCGGTCAGATCATCAAGGCAACGGGCTGTGGGCTGGCAAAAGCCGAGCAGTTGACCTGGAAGGTCCATTCCGAAGGGAAGGCCCAGGTCTATGAGGGGGAATTCGAGGAGTGCTTGCGTGTGGAGACGGTGTTGTCGGAAATCAATCTGATTACGCGCATCGTCGGGTAAAGCCGGTCGTTATCGGATACCAGTCACGCGGTTTGTGAGCTTCCCCAGCAAGACAGCGGCGAACATTTTGCCGCTCTGAGGAAAATTCTGCAGCCTTATTTCGCCTGTTTTGGTAAAAAATGGGGTTTTGGCGCCCTGATGCCCGTCGGCACGGTTGTTGGCTTTCTCGAGGCAGGACAATCAACCCCTCAGGTATTCAGCCATGATCCTCTCGACTCGCAAACTCTATTCCTCCATTGGTCTCTTGCTCGCCATGTTGGTGGCAACAGCTCTCTTTCTGGCGCTGCCTTCCTTGGCCCAGGATCAGTCGGGCATTGCCACGTGGACAAACCTCAACGAACACGGTCGCATAACGGCCTCTGGTGAGCGCTACGATCATCGTGCGCTGACAGCCTCCCATCCATCCCTGCCATTCGACTCCATGGTTCGCGTTGTAAACGTCGATACCGACGAAACCGTCGTGGTTCGCATAAATGACCGAATGGAAGACGAATCGGGTGCTGTGATCACGCTTTCTGGCGCTGCCGCACGGCAAATTGGTCTTCACCACGATGGGCCAGCAGCCGTCAATCTGCAGCTCATGGATCTGGAACAGTCTGTCATTGTCGCAGCGGAAGGCTCCTCTGATCACGTAGCCAAAGAGAGCCGGACCGTATCGATGAATACGGGTGCGTCCATCGCAGACAACTTGCCAACGGTACCCGGGCCACAACCTGCTTCCAGAGAGGTCATACAGGATATCGAGATGACCTCCTGGTTCACGTTGCAGATTGGATCATTTGGTACACGTGAAGGCGCAGAAGTGCTGGCCGGTGGGTATGCCGAGGCGTGGGTACGCCAGGTTGATACCGAGGCCGGTTCTACGTATCGCGTCTATTTCAGCCGATTCGATAGCGAAGCTCCTGCTCGCTCAGCTCAGAATCGTCTGTGGGCAGATGGCCAGGATAGTTTCCTGCGCAAAATCGGCCCCTGACACACTTTATCACTTGAGGTGCATGTTTTCGTGTACCTCTGGTTTCCGTGCAGACAATGGGCGGGGTGGCGAATGCCTCCCCGCCCATCGTCGTTTTTGTGGTAATCCTATATTGACGGCCTCTTTCGAACCCACTTTCCAGTGATCCTCATGGCCGATACACCGGCTGCATCATATCTCGTACTCGACCAGCCGGGATACGCTGAATTCAAGGTCAAGGGATCTCGATTCATCGGAGAGGCCTTGCCTGTATCCTCGGTTGAGGAAGCGGAAGAGGCCCTGCAGAGGGTCCGAAAACGTGAGTATGATGCAACCCATCATTGCAGTGCCTGGCGTATCGACCCGGCAGGCCGGGAATTCCGATACAGCGATGATGGCGAGCCGTCCAACTCCGCTGGTACGCCCATTTTTCGTCAGATCGAAGGGCGTGCATTGAGTGGTACCATGGTCGTCGTGACGCGCTATTACGGCGGAACGAAGCTGGGGACCGGCGGACTGATACGGGCCTATGGAGAAGCAGCATCCCTGGCACTCGATGCAGCCCGCATCCTGGAAATAATCCCTCGTAAACGACTGACCTTGCGGTTTGGTTACGAGGACACATCGCCAGCCATGCATTTGATTGGTCAGTACGACACGGTGATCGCGGATACCCGCTATTCCGAAGAAACAGAGATTGACGTGGATGTTCGGGTTGGGGATGCGGACGCCTTTTCGGCGGCTTTTGTCGAGTCACTCAGCGGGCGGGGCACCATCTCCCCAACCAGCTGACCCCTTCAGCCCAATTTCAGCGCTTCGACAGCCAGTCGATCCACGCGATTATTGAGCTCATCGTCTGCGTGTCCTTTGACTTTGACAAAGCTCACATCGTGTGTTTCCATGAGGGCAAGCAAGGCCTTCCACAGATCCTGATTCTTGACTGGTTTTTTGCCTGCAGTCATCCATCCGCGTCGAATCCAGTTTTCGATCCACCCTTCATTGAACGCATTGGCGATGTAGGCGCTGTCCGTATGGACGGCTACCGTACAGGGCTCTTTCAGCACTTTCAAGGACTCGACGACGGCTGCCAATTCCATCCTGTTGTTCGTGGTTTCTGGCTCGGCCCCGGTAACGACGCGTTCATGTCCATTGAACATGAGAAGTCCCGCCCATCCGCCAGGACCGGGGTTGCCGCTGCATGCGCCGTCTGTGTATAAGGTTACGAGCTTCTGCGCCACGTGTCTGAGGGAATGTGGAAGGAAGAGCGCAGCATACCACCGAGAGGGCATGCAGTTCACGAAGGATTGACGTTCGGGCCGATCCGCCGCCGGTTCTGTGAGTATACTCCACCGAGCCAACAACACCGAAAGGCAGCATGAAGTTTGTAGACTACGTCACGATCACCGTTCGCAGCGGGAAGGGAGGATCCGGATCGGTTTCTTTCCGTCGGGAGAAGTTCATCCCAAAGGGTGGACCGAATGGGGGTGATGGAGGAGAAGGGGGTTCCGTGACGCTTGTTGCGGATACACACCTGTACACCTTGTTGGATCATCGCTATAACCGTCACCATTTCGCTGAAGATGGTTTCTCGGGCTCATCCAACAACAAGAAGGGTAAAGACGGACTCGATATTCTCCTTAAAGTCCCGGTCGGGACCGTTGTGAAAGACTCCGATACCGATGCGGTCATCGGGGAGTTGCTGAGCGCTGGTGAGACGCTCCTTCTGGCCAAGGGAGGACGTGGGGGCAAAGGAAATACGTTTTTCAAGTCAGCAACGAATCAGACTCCTCGACATGCACAGCCAGGAGAAGAGGGAGAGGAACGCAAAATCACGCTAGAGCTGAAACTGCTGGCCGATGTTGGACTGGTTGGTTTCCCGAATGCTGGGAAGAGTACCCTGGTATCCAGCATCTCAGCAGCTCGTCCAAAAGTAGCCGACTATCCATTCACTACGCTTGAACCGTCACTGGGTGTGGTGGCTATGGAGGATTTCCAATCCTTCGTTATCGCTGATATTCCGGGTATCATTGAAGGTGCGGCCGAAGGAAAGGGGCTGGGAATTCAATTCCTCAAGCACATCGAACGGAATGCGGTCTTGCTATTCCTTATTCCGGTGACGTCTGAGGACCCCGCGGCTGAATATGAGACACTCCTCTCTGAATTGGAGGCTTTCAATACAGACATGTTGACCAAGCCAAGAATGGTTGGGTTATCCAAGCTGGACTTGTTGCCAGCCGAGGAAAAGGAGCAAGCCATCCGGGATTTTCGCGATGCATTGCCGAAGGGAGTGGAGATCATGGGATTCAGTTCAGTGGCCCGAATGGGACTGGATGAATTGCGGCACGCGCTCTGGGCGCATGTGCAACGGGCGCATTCCTTTGACCTCGAGGATTGAGACACCACCGACCAAGGATCCGGGAACGCGTGAAGACGAATTCCGGTGCCTGCTGAGGCTATCCTCTATCGACGGACTCGGTCCGCATCGGATTTCCCGTCTTGTCACGCATTTTGGAACTGCGCGAGCAGTGATGCGCTCGAGCAAGGATGCCTTGCGAGACGCTGGCCTGGTGAATCACAACGGGATAGAAGCAATCCGGGCGGTACGGGGCAAGGAGGTCAATAAGCCTGTCTTACACCGGTTCAGGACTCGAAAACCGGGTGAACGTGTCCTCCTGATCACCGATACAGCGTATCCTGCGATGCATCAGCCAACCCCCCTTATGGTTGTGGACGCGAGGCCATGGCTCTTTTGGCGACGGGCCCCGCGTGGCCATTGTGGGGTCCAGACGAGCAACACGCGTTGGGCAGGATTTGACAAGGGCATGGACGTACCGGCTGGCAGCAGCAGGAGTCACCGTGGTCAGTGGGCTTGCCAAGGGCATCGATACGGCCGCCCACCAAGGAGCGATCGATGCAAACGGAGAGACGCTTGCCGTGATGGGAACGGGTCTGGACAGGATATACCCCAAGATGAATGCTCCACTCGCGTCGGAGATTGAACAAACGGGCATGCTGATAAGTGAATTCCATCCGGCTACGGGTGCTCGTCCGCATCACTTTCCGCAGCGAAACCGCATTATTGCCGGCCTTTGCCATGCGACTATTGTCATGGAAGCGGCAAAAGGGTCCGGATCCCTCATTAAAGCTCGATTGGCGCAGGACGAGGGGCGAGACGTAGGAATCGTACCAGGACGTCCTGGGGACCGGAATGCGGCTGGATCAAACGGAAGCATTCGCGACAATATCGGCGCCCTGGTCTCTGATGTAGACGACGTCTTCACCATGCTGACGCAACAGCCTGATCTGCAATGGAAGCCTCCGTCACATGAGCAGAGATCTGGGGAGCGCGTCGCGAGGAGTCGGGAGCTACGGCAGATTCGGGGCAATACCCTCGAGAGTCGCGTTCGGGCCGTTCTTCAGGAGGGACCGCTTCCGCTCAAGGAGCTGTGTTCAATGACAGGTATTCCGCGAGCTCAAGCCGAAGAGGTTCTTCTGGATCTGCTCCTGGATGGCCATGTAGCACTTGAGGCCAATCAGCGTTATCGCTGGCGCAGCTGAACGCCCGCAATCGGACGGAAAAAAGAAGGCATCCGGTCGACCCCACCGACGACCGGATGCCATGAGATGTGAAAACCGAAGGGAAGAGGTGTTGCCATTGACCCATTCGGTACACGACTTCGTGGACGGGGAATGCGAGCCAGGGTTGCAAGGCCTCGCGAAAAAACATGGGTTTACTGATAAATGACTCTTGCCTGTTCCGTTTTTCGTCTTTCCACTGGTGTACCCTAAACTCCAATATGAGCGAACCGGCAAAGCAACCCACCTTATTCACGTACGAGGTCCCCGCTGGATACCAGGGCGGTGAACGACTGGACGTCTACCTGACGGGCTTTCTGTTGAATGCAACGCGGGCGCGTGTTCAGAAAGGCATCAAGGATGGCTTGGTAGTCGTCAATGGGGAGGTCTCGAAAAAGCCGTCCCGCGTCGTCCAAGCTGGTGATCTGATCGTTTGCACGTTGATGAAACCTCCGCCCATGGACATCCTGCCGGAAGATATTCCGCTGGACGTCCGCTACGAGGATGAGCATCTCCTGGTAGTGAACAAGGCGGCAGGAATGGTCGTCCATCCGGCGTTTGGACATCGTACCGGCACACTTGTGCATGCAGTGCTTCATCACATCGGAGCTGATCCCATTTTGGTGGAATCCGCGGAAGATCGGGATGACAAGGATGACGATGATGCGTCATCCGAAGGGCTCTCCACGATCAATCTGGCTCCTCGTTTCGAGGGCGATCCGGTCTTGCGACCAGGTATTGTACATCGATTGGACAAGGACACGAGCGGTCTACTAGTGGTTGCAAAACATGACAAGGCGCATGTTGGCCTTGCCAAACAGTTTGCCGAACGAACGACACGCAGGCGGTACGAAGCCATCGTCTGGGGGGTGCCCGATCCGGAGAAAGGCCGCATCGAAACGGACCTGGCCCGTGATGTGCGCGATCGGCGCAAGATGGCGACCGTGGAATCCGGTAAGGGCAAGCATGCCATTACCCATTACGAGTTGATCGAGCCTTTCGGGTATACTTCGCTGGCCGAATTCAGGCTTGAAACCGGCCGGACCCATCAGATTCGCGTCCATGCGGCTCACATTGCCCATCCTATCTTTGGCGATCCCGTCTACGGCGGAGACCGGATCCGCTATGGAAAGGACGAGGGGCAGCGCAGGACCTTCTACCGAAATCTGTTCACGCTCCTGCCGCGACAGGCCCTACATGCGCGATCGCTGGGATTCACGCATCCCATCAGTGGTAAAGAGATGGATTTTGAAGCCGAATTGCCTCAAGACATGGTTCAGGTGATAGAACGCCTGCGAACAATCGATATCGTCCGGATGTAGGCCTGTCCGATTTTCGGCAGCAAAACGGGCCCATAGGACAGCCTTTATCCGGCGCCAAGGGCTGTTTTTTGTAAACCTGCAACACGCAGGGCGTTTCTTGGTAGATTGCCGCCGAACTCGTTAACCTTGATCCGTCATCGAAATAAATGGATTCTGGGCCTCTGATCTGAGGCTGTCATTCCGAATTCCTACTTCTGCATGGAACTGTCCCAACTCCTGGATTTGAGCAATGTAGCTGTCGGCGTAGATGCGACCGACAAGAGCAGTCTGCTCGATGCCGTCATTGATTTGATTGCAGATCGCGATGAGGTCAATGATGCTGAACTCATGCGACAGGCCATACTGGATCGCGAATCAGCGATGTCTACGGGGGTAGGTAAGGGCCTTGGGCTTCCGCATGCGAAGACATCTGCTGTAGATGGCATTCTTGCTGCGTTGGCTATTGCCAAGGAGCCTGTGGATTATGCATCCATGGACAACGAACCCGTCCGCATCGTCTTTTTGCTCGTCGGTAAAGAGGACGCCAAGAGCCAACATGTGCGTATTCTCAGTCGCATTTCCCGCATGATGAATCAGAAAGATGAACGAGAGCGTGTCCTGGCGGCGAAGAATCCGAAGGAGTTGCTGACATTGATTCATGACATCGAATCCCAGTTGAATTAGGCCATGAAGACGTTCAAATCCATTCCGGGTACGTTTGATGTCTTGCCAGATGGTCACAGTAGCGGTGGAGACACCGTCGCCCCGTCGCGCATGTGGCGTTTTCTGGAGTCCGTTGTTCACGACACCATGGCGCGCTACGGTGCCGGAGAGATCAGAACCCCCATCCTGGAGCCGACAGATCTCATTGCTCGCGGAATTGGTGCCCTCTCTGATATCGTGACAAAGGAGATGTTCGCCTTCGAGCGCGGTTCAACGCATTATGTCATGCGCCCGGAGGTGACTGCTCCGGTCATGCGCGCCTATCTGCAGCACAATCTTGCGCAGAAAGGTGGGACCCAGCGGCTGTACTACATCGGACCATGCTTTCGGGCAGAACGTCCGCAGAAAGGCCGGTATCGTCAATTCCATCAATTTGGTCTTGAGGTCATCGGATCTGAGGATGCCCGGGCAGATGCCGAGGCCATCGCATCCCTTCGAGACGTGTTGAGTGGCCTTGGACTTCAACAGTACACGTTGCGCATCAATTCCCTGGGAGATGCTGACAGCCGCCCTGCCTACAAGCAGGCACTTGTAGAATACCTGACACCTATGGCAGATGAGTTGTCAGATATCAGTCGGAAACGACTCGAATCCAATCCGTTGCGCATTCTCGATACCAAGAGCGAAAAGGAACAGGCGCTGCTTAAAGATGCTCCGCTTTTGAGCGATTTCATCGATTCGGAGAGTCGAGATCATCATGAGCAAGTGAAAGCTTATCTGTCTGATGTGGGAATCGACTTCGTTGAAGACCCCTTTCTGGTTCGCGGTCTGGATTACTACAGCCGCACAGCGTTTGAATTCGAAAGTCCGCTTCTCGGAGCGCAGAGCTCTATTGCAGGTGGAGGCCGGTATGATTTGCTGTCGAAGGAAGTGGGATCCAAGCAGGTCGTTCCGGCTGTCGGGTTCGCTGCCGGCATGGAACGCATACTGCTGGCTTGTGCCGCAGAAGGCATTGCCGGTCCTGAAGCAGCCCGTGTCGACGTTTTTCTGGTAGCACTCGGAGACGCCGCAATTGATTGGACGTTTGGAGCTGCCTCGCGTCTGCGAGCCCAGAATCTGGAGGTCGCATTCGATCTGAAAGGCCGGTCCATGAAAGCGCAGATGCGTGAAGCGAATCGGCAAGCAGCTCGTTTCGTAGCTATCGTGGGTGACGACGAATTGGCAGCCGGCGAAGTTCAGTTGAAGGACATGGAGACGGGGGAGCAGTCGCCCGTCCGACTTGAAAACATTTCAGATCGCGTCAAAGCTTGAGGCTCGCATGTATCCACGCCTGAGTGACCTGTTCACTGATTATCTAGGCTTCAGCCTCCCGATTCCCATCAATTCCTTCGGGTTCATGGTGGCTGTGGGGGCTATGGTCGGGGCGTGGCTCCTGCAAAAGGAATTTGACCGGATGTATACCATTGGTCAGCTGAATGGTGTGAAAATTCCAGATCCCGAGCATAAGGGAAAGGGACGCAAACGGATGGTAACGGTCAGTCCCTCTTTCGTTGTGGGGACCATCACCATGATCGTGATCGGTGTTGGATTCCTGGGTGCACGCCTTTTCCACATTCTGGAAAACCTGGACCAGTTCTTCCGGTCACCCGCCCAGATGATTTTCACGACCGGAGGGTTCACCTTTTATGGAGGGCTTGTCCTGGGTTCCTATGCCGTCGTGCGATATGTCAGAAAGAAGGGACTGGATCTTGGGTCCGTAGCTGACGCCATGGCTCCAGGATTGATCATTGCTTATGGCATTGGACGCATCGGTTGTCATCTCTCGGGTGACGGTGACTGGGGAGTTGCGGCAGATGTAGCCGCCAAACCGGATTGGATTCCGATGTGGTTGTGGGCAGAGACGTACCCGAACAATATCCTCGGGATCGATCTTTCCATGACACCCGTCTACCCGACGCCGTTGTACGAATTTGCCATGGCATCGGTCATCTTTGCCATTCTATGGTCCTTCCGAAAACATGCGCATCGCACTGGATGGCTCTTCTGGGTCTATCTCGTATTCAATGGTGCCGAGCGCTTCTTTATCGAGAAGATCCGGGTCAACAACACGATGGAGATCCTGGGGCAACCTGTTACTCAGGCTGAACTCATCGCTTTGGCGCTCATCCTCATTGGGGTTATTGGCGTTGTCAAGACATGGTCACCCGGTGATCGGGATCTGTCAACCCCGCAGCAGGGGTCGGGTGAGGCAGGTGGGACCACCGGATCCGGCGAGTGAGATATTGCGTCCGTCGTAGGTAAGGACCTGGAATCCTGCGTCTGAAAGGAGACGAATGGTCTGTGTATTTCCCATTTCGATGAGACACGTGTGTTCATCCAGAGCCAGCACATTGCCGCCCAGCGTGGCATACTCCTCTTCTGGGACCTCGATCAGCCGAAAACCTTCTCTATCCAGGCGCTGACGGAATTCAACTGGCATGCGACGCGTGTGAACGAGCAGGGTATCTGCGCTCAAAGGTGACACGAGCGACATCACATGCAGCACGTCTGACGGACCCTGATCCCAGGGCAACGAAACCCGGATCAACTCGCTGATGGAATCTCCACACAGGGACTCGAGCGCATCTGCTCCGAGGTGATTCGTGCGGAATCCGATGCCAACCGCAGGGAGGTCGGGACGTAACCAGACTACATCGCCACCTTCGATCAGCGCATCGGGGTTGTCCAGCGTATGTACCTCCATTCCCAACGACCGTAGATGCTGAGTAACCGCCTCTGATTCGGGTCTGCGCGCCAGTTTTCCCATGGAGGCCTGCATCAACCCTGGACCAGCGGCAATGACCGGATCGTGGACGTACATGCTGTCCAGACCTGGACAGCAGTCCGGGTCGAGGATGTCCACGGTGGCGCCGAAGTCCTCCAGAATCCCTATGAATCGATCTGATTCATTGCATGCGGCCTCGAAGTCGGGTTCAAAAAGGAAATGGAATGGTTTCCAATGGGCAGCCAACCATTGTTGCGAACGGAAACAGTCTCGCGCATGCGCTACCAGAACGCGCCGCAACGGTTGGGTCATGGAGAATCGGATGGACGACATGCAGCACGGGAATTTTTATGAGGCATCGGAAAGGTACGATTGGCGGCTTCCATGAGCCCGTCCTACCTTGCAGGAATTCGGCGAACTTGTCCCTGAAACATCACATTACACCAGACGCATGCCAGGACCTCGAAGAGATCAGAAAGGACGCAAGGGTCCTCATGGCAGATCAAAGGGCAGCGCGCGTCAGGGGCTCGGCGGCGGGTCGGGACAAGGAAATCGCGAGGAAGATCGCTCCCGCTATGTTGCTGGCCGTAATCCGGCCAGAGAGCATTTGGAAACGGACGCCAGTCGGATTGAGAAAGTCCTGCTTCAGAAAGGGGGTTCTGGATCGCTCAAGCACATGGAACATCTGGCGCGCGAGGTGCGGATACCGGTGCAATTCGTGCCGAAAGCCAAATTGGACCAACTGGTTCCAGGCGTGAATCACCAAGGTGTCGTGCTGGCCGTCGCCCCGATCCAATATCTGGACGTTGACGACATGCTGAGCCGCATCGCCCCCAGCCACGACGATGTTCGAATTCTGAAACCCGTCGTAGTGATCCTGGATCACATCCAGGATCCTCACAATTTGGGCGCCATCATTCGAAGCTGTGCGGCTACAGGTGTCAAAGGCGTCATTATTCCCGAACGGGGAGCAGCTCCCGTAACGGCCGCTTCTGTCAAGACCTCGGCTGGGACGCTTTCCCAGGTTATGGTGGCCCGCACGAGCAGCCTGCCTCAGCTCATCGAACAGCTAAAAGAGCGCGGCTATTGGATTGCCGGAGCTGACGGTGGAGGGGAGACCAAGCTGGCAGAAATGGATTGGGACCGACCGCTGGCTCTGGTGATTGGGAGCGAAGAAAAGGGGATGTCCCGCTCCGTGGCTGGCGCATGCGATTATCGGGTTTCCATTCCAATGGAATCTGGTGTGGAATCTCTCAACGCTTCCGTAGCAGCCGCACTGCTGCTATTCCAAGCATACATGCATCGGATCAGCTCGTGAACTGACTTCGCCAGAGTCCCGAAAACAAACGACCCCGACCAACCGATGCGATACTGCGCAAAGGCCGGTCGGGGCGCCCACCTTTCAAGCGTGACAGGACCCGAAGGAGCTGTCGACACCTGAAATCGGTCCGACTGCCGATTCCATCACACGTTTTGGCGAACGCGTGCAGCAGTCGAATTTCGCTCGTCGCTTAGCTCAGCGACGATTCCCGTTCAGTTTGTAGACGATTTTTCGAATCGTGTCGAATTGCAGATAGGGGTGTTCTTCCCGCAGCATTTCGATGGCATCATACGCAGGTACATCCTGGCTGCGCATCGTCTTGAATGCCTTCCGAATCTGGTAATCCCGTACTCCTTTCTCACTCAGCAGATTGTGGTCGTCGAGTACATCGTAAATGTCGTCGCTAATCAAGCCATCCAAAGGATTGACTTGGTCGTTATTTGTCCTTGCCTGCATGGTATCGCGGTATGAATCTGGTTCTCTTGGCGGCGGCTTAGAGCGGTGGCGACTTCCGTACGATCGGTGGGGAATCCCTTCCGTCGCAGGATAAGAGTAGGTCGCTGCGCAGGCCGTGCAACGTGAATTGACCTGAACCGTCAGGCCGGGTCCGCGAGTCGTTTCAATGCTGATTCGAGTCGTTGGTCTTCTGGACGAGTCGTCTTGAGACGAGTCTCAGACGTCACCAAACCGATTCAAAATCGCCTCGATCTGCCTTCTCAGCGCAATGTCTGGTTCCTGGCTCAAGGCGCACTCCAGTTGCGCTCGTGGGACGTCTTCAAGCTCACGAGAAGCGATGGCTTCGATTGCTGCAGCCCGGCGAATAGATGACGGGTCTGTCAACCAGGCCTCTGCTGTCCTCGTCGTTCGGGGACCGTCTGGAAAAAGCCGGGCCAAGCACAGCAGGGCCGCGGCGCTGGCATCTGGAGACCCTTCCAGGTGAGGAAGGACGGCTGTTGCAAGATCGTCTTCATCAGCCGTGCCCGGACCAATGAGCTCCAGAGCCTGAAGGCGCACCAAGTCACCTTCGGATTCCGTCACCAATGCGGAGCGCAGGATCGGCCAGGCCGCTGCTGGACGCAGGGTTACCAGCGTGCGAACCGCTGCCGCAAGTTCATGAGCGTTGGATCCCGCATTTGCGACGGCGAGGGCGGCATCAAAGGCCTCGGGGGAATCAGGAAAGGCCGTCAGGGATTTGACAGCCGCCGCACGTACACGTGCACTTTCATGTGTTGTCCAGGAGATGAGCAGGGAAAGTGCAGAAGATGATGGCGCCATCTGGCCCAGAATGGGTGCAGTTTCCGCCAGAATCGCAGGATCAGTTGATGCCGATATGATCCCGCGCAGTCCAAGCAGCAAGGAAGGATCAAGCGAAGCTCCTCCGAGCAGATGCAACGATCGAATGGTAGATGCCGCATCGATAGAGTAACGCAGCTGGGAAACCAGATCACTTTCGGCTGGGGGAGAGGCGAAATCCAATGGCACGTTCGCCAGGGCATCGGGATGAATGAACCGAGGGGCGATACCGGTCGGCACCTGGGTGTTTCGCTCTCGTTCGTCCACGCGCAACGTGATGCTGTTGGTCTCTGCCAAGGTCGAATACTGGAACGCCGCATCGAACACGAACGTCTCCGGTACGAGCATGCCTTCCTGGTGCTGCGTCAGTTCAAGCTTGGTGTTCTCGGTATTGGGGTTGTACTCGTATGAAAGAGAAATAATGGGGTGGCCCGCAGCGTAAACCCATGTGTCGAAGAAGCTGCCGAGATCCTCTCGGGAGACGACCTCCATGTCTCTTCTCAACGTCTCGGAGTCGACGACACCCTCTTGGGCAGCGGTGAAAAATCGCGTCATGGCTTCTTCGAAGGCATCTTCGCCCAGACGCTCATGAAGCATCCGGAATACCCACGCTCCTTTGGCTTCGGCATGACGATCCCTGAGGTCTGAAGCAACGTGCCAGCGGTCCCAGACAAGGGGCCGGACGTAGACCGCCGATTCTTTCAGGTAGCGTTGCCTCAGTTCGTCGAGGACCAAACCAGCCGCCGCCTCTCCTTCACTTCGTTTGATGTGTTCGATGGCCAGCCATGCACTGAAAGCGGTCTCGATCCAATAGTCAGTTGGAGACAAGCGACCCAGGGCTGGCGTAACGACAAGCTGATAGTCTCGCCATAGGGCCTCATAGGTGCGCATCCAGCCATCTTCCCGATTCAAGCTCCCTGTCGTCCGTACACCGAATCCGAGGAAGGCAGCCGGAATCATCTCACTGTCAACGGTCAGCAAGGTCATTGCCGTGCCGCCATCCAGTCCGAGTACTGCTTTCATCCATCCAGCGTCCATATCCATGGATGCCAGCACTTCACTGACCGACCCATTCCGTATCCCCGATTCAGCATCTGGATCCCACGCCAGAAATCCAACGGCACGGGGAAAGACGCTCGAGTACTCGGTTCGAGCAATCATTCTACCGTCCAATTCGAGCGTCGGGTCGTCCATTTCCCCGGAAATGAGAATCTGCCAATCCGCCGGTGCCGCGATGGATACGTGGTAATCTGCCGCTGCAATTTCATCCGCCGGTAGTGGCATCCACGTGGCCCGCCCCGGCAGAGATGATGTCCAGAACGCCGCAACGTCGCCAGAAGCCTGATAGGTCCGCAAGGCGCTGGCCACTCGATATGACACATCCACGCGCCAGCTCGAAACCGCGCTTTCTGGTACATCTATGTGGAGTTTTCCTCGGTCCACCCGCCAATTCGGGTCGCCCTCGAACTCAGGTGTGGAAACGGAGAGTACTTCCAGGTCAGCCACATTGAGAATCAGGACAGAATCGGGTCCCGCGGCTGCCCAAATGGAGGCTGTTCCAGCCGAGCGCGTCCAATCAGCTTCCAGAGAAAGGAAGACGCGGACGAGTTCGACCGGCACGCTTTGAGGGGCGACCGATCGGATGGGGCCACTCAGGATAAGGGACGGATCAACCTTGGGAGCGACTTGGGCATGGGCTTCGTTCTGGCCTGATGTCCCCAAGAGCAAGGTCAAGACAATGGGTAGAAAACGCGAACGGATGGAAAGTCGATGCATGCGTCTGATCGATGGATTACGATTCGTTCGGTGGTGTGGTAGCGGTGAGCTTGTTTCCCATGAAAAGCAGGCCGAAAAAGCCAGCAGCGATGTAGATGATCATCTGACCCGTGTGGGTCAGCAGTGCGTACGCTGCAGCATCAGCTTGCGGCATGGAGAACAACAGCGCAAGGGACTGGATCGTGATGAAGTGATACGTTCCAATGCCTCCTGGTGAGGGTATGATGACTCCGAATGCGCCAATCAACATCAGCCCCCAGGCTGCAATCAGGCCGATATCAAAGGTCAGGTGTTGGCCGAGCAGAATGAACGGAAGCCAGGCCATGAAACCGTAACAGATCCACATTCCGATGGTATATGCGGTGATCTGGACGGGTTTTCCAGTCCGAAGCAGACTGAGCATACCTTCGCGGAAATGCTCGGCGAGCGCACCCAGGCGGGAAGAAGGGTTATTGATTCCGCGAATCAGGAACCAGATCCCTGCTCCGCCTCCAATGACCAGCGCGACGAGAAGACCAATCAGCACCACGCCAGAGGACGCTTCGATCCACGACTGGGTCGGAGCCGTCAAAAGGGTCCAGAGATCTCCAATTTGGTCCGCGAATACCAGCGGAAGAGTCAACAGCAGCAATCCGAATGTCACCATATCCAGTAATCGTTCGATGACGACGGTACCGAGGACGGTTGAAAACGGCCTTTTTTCTTGACGGGCTACATTTGCTGTTCGAATGATTTCTCCGAGGCGCGGACCCGCATAATTGGCCATATACCCAACCATCACCGAGGCAAATGCATTCGTCCGCGAAACGGGCGCGGCCACATCGTTGGCGGGGGTCGCCGCGTTCGATGCGGTGGTTGCATCCAGAAACAGGGACCAACGGACGGCTCTGAGCCAGTGACTCAGCAAGGTGACGATCACAATCGGAAGCAACCACCAATAGTTGGCCTGCGCCAGGGAAGTGACGACCGCGTTGAAGTCCACCCCCCTGAGGGCGAGCCACATCAACAGACCCGCAACTGTAAAGCTGCCGACTTGGATTGCTACGTCTTTGGCGCTCTTGGCCATCAGCCTTCTTCTCGCAAGTCTACCTGTTCCACATTGTCAGGAATCTGGAACATGAATGTATCCGGATCCAGGTCCGGGTCTACTTCTATGCTTGAAAGTTCAAATACCATGCGAACATCATTGAGGTCCACAGCAATGAGACGGGTCACAAGGTCGTCGGAGTCCCGGATCCAGAGATCCACCTGTCGAAAAGCGGCGAAATCATCCAGCGGGTACAGTCGGAGCCGCTCGTGACCTGTTCCATCGAGCAATTCGCTTCCTTGATAAGTGGCTCGATAGTCATCCGAGAAGCTCCCCAGGAACTGTGTGAGCGAAAAAGATGACTCATCCTCGACGAAGTCATTGATGATGACCTGACGCTCTGAGCGATTGTGTACCCAGGTTGTGATACCGTCAGTGACAATGGTTTGATTGGGCGTCTCGATGCGATAGGCTACGTCCGAGAATGTCAGTTGTCCGGAATAACGCTCATCGGTATCCATGAAAGCCGACGATGCCGTCTGGACAAAGCGAAGTCGCATGGTATCGATGGCGTCGTATCGCGACGAAAGCCTGGTAGCCAGACGCTCGGTATCCGCCTCATCCGAGGAGCGCACTTGCGCCTGTGTCGTCGGCGCCATGGCCGTGACGAGCAGTAGCGCCATCAGGGAGGAGCGTGCGAAAGCCCGAGCCCGATTTTCAAAACGAAGTATGCGCATGATGACGCGGTATTGTGCGAAGGAATGCGTTCGTGTCAGACCGTCCTTCAAGGGGTATGCCGAATTGGAGTTCCACCCATTTACACCCCTTCAGGACACAGTAGCCCCCTCAAGAGCGTCCACTAAAGCGAGCACATCTTCTTCATCATTGTACACATGGGGTGCGATCCGGATAGCCGATCCGCGAACAGAAACTGAAACGTTGTGCGCCGCCAATGCAGCC
>CALIKL010000006.1 GCA_938018055.1 uncultured bacterium
GCGTCCATTCCCGTCGAAGCAATCAGAGACGGCGGAAGGGTAGCCAAGACGTCGGCGTCTACGAAGGCAGCCAACGGAAACATCTTGTCTCCCTTGACGGACCACTTGGTGCCAGATTCCGGTTCTGAAAGAACAGAGACCCATGTCACTTCGGACCCGGTGCCACACGTCGTCGGGACGGCAATGAAGGGTCTTGCCGGGTTCATGAAGCGGTTCTTGCCCACGAAGTCCATGATGGATCCGTCGTTGGCCAGAAGCATGGCTACCGCTTTCCCCGCATCGATGACGCTTCCTCCTCCTATGCCGAGCACTACCTCTACTCCGCTTGACTTGGCGTGGGCGGCTATTCGATCCACAGTGGCAACGCGGGGATTGGGTTCGACGTCCACAATCAGGTCATGAGGAGGTAGCTGCTGGGCAACGGAGGTAAACCAGCCCGTTTGGGACACGGAAGGATCAGAAATGACCAGGATGCGAGCGTGTCCCTTCTTCGCCAGATAGTCTGGCAAACCGGACAAGCAGCCCGGGCCAAGGAATACGTCGACAGGAATCCGGAATGGATACTGCATGGAAGCCTCAGTTGGCAGCCATCGTGCCATTTTCTGCCAGCGAAACAGCATGCACCCACAACGCTTCGATCTGCCCGATGGTCGGGTCGATCTGGTTGTATACGGGATACCAGGCCTCACTACGATAAAGTCGCTGCGCCATGCGCGCCTTCAAGACGACCTCCAGCGTTTCGCGATGTGCTTCAAGGTCTGATAGGGAGAACATGACTTCTCCGTTCTCATCGGCATCTGCGAGCCCGTTTTCCTGAGCATACGAGGTGAATCCATTCCAGTGATTGGTATCGATTTCATACTCATTGAAGAACCGGTCGGGCGACGGGGCCCATTGCTGACGCATGGCCAGGCCTTCCGAGGTATCCATGAATTGACGTGCGTACAGAAAAGCCCATCCCCGTCGAATGGAAGCTTGTACAATGGGAGCATTCAGATCCGATGTTGAATCGGGAGGGATAACGATGTCGGGCATCACTCCTCCACCTCCAAAGACGAGACGGCCATTATCCGTGCTGTATCGAAGCGAATCAGGAATATCGGCCAGGTATTCTTCGGGCCGGTATGTCGCAGCTTCATAGTCGGTGAACTTGTCGGCATAATAGTCTTCTGAATTGCCGGTTTCGTAGGGCGTCTGGATCAGGCGACCGCTGGGCATGAAATACCGTGCCACTGTCATTTGAACGACGCTGCCATCACGCAGTCGGAACGGACGCTGTACCAGTCCCTTCCCAAATGTCCGACGACCCACAATCAGGGCTCGATCATGATCCTGAACGGCTCCGGAAATGATTTCGCTTCCCGAGGCCGTGTATTCATCCACCAGGATGATGACCGGTTCTTCCGTGAGAAGTCCGCCTGGTGAGATGCGGTCTATGATGTTTTCCTGGGACACACGGCCCTCGGTTGTCACGATCACTCCAGCGCCGTCAAGCATTTCATCAGCGATACGGACGGCCGTCTCCTTGATACCACCCGGATTACCCCGCAGGTCGAGCACCAGTCGCTCCATGCCCAGATTCTTGAGTCGGGTGACATGCTCGACAAATTCCTGATGGGTGGTCATGGCAAAACGGCCGATGCGGACATAGCCGGTTTGAGGATCCATCATGTAGGATGAATCAACCGAGTAGAGCGGAATGGATGCTCGCTCAATGACTACGTCAAAAGGTGCGCTTACACCAGGGCGTTTGATGGAAATCCTGACATCTGAGCCGATAGGACCTTTAATCAGATTCTGAATGGGAATACTGCCCATTCCGACGATGACGGAATCATCTACGGCAAACATCCGGTCGCCAGCCATGAGACCGACGGCTTCGCCTGGGCCATCAGGAATGGTGGATGTGACTTTGGCCGTGTCTTCCGGTGGTGCTTCGAACCAGATACCAATGCCGCCGAAAGAACCCTGGTAATCTTCCTGAACACGACCTATCGATTCGGCATCGATGTAGGCAGAATGAGGGTCCAGTTCGCTGAGCATGGACCGGATCGCCGATTCAGCCAATACGGCCGGATCGATTTCTTCCACGTATTGCCGATTGATGAGCAGGAACGTGTCCTCCATTTTCTGGAGCTGCTCGTAGGTGTCTTCTTCACCAAAGAACCTGTCAATTGAGAGTCCCAGGCCTGTTCCCAGGGCAAGAACAAGCGAAAATGGCAGGAGAAGGCGTCTGAATCCGGTATTCATGAATGACTCAGCGAAATAAAATGGATCGATGGGGTTTGGACCGCTGGAAGTAAGGGGCAGAAATAAGAGATGCTCCGTGACAGCCTCTGGCCAGCAGGCACCCCATGATTCGACCGAATCCCCGTTTTGTTTCAGGAAAGAGGTGTGCTTGCAACCCGAACATTGTAACCTTTTGAATGCGCCATCCGTTGTGATCGCGCATGCCCTCAACCGGGTACGTGCACCAATAACCTGCCACGCCGCCGCGTGAATACGCTCCAATTCAAATCGATCGTAGGTACGCATCGCGACCGCGTGTACAGCTATGTGCTGTCCATGCTGCGCGATCCCGCCGTATCAGCCGACGTGACCCAGGACGTATTCATTCGGCTGTGGGAGCATCGTTCCTCGCTGGAGGAAGAACGGGTATTGTCGTGGCTTCTTCGGGTGGCGCGCAATGCCTGCATCGATCAGGTACGCAAGCGCAAAGTGCGTCAACCGGTGGAGAATGATGAGGTGGGTGGGGTGGACGTGCTGACGGATCAGGGACCTGATCCGGAACGGGCTACATCAATGGCTTTGTTCAGGGAAAGGCTGCGCGAAGCGCTGGATCGGATGGGAGAGCCCCACCGATCCATCGTGGTCCTCAGAGAAATCCAGGGCTACAAATACGAAGAGATCGCCGAAGCACTCACGCTTCCACTGAATACGGTAAAGGTGTATTTGCACCGCGCCCGGAAGTCGCTGCGAAAAGATCTCGGAGAAGTACATCGACATGACTACGCATGACAACATGACGCAGGGAAAAAGCCCTCAGGATCCGGATCGGATCTGGGCAGACGACCGGCTCGAAGCCTGGTTGGCGGGAGAATTGCGCCAATCGGAAGCGGACCGATTCGAGCACATCCTGGCAGACGACGTCTGGCTTGCCCGCGAAGTGGATCAGGCACGCGCGATGGACGTGATTTTCAGCGAATTAAAGGATTCTGCTGCTTTGGAGCGCTGTCCAGACATCGTTACTACCCATGTGGTGGCGCACGCACGGCGCGAATGGTTGCTTCAGCTTCCCCTTCGGGTCCACGAAGGATTCCGCCGAATGGCCTCCGCCGGACTCCGGCCAGCACTTGCCGTAGCGCTGCTGTTTGTTGTTGTGATCTCAGCTACCTGGATGGCTCGTTCGCCATCGGGTTCGGCTAATCTTACGGCAGGTCAAACCGCAGAAGTCACCCAAGCACTGGCTGATGTCAAGATGGCTCTCGCTGTGCTGGCCGATGCTGGACAGACGACAGGAACGGCTGTTGGAGCTGATGTAATTGGCCCCTACGTCGTACGCCCCATGGCCCGCGGCATGAACACCGTCATTGAAAACTGAACGACTCCCATGATCGGGAAATCCAATACGAAAAGGACTGAATCCTTGAAGCGCGTGGCAACCTCAAATCCGAAATCCATTTTAGCACGTGCGGGCCGTAGAGCCGCAAGCACGATGTGGGTACTGATGCTTCTGCTCACTTTGTTGAGCGGAACGACACTCCACAGCGCCCTTGCTCAAGGCACACAGGCTGACGGGTACGTCAACCTTCGCTCACTGGGTAATCTGGATGACTTTTTCTCCAGCCGAGCCGTCGTCGAGGTAAATGTCGAAGGAGCTCTGATGCGAATGGTGGAGGTCGCTTCACGCCAGGAGGATCCCGAATTGGGAGACTTGCTGGCCCGGCTTGACGGCGTCTACGTTTTGGGGTACGCCCTCGAAGAAATCAATATGGAGCAGTTTGATCGACTGGCTACCGCCATGGGAGATGAACTTGCAGATGAAGGGTGGACCGTGGTCATGCGAAATCGCGATGTCATCGAGAACACGCATTTCTATGTTCGGCTCGTGGGCGATGGCGTGGCCGAGATGGTTGTCATGTCTGTTGAAGCTGGCTCGGATCAAGCCGTCTTCGTCAACATCGTGGGTGATATCGATCCCGAACAGATCGGTCGCATCGGGCAAAAATTCCAGATCAAAGGGATGCGCGAGCTCTAGAAACTCCGGCAAATCCGCTCCGTATGCTGTGGGCATCTATTCGAGACGGAACCACTCAACGGAGACACATCATGCGCCCCGGACTTCTCATTGCGAGCGTTGTACTTATCGTAATTGGTCTGGCCTTTTTTGCCGGCGTTGGAAGCTACAACGGATTGGTTACGGCAGATGAAGCCGTCACTCAGTCCTGGGCTGACGTCGAAACTCAATATCAGCGCCGTGCCGACCTCATTCCCAACCTGGTAAACACGGTCAGCGGGGCTGCTGATTTCGAGCAGGAAACGCTGACTGCGGTCACGGAAGCTCGCGCCCGCGCCACCTCCATCAACCTTTCTGCGGACGATCTGGGAGACCCCGCTCGTATGGAGGAATTCATGGCTGCACAGCAATCCCTCGGAGGGGCACTTGGCCGTTTGCTTGTGGTCTCAGAGAATTACCCGGATCTGCGTGCGACGGAGGCTTTCCGTGACTTGCAGGCCCAACTCGAAGGAACAGAGAATCGCATTAATGTGGCACGGCGCGACTACAACAGCTCAGTAGCAGCCTACAACGGAAAGGTGCGTCGTTTCCCGGGCTCCATCATCGCAGGCATTACCGGTTTCGATCGGAAAACGCCGTTCGAGGCTCGAGAGGGTGCTGAAGATGCACCGACGGTTGAGTTCAACTGATCGCGTCATTCAAATCCTACTGCTTCTTCGCTGATGTGCACGCTGCAACGACATGCAGGATGGCTGCTTATCATGGTCTTGATGGCCATGACAGGCTGGGTCCGTCCAGCCAGCGCGCAAGTGCCGTCCCCGCCGAAAAGCTTGGTCACGGACCTTGGCGAGTTTCTGGAGCCCGTTGAGGAGCGTGCGCTTGAGCGCAAGCTGCAATCTTATCAGGATTCTACCTCAACTCAAATTGCGTTGCTCACCGTACAGGACCTTGGGGGGATGGATCCTCAGGAGTATGCCCTGGAAGTAGGTCGCGTCTGGGGAGTAGGGCAGGAAGGCCAAGACAACGGGGTCGTGTTTCTGATCTCCCGGGCGGAGCGTCAGATCCGCCTTGAGGTCGGGTATGGACTGGAGGGAGCGCTTCCCGATGCCTTGGCCTCACGCATCATTCGTGAGGTCGTCACGCCATCTTTCAAGCAGGGGCAATTCTTTGCTGGCATCAATGCGGCTGTTGATCTGATAATGGCTGCAGCTGCAGGAGAATTCGAAGGGCTACCATCTTCCGGAGGATCGTCATCCGGCGGCGGGATAGATCCCATATTCATCTACCTGGCTTTCATATTCATCTACTTCCTCATTTCTGGAATCCGCAACAGAGGTGGTGGAAAGGGTCGCTATCGTAGAAGCCGGCGTGGAGATTTCCCGGTCGTTTTCTGGGGAAGCGGTATGGGTCACAATCGGGGCGGAGGCTTCGGCGGTGGCATGGGCGGAGGCTTTGGAGGGGGTGGTTTCGGAGGCTTCGCCGGAGGCGGTTTCGGAGGCGGTGGCGCTGGGGGTGGCTGGTAACATCATGAGTCGTCTCGATCAATTGCTGGCCTTCCACAAAGAAGATCCGGATGATTCCTTCGTCCGGTTCGCGCTGGCATCCGAATACGTCAAATTGAAGCGCTGGGAAGAGGCCCTGATGGCGTTCAATGACCTGTATGAAAAGGATCCTTCCTATGTCGGACTCTACTACCACTACGGCAAACTGCTGCACGGTCTAGGCAAACCAGATAAAGCAGCTGCTGTCTATCGCGAGGGCATAGCCGTCGCTACGCGCATTACAGATTTTCACGCGCGTTCCGAGCTTCAGTCAGCGCTGCTTGAAATGGAGATCGAATCCGATGATTAGTCGTCTGCTTTGCGTTGTGATTCTTTCCGCGGGACTGCATTCCGTGTCTCCAGCTGCATCGGTGGCGCAGGAGCGGACCGAGCAGCAGGAAAAGGGAGAGGAGAGTGACTGGATAACGGTTCGTCCGGGCGACACTCTTTTTTCCCTTTCAAGGCGACATGACCTGCGTATCCAAGACCTGCGATCGTGGAATAATATTTCAGGAAGTGCCATCCGAGCCGGTATGCGGCTGCGCATCTCGCCGCCAACGAATCAGCCTGCCCTTATCGAAGAGGCTACCTCGTCAGACGCGAAAGATTCCTCCCTCGACATTATCGATGTCGTGGAAGAGGACAGCCTTGGTGGTTTTGAAAAGGAGGGGCTAAACGGCTTTGACGTTGGTACCGTGACGCCGCTCGGCGGTGGTATGGTCGCCGTTTCGCTGGGAGCGGGAGAGAAGCTGTTTTCGCTGGCCAGCCAGTACGCATTGTCCGTCGATAGCCTGATGACAATCAACCCGGGCCTCCCTGCCTCGCTCGAGGCAGGCATGGTGATCATTGTTCCGGACGATCGCGTTGCTCGAACTCGCATGGTCAGACCTGGCGATACGCTGTTCAAGATCGCCCAGGAGGAGGGTGTTTCGCTGGGTCGACTCCGCGATATGAATGGTATCTCGGGTTCGGCACTGCGGGTTGGACAGGAATTGACGGTGCCTTCTGGCTCTGTGGAATCCAACCGATCGATGAACTTGCCCGAAGCTGGCACATTTTCCATTCGACCGTATCCTGATGCACTGTTGGGCCGTACGCTATCTACCGGGCGCACATTCGAAAACGACGATTTTCTTATCGGGCATCCGGCGCTTCCGCCCGGTTCCGTTGTCTTGGTGTCTACCGACGGTGGTATGCATGCTTTCGCTGAGGTTATAGAAACGGCGCCTGCCCGCAATCCGGTTTTCATAGAAGGCTCCAGGAAGTTGTTTGAGACCCTGTCGCTGACGACGGGGGACCGTGTAAGCCTTCACCTCGTTCGGTGAGAAGAACTCACTCAGGAGTCATATGTCTTCCAAAACACCATCATGGGATGATCTGTCAGGAAATCCTGATTCAGTCAACCCGGGCTCTGATATCGCAGGAGCTACGACAGGAGAGGGGATGCCAGGTACGGAATCCAAAGCGGATAAAACCGTGTTCGGGTACTGGAGCGCGACACGGACCGCGACGTATGGTTTCCTCGCGGCGCTTCCGCTATTTGCTCTCTATGAAAGCCTGATTTTGTTCGTAAACACCGACCCCTCTGCCCAAATCCGTGTCGGTGCAGATCTGTGGGTCAAGCAATTGATGGCTCTGTTCGGGGGAACGGGATTGTTTGCCCTCGGCATTCCGGTACTGTTGATTGGCATCTGGGTATTCATCCGTGAGCGTCGGCGCCGTCCTCCCTTGCGACTGGACTGGTTCAGCTGGCTTGTTGGCGAGAGCACCGTGTACGCCGTTGTTGTCGCTCTAATGGTCTCTACCGTAGTTGGATTGATATTCGCTGCAGCGCCGGGCATGTCTCCACTCTTGGCTCAAGCAGCCAATTCATTGTCCACACCCATGATGCTCGTACTCTCGATCGGAGCGGGCTTATATGAAGAGCTTGTATTCCGGGTTGTACTGGTAGGTGGTCTTTTCTGGATGCTGAACAACGTGATGGCCAAGAGCTGGATGGCGTACACCTTGGCGGCTCTGATAGGAGCTTTGCTTTTCTCTGCAGTCCACTACATCGGCGCCCTCGGCGATCCATTCACCATGGCTTCGTTCACCTTTCGATTTCTATTTGGATTGGCATTGAACGGCATATTCCTGGCTCGGGGCTTCGGCGTGGCAGCGTGGACTCATGCGATTTATGATGTGTTGGTCGTGACACAAATTCTCGGCTGAGGACGTATACCGGTCCTCATCGTTTCATGGAGGTGAATTCCGGAAAAGTCGGTTTCAACCTCTTCTAATCTTGGGAAGAAAGCTTTTCAACGCATGAATACTATGCGCACGGCTGCCTTGATGGCAGCACTCATTGTCCTTTTTGCCCTGATCGGTCAAGCACTTGGCGGAGATCAGGGCATGGTGATCGCGTTTCTTTTCGCGGTCGTACTGAATTTCGGTTCGTACTGGTTCAGTGCCTCGATCGTACTGAAAATGTACCGGGCCAAAGAAGTCTCCCGACAGGAGGCGCCTGAATTGGTTGACATGGTGGACCGCCTGCGTCAGCAAGCGGGGCTTCCCATGCCGCGGGTCTATGTGATTCCTTCAGATCAGCCAAATGCATTTGCAACAGGACGTAACCCCGCGAATTCAGCCGTTGCTGTCACCAACGGTATTGTCCGTCTCTTGAACCGGGAAGAACTGGAGGGTGTGATCGCTCACGAGCTGGCACACATCAAGAATCGAGATATTCTGACTGGATCGATAGCTGCAACGATTGCGGCTGCAATAACCATGCTGGCCCGATTCGCGTTGTTTTTCGGTGGCGGAGACAGGGATCGTGGAGGAGCCATCAGTGCCATCCTCATGATGATCCTCGCGCCCATTGCAGCCATGCTGATTCAAATGGCCATATCCCGGTCTAGGGAGTTTGTAGCAGATAGGGACGGTGCCCGGATTTGCGGCAACCCGAAGGCGCTCGCCAGCGCACTTATGCGGCTGCAGGCGGGGAGCCAACAAATCGCCATGGATGGCAGCCCAGCGACCGCGCATATGTTCATTGTGAACCCATTCGCCGGTGCAATGCGTGGTATCCGGAGCTTGTTTTCTACCCACCCACCGACGGAAGAGCGGGTTGACCGTCTCATGTCAATGCAACTGTAAGACCGCAGGATCGTCCAAAAGGCAGGCCTCATCGGGATTTGGAGACGCATTCGAATCACCGTTCATCAGCTCCAGAGACTCGTGAAATCAAGCATAAAGTTCGGATCGGTCCGCGGGATCGATATGTTTGTGCACTGGACGTTCCTGGTCATGTTGGTCGGCATCTTCATTTTCTATGTCTATCAAGGCCTGACCGTGATGGGTGCGCTGATGGGGGTGGGCTTGATCCTTGCAGTTTTCGGTTGCGTTGTCCTTCATGAGTTGGGCCATGCTTTCATGGCTCGTGAATTCGGGATTCCGACATTGGACATCACGATGTATCCCATCGGTGGCGTTGCCCGCCTTCAGCACATGCCACGAGAGCCCAAGCAGGAGTTCCTGATTGCGATTGCGGGACCAGCCGTCAACTTGGCCATTGCTGCCATCCTCTTTCTCATTTCGACAATGTTCGATTCAACCCGCGCACTTTCGCAGGTCGTGACGCCTGGAGGCAACATCCTGGCTATGCTGATGTGGGTGAATCTGGGGCTCGTAGTTTTCAATATGCTTCCGGCCTTTCCAATGGACGGAGGGCGGGTCTTGCGAGCGGCCCTTGCTACGAAGCTGGATTACCGCAATGCCACGCATGTAGCCAGTCTCATTGGTCAAGGGATGGCATTCCTGTTCGGGATCTACGGTTTGTTCAGTGGATTGTGGACTCTCCCTCTGGTCGCTGTATTTGTGTTCATGGCAGCGCGTCAGGAGGTACAACACGTCATGGAACGCGCCTAGGCAGGGTAACAGGCGCGATCTGAACGAAACATAACATCATGGCATCAGGATACTGGGACGTCATATTGATCACTTTCTTCGGCTTCGTCGCGTTGGCAGCGGTGCTGCTGGTACCGGTGTGGCGTTTCCTCTCTCGAGAAGAGGAATTTGCGAACGACTTTACCGGAGAAGTGTCGCGCAATCATGACGAAGGCGGACCTGCGTGGTTGAGCGAGGTCACCGAGGATAAGGAGTCGAACACGACTGC
>CALIKL010000007.1 GCA_938018055.1 uncultured bacterium
GGGACTCGATTGTTTGTGGACATTTGTCGGGAGATGGCCCCAGAAGGACGAGAAGCAGCGTTTTCATGCCAAGGTCAATGAGTTGGGAGTGAAAAACATTGTCCATCATAGAGGGTTGCTGAAGGGTCGGGCGGAGATTGCAAAGGCTCACCTGGATGCCGACTTGTTCGTCCTTCCTTCCTGGCTTCGAGAAGCCCAACCGCTCTCCATTCTGGAGGCCATGGCTGCGGGAACGCCGTGCATCGTAGCGGATGATGGTGGTATGCCCGACATGATCGGCGCTCATGCGACCAATCCAGCAGGCCTCCTGGTGCCTGCCCGTAAGCCTGATGCCATAGCCGCCGCCGTGCGCTCGTTTTCAGATGTGGATAGGTGGAAGCAATATGCCGGGGCTGCGAGAAGCCGTTTCAATTCCTCCTTTACTCCCCGTGTCGTGAGCATTCAATGGCAGGAGTTGATAGCATCGGTACTGGAGAGAGAGGTGACCCGATGAACGATACGGGCCACAACGCAGCCAGACCACCCGGCGCCCCGTCCAAAGGATTGAGTGGACTGCTACGTAATATGGGGTGGATGACGCTGCCCAATCTGATCGTCAAGCCAGCCTGGTTCCTTTTCATCACATTGGTCTGCATCCGATATATGGGGCTGACCGAGTACGGGGTGATGACGGCGGCCTTGGCGTTGATGAGCATTTGCGATGGATCGCTGACACTCGGGTCGTCCCCATATACCATTCGAGAATTGGCATGTGATCCGTCGCGAAGCAGCCAGTTTTTCTCCAACCTGCTGGTCTCGCGGACGTTGTTGTCGCTGCTGGCCATTTTCATCGGTCTGGGCATCCGGTATGTTCTGGGGACAGGCGCGCTGGACGTCGTGTTGTTCGCGGGTTCCTACGTGTTCTTCCGGAACCTGTTGGAGTATTGCCGCGCCATCTTTCGAGCCCATGAACAATTCCAGGTCGAGGCGGGCTCGACCATTGTGGAAAAAGCCCTGGTGATCGGGGCTGGAAGTTGGGCACTCTCCGTAGCGCCGGACGCTGCGTCGGCCATGCTGGGCATGAGCGCGGGTATGGGCGTGGCTTTCCTGGGGACTTTCGCTTGGACGAGCCGACATATGGCTGCTTTCCGGCTGAGTGAACTTTCGTGGTCCTTCTTCCGAAAAGCGATACCCCACGCCGTTCCACTCGGATTATCCTCGGTATTTGTGCTGCTCTACTACCGTACAGACAGCATCATGCTGGAAGCGATGGAGGGAGACCTCGTGACGGGACAGTATGGATTGGCCTTCCGGATCACGGAAGCGATGATCCTGCTCCCGTTCATCGTATCCACGGTCCTCCTGCCCCGACTTTCTTCATTGCGTGATGGGGATGAGGGAGCCTTTGGTCGGTTGTTCGCCAGGGGGATCCTGGGCATGGCCATCGTTTCAGGTGCTGCCGCACTCATTGTATGGATCCTGGCGCCTTGGGCCATTCCCTTCCTGGACCCGAGCCCTGAAGCCATTCCCGCAATCGGCCTGCTCCGCATTCTGCTGATTTCATTCGTGCTCAATGCCATCAATCAGATCGGAATAACCCATCTGACAGCCACCCACCAGCAAAACAGGCTGGCACTGGTATTGGCCTCCGCTGCGGTCGTCAATATCGGACTGAACCTTACGCTCATCCCGAGCATGTCGGCAACAGGGGCTGCCTGGGCCACGGTCGCTACGCAAGGTCTGATCTTGATGCTCTTCCTCCCGGCATTCCTTCGTCCGGTCAATCGGGGATGACCAAGGTGTAACCGTTTCAAGGGCTCAAACGTACCTGCGGAAACAACACCGATCGCGCCTGTTGCCAATCGTGTTCTCTTTGCGGCCTTTGAATGGCCCCGATCAGCAAACAGGCCCCATCCAGAGGGAGAAAACTGTGGCGACACGTATGAGAATCAACCCATCTTTCCAGTCCTCCTCGCGTAGCGTATGCATGTTGCTGCTGGCCGCGTGGCTGATCTTTCCATCCAACGCTCAGGCGCAGCAGCGTGAAGACATGGCCACCAGCCGTGTCCCGGCGGAATACGAAACCGTCGTCTCGGCTGTCCAGAAGGTCATGGGGCTTCTGAGCGATGTGACGCAGCGCCAGACTGCGGAGCCCATCAATAATCAGATCCTGGCAATCAATGATCGCCTCACACTCAGCGGACCTGTAACAGGGGGCTTCCGCGGTATGCCGGAGGAAGACCTTTTACAGATGCTTCGGGAGATTGAGCGGGACCTGCAGCGGATCGTCCGGGAGCTGGATGAACGAGGTGAGAATGAATTGGCCAGCAGCCTTGAATCCGTTCTCAGCGATCTCGATGATGCCATCGACGAAGCCGGTGATGATGTACGCATCCGACGAGATGCCCCGAATCGTTATGAAATCCGCAATGGTCGTGAACGTGTATCCATCCGGACCAGCGACGACGATTGGTGGGACGAAGATGATCGCTGGGAGCGCAGAAGCGAAAATCGATCCTGGAAGCGCGATCGGGACGAGTGGCGGGATGAATGGCGCGACACCTGGAAAAGTGGAAGTTTCGACTCGTTCAATGAGTCCGACGCGTTCGGAGAATGGAATCAGCGGTGGCCCTATCAGACCCAGGCCTGGTATCGCAACATTCCTTCCATCCGATACAACCGGGTCGAGGGCCTTTTCCTGGGCGTGACGCGTGCTCCACTGGAGTGGTCGAGCTGGGATCGCGGACGCATTTATGGCCAGGGAGGCTACGCTTTTGCCCTGGATCAATGGCAGTATCGCATTGGTGCCGAGACCCGTTTCGGAAGTCGCCAACACACGCCTAACGTTGACCTGAAGATTGGCGGTTCATACCAGCGCAACACCGATACGGACGACCTCTGGAAGGCATCCTGGGGTGAGAACACGGCCGCATCGTTCTTTTTCCGACATGACTTCTTCGATTACTATCAGACAGAAGGCTGGACGGGATATGCGGTCGCCCGACTGACTCGCTACGCTCAACTCAGTGCCGCCTATCGGAACGAGGAATACCGCTCGCTGAGCCGGAACACGAACTGGTCCATCTTTGGCGAGGGTAACTTCCGGACGAATCCTGGTATCACTGAGGGCCTCATGAGCTCGGTGGTGCTTGCATTCGAGGGAGGAAGCATCACTACTCGGAATCACCAGCCCAAGGGTGTGGCCTTCCGTCTGGAAGCCGAACTTGGCCAAGGTCTCGGAGGCGATTTCGACTTCTCACGCTACCTCGGCGATTTGCGGACGTACGCTCGTCTCGCACCTGAAGCAGGACTCAGCCTGCGTTTCCGCGGTGGATTTACCGAGGGCTCGGTGCCTGCACAGAAGGCCTTCACCTTGGGCGGGATTGGCTCGGTCCGTGGATACGGTCAGAACCAGTTCGTAGGCACGCGCATGGCACTGGCCAATGCTGAGCTGTCGCTCTACGACCCGGACATCGCCGACTGGATCCTTGATGATATCACGCTCTTCGGTACGTTCGATGCGGGCTGGACGAATCTGCAGGCGGGCAGTAATGTCTTCTCCGTAGAGGACATGTTTGCTTCGGCTGGATTTGGTCTGGCACTGGATGACCGCAATGTCCGCCTCGAAGTGTCGTGGCCCCTGCAGGATCTGGGGACCGACTACAAGCCATCCGTGTGGCTGCGATTCAATCCCAGCTTCTGATCGGCTCAGACCACCATGTCGCGCTCTTTGACGTATCCAGTTGGAT
>CALIKL010000008.1 GCA_938018055.1 uncultured bacterium
CCGCTTCGCCACGTTCGTGGTTTGCTGGTCTTGTGCGATCTAGAAGAGATCGGCTTCCATGACCTTGGCCCAGGCGCTGACAAAATCGCCAACGAACTTTTCCTGGGCGTCATCCTGTGCATAGATCTCGGCGATGGCCCGCAGCTGCGAGTTCGATCCGAAGACCAGATCGGCGCGGGTAGCCTTCCATTTGACAGCGCCCGTAGAACGATCGCGCCCATCGAAGAACATGGGGTTCTTCTGGTCGCGTGACGCCGCGGACGGCGCCCATGCTGTGGACATGTCGAGCAGGTTGACAAAGAAGTCGTTGGTCAACTGCCCTACCCGTTCGGTCAACACGCCGTGGGAAGCGCCCCCGAAATTGGCACCCATGGCGCGCATACCGCCCACCAATACCGTCATCTCCGGTGCTGAGAGGCCCATGAGCTGCGCCCGGTCGACCATGATTTCTTCCGCCGTGACCGCGTACTCCGCCTTCTGGTAGTTGCGGAACGCATCGGCATACGGTTCGAGCCACTCGAAGGACGCCACATCCGTCTGCTCTTGCGACGCATCTGCACGTCCGGGCGTGAACGGAACTCTTACTTCGAATCCAGCATCATTCGCGGCCTGCTCGACGCCGGCACAACCGCCCAACACAATCAGATCCGCCAGCGATACCCGCTTTCCGGACTGCGCGCCGTTGAATTTGGCCTGAATGCCTTCGAGCTCGGAGAGCACCTTGGAAAGCTGATCCGGTTCATTGGCCTCCCAGTCCTTCTGGGGAGCCAGTCGGATTCGAGCGCCATTGACACCACCGCGCTTGTCAGATCCACGGAAGGTGGACGCAGCGGACCAAGCCGTGTAGACCAGTTCGCGTACGGAGAGACCCGTAGCGAGGATGGCTGTCTTAAGATCTGCGGCATCGTCCGCATCAATCAATTCATGATCGACGGCTGGTACCGGATCCGTCCAGATCAGCTCTTCCTGGGGCACTTCTGGTCCCAGATACCGTGCTTTCGGACCCATATCTCGGTGCGTCAACTTGAACCATGCGCGGGCGAATGCATCTGCAAACTCGTCCGGGTTCTCCAGGAAGTGACGAGATACTTTCTCGTACTCCGGATCATACCGCATGGCCATGTCGGCGGTGGTCATGAAGATCGGTACCTTTTTGGTCGGGTCTTCTGCATCGGGAGCCATGTCGGCTTCGTCGATGTCAATCGGTGTCCAGACCCATGCACCCGCCGGACTTTTCACAGTCTCCCACTCGTACTTGAATAGAACGCGGAAGTAATCCATGTTCCACTGAGTCGGATTGGGAGTCCACGCTCCTTCCAGACCGGACGTGATGGTATCGCGCCCTTTTCCGCTTCCAAAAGAGGACAGCCAGCCAAATCCTTGTGCTTCGATCGGCGCTCCCTCTGGCTCACGTCCCACGTTTGATTCGGGACCAGCTCCGTGCATTTTACCGAAGGTGTGACCGCCGGCAGTCAGGGCCACCGTTTCGTAATCATTCATCGCCATGCGACGAAACGTTTCGCGCACGTCGCGGCCTGAGGCAACCGGATCAGGGTTTCCATTCGGACCCTGCGGGTTTACGTAGATAAGACCCATCTGAACGGCAGCCAGCGGATTCTCCAGCTCACGGTCACCGCTGTAGCGTTTGTCGCCCAGCCACTCTGTCTCAGCTCCCCAATAGATGTCTTCTTCCGGGGAGTACATGTCTTCGCGACCACCTGCAAAGCCAAACGTCTTGAATCCCATAGACTCCAGCGCTGCGTTGCCGGCCAGGATCATGAGGTCAGCCCACGAAATCTTGTTGCCGTATTTCTGCTTGATGGGCCAAAGTAGACGACGTGCCTTGTCCAAGTTGCCGTTATCTGGCCAGCTGTTGAGCGGTGCAAAGCGCTGCATGCCGGACCCTGATCCTCCTCGTCCATCACCCGTGCGGTACGTCCCTGCACTGTGCCAGGCCATGCGAATGAACAGACCGCCGTAGTGACCATAATCTGCCGGCCACCATTCCTGGGAGTCCGTCATCAGATCATAGAGGTCCTGCTTGAGGGCGTCATAGTCCAGCTTTGCGAACTCCTCTGCGTAATCGAACTCCTTCCCCATGGGGCTTTCAGCTGACTGATGCTGATGCAGGATCCGCAGATTCAACTGGTTTGGCCACCAGTCTTGATTCGACGTTCCCGTCCCCTGATTCGTGGTCATTGCCCCCGTGAACGGGCACTTGCCATTCGTGCTCATTAAGCGTCCTCTGATCGGTGTTGAACGGATAATTCCCCAGACTGCCATGATCGCTACGCGACTGTCTTTCGTCAATGAACCGCCCGGTTTATTACTGAAGATTCACGGTCCGTCAGCACATGATGGGCCATCGGATAGTGGAGGTGAATTGAGCACCTAGATCTCTTGTTTTCGTTGCCGCCTGGCCCTCCATATCAAATAGCCGCTTCCCATTACGATCATCATCAACGGTACGGCGCCCGGCTCGTCCTCAACAATGATCATGAAGAGCATCAATAGCATTCCGAGGATGAGCATCGCAAGCGCCACAGCCTTTTTCCAATTGGACTTGGACCGTGTCATAAAGCACCTCCTTCATTGAGTGGAGATCGGTCTTCAGCTCTGGCTCCCTCCTGCAGTGCGCGATGAAAGAACCACGACGAAAGCGACCACAGGCCCGAGAAGAACAAGGTGATCCACACCACGTCCCACGGCCAGATTGGACCCGATACACCCATTCCAAACCCGAGGGCGAAAAAGGCGATCAGGACCATGGCGCAGGCAGCGAATCCCATTACGAATCGCAATTGGCTTGCTTCGAACCGTACGACCAGCGAGCCGGCCAACACGACAACCAGCAATGCGAAGTACAGCATATTCGCATCGTTGTTTTCCGACCCGATGATGCCTACCGCACCGTTGACCCAGAACAGCAGAAAGGCGCTCAACAAGGCCACGGCTACCCCCGATTTGTAGGATTTATTTCCGGCGGCCCTGCGCACCAAATATCGGAACGTGGCGAAGAGTCCGAACATGAACAGCCCAAGCATGGCAAATTCGAGAAACAAAGGCATGGCGTGTGGTTGACTTTCGAGGAATCGTATGTTGTCAGGAACGGCGGCAGTTGTCATGGAAACGATTGTCCAACGCGAACCGAGCCCTCGACACAAAACTGACGAATCTGCCCATCATGGCCATGAGCAAAGTCTGATCTTTTCCTGAGCATCTCGGAATACAGCCTGTGAATCCTTCTCCTCGCTATCAGTTCGGTACGCATACGCTTGACGCGGCAGATCGGCAACTCTGGAATGTGGATGAGCGCATCGATGTGAACGCAAGGTATCTGGACGCCCTCATCCTGCTGGTTGAGCGAAGCCCCCATCTGATCGAAAAGGATCACTTTTTCAACACGGTTTGGCAGGATGTGGTTGTCAGCGACAATGCGTTGTCCCAATGCATCAAGGAACTGCGCAGAGTATTGAATGATGACGCCAGCGAACCCAGGTTCATTCAGACTGTCCCCAGGCACGGATATCGATTTGTCGGAAACGTTTCCCTGGTAAACGATGCGTCGTTGAGTGCGACGACGGCCATCCCTTCGAACCCCGCGCTCCAATCCACCAAGACAACAACCGCGAGCCGGCTGTTCGCGTGGTGGGCAGCCTGGGCTGCTGGGGGTGCTCTCGCCGGGCTGATCGGGGGAATGCTCTACGGCTTTGGCCTGTCCTCCCCTGAAGCAGGCGTAGGTACGCTTTCCACCTTGCTGGTTCTGATAACGCTCAACGTTTTGGTGGGGACCACAGGAGGTGCTGGTATAGGAGCTGGATTCATTGCAGGCTGGACACTATCGAAGACTACTGGTCAATCCCGTGCGCTGTGGTTGATGCTGGGTTGCGGAGCCGGCGGTCTCCTCACAGGTGGCGCGGCAAAGATGCTCTGCTTGGATGCCTTCAATCTGCTTTTTGGGAAGGCGCCTTCAGGGATGACGGGTGGATTCGAGGGAGCTGTCCTGGGTTTGGCCATCGCAAGTGGCATGCTGCTCGGGGAACGGTTCCTTGAAGGCCCCCGGATGAGTGCGCGCATGGCTGGGGCCCTTGGCTCCGGTGCGTTGACGGGCGCCGCTGGATTGGCCCTCTCCTTGAGCGGCGGGCACTTGATGGGCGGGAGCCTACGATTGCTGGCCGAATCCTTTTCCGAATCCCGATTGGAATGGAACGCCTTGATGCCGCTCTTCGGCCAACTGGATGCCAGTCGATGGTCTGAGGCGGCACTGGCAGGCATGGAGGGGCTCATTTTTGGAGCATGCCTGATGGGCGTGTGGGGATGGGTCTGTCGACGCATAAGCGATTAATGAATTGAGAAGCCCCTTAATGAGCAACTTGGGAGGGTTGTCTCAACCTGATGGGTCCAGGATTATCAGAAGCGTTCAACGTCTCGCATATCTTCGGCTAGGGAGGTTATACTGATCCGACACCAAGAAATCGCATCGCATCATGCTGCTCGGAATAGACGTTTCCACGACGGCCAGTAAAGCGCTCCTGCTGGACCAGCATGGCAAGGTTCAGGCCATGGCCAGCGCGCCCCATGCACTCTCCACGCCGAATCCACTCTGGAGTGAGCAAGATCCAGAGGCTTGGTGGGTGGCCACGTGCAGCGCAATTGGGCAGGTTCTCTCCGATCCGGTAGTGACTGCATCGGACATTGTAGGTGTGGGTTTGACGGGGCAAATGCACGGGCTTGTTCTTTTGGATGACAACGAAGAGGTCATTCGTCCTGCTATTCTGTGGAACGATCAGCGGGCATCGGCTCAATGCGAAGCCATCAGATCGCACGTGGGACTGGACGCCCTGGTCAGGATCAGTGGAAACGATGCCTTTCCTGGTTTTACGGCTCCCAAGCTGCTTTGGGTGAGGGACCACGAACCCGAATGTTTTGACCGCATCGCTCACGTACTGCTTCCCAAGGATTACATCCGCTTGCGACTTACGGGCGCGTTTGCCACGGATCGAGCTGGCGCCGGAGGCACTCTGCTTCTTGATCTGGATAAGCGAACCTGGAGCAAAACCCTGCTCGAAGCGCTCAACCTCCCGAACAACTGGTTTCCACCCACCCATGAGGGAACAGAGATCACAGGGCATATTACCGGCCCGGCTTCCCGGGCTACGGGCCTACCCGCAGGCGTGCCGGTCATTGCAGGTGGCGGCGACCAAGCGGCCCAGGCCGTCGGAGTTGGGGCCGTATCGTCATCCACCCACGCCCTGACCATTGGCACGTCGGGTGTTGTCTTTGCTTCCTGCGAAAAACCAACCACCGATCCGAAAGGTAGCATGCACGCCTTCCCACACGCTGTGCCTGGCCTGTGGCATGTCATGGGTGTCATGCTGTCGGCGGCAGGCAGTCTGCAGTGGTTTCGGGAAAAACTGGCACCTGATGTTTCATTTGATGCGCTTTTGGAAGAAGCCGCACAGGTGCCCATCGGTTGCGACGGATTGACGTTTCTTCCCTATCTGAGCGGAGAACGGACGCCTCACGCGGATCCAAACGCTCGCGGCGCATTCATTGGATTGACCCTGGCGCACGGTCGCGGTCACATGATCCGGGCCGTCATGGAAGGCGTCAGTTTTGGACTTCTGGATAATCAGCGGCTACTCGCTGACTGTGGTATTCCCAAACCGATGTCGATGAGGGTCAGTGGTGGTGCAATCAAGAGTCCATTCTGGGGCCAGATGCTCGCCGACGTATTGGGTACGACGCTTGAGCCTGTACAGACTACGGAAGGTGCGGCGCTCGGAGCAGCCATGCTTGCAGGACTTGGCGTTGGGATCTGGCAATCTGTTGGCGAAGCAACCGGTCAGGTCGTTCGAACCGGCAGCCCCATCGTGGCGGACCTTCAAACAGCCGATCGGTATGCTGGAGCCCACGAGCGGTTCAAGACGTTATATCCAGCGCTACGTGACGCATGAACCCGCGGCAGTACTGAAGCTTCGCTGATCTTGTTGATACGGCCGCTCTTTGCCGATTGCATATCCGCAAGGCAAGATTCGTGAGCATTCTTTTTCATCACCTAGAGGACCAAGGAAAGTCAGGAAGTCCCTACACCTCAAAGAGAAGCTCGACCACCGGGGAAAGAATCCTGATTACAACTCAGGAATACACAGAGAAACTCGGTTTTGGCACCTCCCCACCCAATGTTGTACTGGATGACCATGCGGTTTGCCCTTCTCCTTTTTTCAGGTCTCTTGTTGCTGGCGTGCGACTCATCACCCAACAGCACAGATGATTCTGAAGCCTCGTTTCCTTCTGCTGCTGAGGTCATCGCTGAAATGGGAGATGGATTCAACCTCGGAAATACATTCGAAAATGGTGGCAACCCTCCCACGTTCAGAGCTTCCCAACCCGTGATTGCCGCCTACCTGCGGGTAGGCATGACGCATGTTCGCATGCCCGTCACCTGGATGGATCAGTTCGGTGGCGACCACCTTGCAGACGAAAACGGGCGCGTCAATTTTTCCCATCCCCGGTTCCTTGAGCTCAAACGTACAATCGACTTCGCGATTGCCCGAGGCCTTTTCGTGATTATCAACGCCCACCACGAACATGCCTTCAAATACAATTATGATGGCAGTGCCGCTTTTGATGACCGATTCAGCAATCTTTGGACAGACATCGCTACATACTTCGCAGACTATGATCACCATCTGGCTTTTGAGGTCCTGAATGAGCCTGAAGGCGCTTTTGGCTCATGGGGTGGCACGGTGCACCCCAATGATCCACAGGGTATCGCGCTGACGCGTCAGATCGCTCGTGTTGGAGTCGACGCTATCCGGGCCACAGGTGGGAAGAATCTCGAACGCACGGTCTTGGTCGGACTCAATGCCCACGGCAATCATCAGCAGATTGATGAGGTTTTTCCCACAACAGCAGAATTACCGGGAGGCGGTTCAGATCGGTACCTCGCGCTCGAAGTACATACGTATGATCCGTGGACGTTCTGCGGACAGGACGGTTCAAACAGCGAATTCCCGGGAGTGAACCCAATCGAAACGAGCATGCGTGGCACGGCTGCGCATGCTAGAATGCTGGGCGTACCGTTGCATTGGGGAGAATTTGGAGTGGGCCGGCGCAACGACCAGTCTGCGCGTGATACGGACGTCGTCCGCAGTTTCTATAAAACCGTCGTGCGCGTAGCGCGGGATGAAGGTGGATCCCATTCCGCTTGGGATGATCGCGGATGGTTCGGCCTCGTTAGTGGCAATGCGCAGAATGGCTACGATTTTCTATACGACATCGTGCCGACCATGCTCGACCAGTGAGCGTTGCGAACTGATTGAACCAGAATATCAGCCAGTCGCCAAGCAGTATTCATCGTCCCGTCTGGAAGACGTGTCAGCGATGTAGTAGATCAGGCCTGAAAAATCATCTTTCAGCCTGCAATCAGGAGTTTCCGGGCTGGCGTGCATCCAGCAAAGAAAAGATGTTTCCGGCCGGGTCCGTGATGGAGCTGCTTCGGCCTCCCCATTCCAATACGGAAATATCCGTTGCTTTGAATCCAGCGGATCGTATTCGCGCAACCGTTTCGTCCAACGAGTCGGTTTCGATGAACAGACCGGAGTGCCCCGAGCCATACCACGTCTCCAGCCATTCGAAGACTTTCAGCGAGATTCCGCCCAGATCGTAATTGGTGAACCGATGCGGCGGACCATCAAATTCCCGGCCAACAGGAAGACCCACAAGCGTTTCGTAGAAGCGTTTTGAGGCTTCGTAGTCCGATGCGTGGAAAGATATGAATCGAGCAGTCATGACAGATCCGGTATCAGGTCAGGCTGCAAGAGTACGAAGGCTGCAACCGCTTGCCAAGGTCCGAAGGAAGATGGTGGAGAACCGCGGCCGCTTCGAGACAGCTGAGGAATACTGATACCTACCAGATACAGTCCAGGCCATCCAACATCATGTGGATCAGTAGTCCGAGACTTATCAAATGGAGCAGATTCACGCTCCGGGATGCCTTGTCGCCCTCCGTGGCAGACCGGCCTGCCAGCTTCCAAACGGACCAGACAAAAACCGCCCCGTAAAGCAATATGACCGGCATGGTATGTCCCGGATGGAACCCGATGGAACATCGATCCGGATCGTAAATCGGATTGGCGAGCAGATGATCGATATCAATGACCATGGTAGCGATCAGAACCACAAAAGCATGACGCCACCGCTTCCGGTACAAGGTTACGGCCAACCCCAACGGGACGGCAACATGGAGCAGGATGTGAATCACCGCTGGTAGACCCGTACCCAGTCGACAAGCATGTACTGTGGAAACACCGTGGAATCGTCTGGTCGTCCTGCCCACGTGCCACCAACGGCCATGTTCAGTAACAGGAAGTGGTCGTGATGAAACTCCGTCCTTTCATCGGTATCGATGGCCTCTCGGGTGAACTCCTGTCCGTCCACTCGCCAAATTATTTCCCGTTCATTCCACTCGATCTCAAATACGTGGAATGCATCCGCAAAGCGGCCCGCTTCAAGGGAATACTCTCTTACGCCCATCATGGCGTGCGAACCCGTTGCATCCGCATAATGGAGGTTGGCTTCAATCGCTCCATCATCCTTCGATCCGTAAAATTCCAGAACGTCAATCTCACCCACGAACGGCCACGGTGTATCGCCGCCGTTTTCGTCGATGTTCGCCCCCAGGGTCCAGAATGCCGGCCACATACCCATGCCAAAAGGAAGCTGGACACGAGCTGCGATCTTTCCGTACGTCCAGGCGTGCTTCCCCGCCGTGTTGATTCGGGCCGAGGTGTAGTGGTCCATGCCGTGTCCGTCTTCCACGTGCTCCGCCTTGATCACCAGAAGTCCCCCTTCGACGTACGCGTTCTCAGGACTATCCGTATAGCGCTGCCACTCCTCGTTGAATCGACCAGCCGGCTCAACCTGGCGATTCCAATTTGACTCATTGAGCCCATCACCGTCGAATTCATCGGCCCATGCCAGGATCCAGTCCGCACCCGGCTCCCAGAAGTCTTCAGAACGATTCGAGGCAATATTCGGCCCCTCGGAATCTTCTTGTTCATTGCAAGCAGTGGTCATCATAACGCAAAGAAAAAGGACAGTCAGACGCTTCATAGCGAAAGTGACGTGTGATCCAGTTGAATCAGGATGGCGCAGAGCCATGATACAATCATGTACTGATGCAAAGATCGCCATCGAATGAAAAGGCCGCTTTAGGGCTCTAAAACATGTCCGCCATATCGTTGCGGGCAGCAACAAAACGTCAGGCCGAGGCGCAAAGATACCATCGCGGAGGATGAAGAGGTGTCAGGATAAGGCCGCAAGACCAAAATCCAGGCTTCTCCCCCCCCATTTTTGGCTGAGCAGTCCTCAAGATTACCATGGATGGGATGGGACGGTCCCCAGTATGTCCCGCCGATCTGGACCCAGCGATTCAACGAATGAATCTGCTACCTGGCCTACCGTTGTCGTAGTATCCTGATATTTGATTTCACCCGCTTTGGTCAGTTTCACAAGGCTCATGCGCGCATCTCTTGCATGCGATTCTTTTTTGATGAGTCCAATCTTTTCCATTGGAGCCAGCATCCGGGTCACGCCGGAAGGGGTCAATCCAACGAGCCGTGCAAGCTCAACGCGGGGAAGGGCTCCAGCGGCGGAGCATGCCAAATGGTGAAGTACCTGGTACTCTGAAAAACTGACGCCGTGGATGCTCAGATTGGCATCCAGTCTTTTAACAACATGCTGGCTGAATCGAACCAGATCAAGCAACATGGAGGAGGAGTTCACGAGCGCAATACGTTTTACCTATTTTTGACTACTCAAGTACTCCGCAAATTATAAAACTACCCAATGCGCTCGTCAATCATAGCCAACAAGGCTTGCACCCACCGCTCGGGGGCCTCAAGCATCGGGTAATGTCCGACTCCTTCCAGGACCGCAAGCTGACTTCCCGGAGCCTCCTCATGATGCACCCGGGCAACGTCGGCGCCAACGATAGGATCTTCAGCACCCCAGACAAACCCCAACGGTAAATCGGTTGTCTGTAAGGCCCCAACCCACCGGTGCCAGAACAGCCTGCGATCACTTAAATATTGCGTAATCCGCGGAAGCATCTTTCGGCCACCGTTTCCAATCAACAACTCCCACATGACATCCAGATCGTCATTACTGAGGAGTGCCGGATTGGACCAAAGCTTACTCATGTTTCGCTTGAACACACCCTTGCTTGAAAGCTGGGCAACAATGGGGCCCGTGATGCGGCTTCGTAACAGCACCTGAATCGGGCGCAGCTTGGCCAATTCAATGTGCACGCTTCCATTGCACAAGACCATGGACTCGAGCGCAACAGGGCAAATCCCTCGCTCCCTGCGGGCCAGAAGCTCTGTGGCGATGCTGGTTCCGTAATCGTGGGCAAACACATGAAGAGACGAAATCCCCAACTGTTTCCAGACCTCCAACGCTACATCCGTTTGCTCTACCAGAGCGTAGGAAAATGCGGCAGGCTTGTCGGAATGACCTAATCCCAGATGATCATGAATAACGACTCGAAAGTACTCACTCAGAGCGTCGAGCACTCGGTAGTAGTCATGCGACGATGTCGGATAACCGTGTAGGATGGCAAGCACCGGGAGATCTTGTTCACTGTGGGAATCTGAGTCCATGACAAAAACCCGGTGCCCTTGAATGGACACATACCGGCCACGATCAAACCATTCAGATGCCTTCATTTCGAGGCCCTCTTCCCGACCCACTCAACGGAGGCATCGAATATTCTGGGAATGGCGACGGGCTTCAAGGATGCCCACAGCTGGATTGACGGGAATGAACACAGGGTAGCACATACAAATCGGGTCCACAAGGCCAACAATAACCCCGTCATCGTTGGCTGCGATACAGAAATATCCGACCACAGTCGAGGCACGTATACGAGTCAACGTAGCCCGATTTTTCGTACTGGGCTGTAACAAGACTCCTCTTTTCATCCTTGAAAGTAAACCGCATCCGATTGTCTCCCAGGTGGGCTCCGTCGATCATCTTGATCTCAACCAGTTTCCCCTCGCAGTCGGGACAGGCGGAAGACACTTTCGAAGATTGATCAGCCATTTTTCACCTCAGAATTTCCATTGTTCGTTGCAGGCGGCTCTACCATGAGCAGGGATGTACGTGAGGTAACACTTGGAATGTGGCAGTTATTTCGCCATCACACAAGCCATAAAATACAGACGGAACGCTTCGCGAAGTGGCTCTGCCTCTTCCCTGGCCCTGGCCTTTCAAACGCAGCGCTCATTGCACCAGGGTGACGTCCAGGCGCAGTCCTTGGAAGCGCATCGCGAACACATTGAATACCCAAGCCCCAAGGATGCCCACAATAAAACCTCCCAAGGCAAATAGGACAGGCATTCCCAGCAGCGCGCCGAAAGCCAGCAACGTTCCTTTGCTCAGACCTGACGTGGACATGGCTGCAGCATCCAGTATTCCGGCTGTGACCAATGCATCGATCACGAGCCCTCCAAACGAATGCAATACACCCGCCAGTAAACCCAATAGCCCAGCCAGGAGGGCTTGAAACCGGGCAAATGAGAATACACCGAGTCTGGAGATCTTGATCATCATTCCTCACCAACTTGTAATTACGTGGCGCACTAAACACGCGCCTGCCGGCCTCAGGATCGGGATAACAAGTCTTTCAATGTGATTGAATCACTTCTGAAAAATCAAGTTTGTGCCGCTCTTCTTCATTCTCTGGAAGAGAAATCGCAAATGCTATCATGCCTTCAACCAACGTATAGGCGCGCTCATACTCTGTTTTCAGTTGCTCCAGCGTGTATTCCTGATAGTCCCGCGTTTGTGAGCTGTTCGGTGCCTGCCGCCCTGAAAGCTTGAAGCCGGCAATGGCATTATCCGAGTGGCGGGACCAGCAATAGTGTGCCAGCTTATTGCGCGTTCGACGAACCACCGATGCGTCATTGACCAGCCGTTCCAATTGGTCCAGTTTATCGCGGGAAATCACCGAGTAGCTGAATCTCCTCTTGTGGAGATCGACGGCGTTCTTGATCGCTTGCTCGAGACGTGTCGCACTCAACTGATCGGTGTACGTACGTGCCAGGATCTCGGGGACGAATACGATTCTACTCAGAAGCGTCCCCAACATGAACTCCACGTTTGACCACTCTACGAACAACTTCCCCATGGCGAGGAATTGCTGATCGGTCAACTCTGCTTCAGACGAAGAATGGTTTGAAGGCATGGTTCCATCCTGTTAACGACCGGTCGTTATACGAATCCGGTCGGACGCTTCGCGTCCTCATGATTGGTAAGCCTACCCTCCCTGATTGGAAAGTAATGGGTTCAATACCAGCACGCCAGAATTACCCACCGCAAAATGC
>CALIKL010000009.1 GCA_938018055.1 uncultured bacterium
CGGGCCGCCGTGCGTTTGGATGTTGGGGTGTTTGCCCCACTCCATACTCCCCTACCCTGATTGATCCGATAGTTTGGCTTTGGGTAATCCCACGTTTCGTGTCATTGCGAAAAACCGGAGTCCACTCGTTACGAGGGCAGCCGATACAATTTGCCATGTTCCGTTCAGGCCTGTGGCTTCGGCAAGCAATAGCGTCGCCCCTCCAAGCAGCGCAGCAGTCGCATAGAAATCATGACGAATGATGGCCGGAATTTCGCGAACGAGTATATCCCGTACCACGCCACCACCCGTGGCCGTCAGTGCTGCCATGATCATGACACCGATGGGTCCGAGACCGAAGGCCATACCCTTTGCACCTCCTATGGCTGCGAAAACGCCCAGACCGATGGCATCCATGATCATCACCCGATTCCACTGCGTTGCGACCCGGTCGGCAGCCAAGAATACCAGCACGCCCCCGGCCAGGCATACGCCGAGATAGAGCTCGCTTTGTATGGCAGCGACAGGAGTGGCCCCCAGCAGCATGTCACGCATCATACCTCCACCGACACCTGTGGCTACGGCAAGCACCATGATGCCAAGGAGATCCAGATGGTGTCGCGTAGCCCGGAAGGCACCAGCCACAGCAAAGACAAACGTTCCGGCGATATCGAGAATGTCGATGGTGCTCATGATCTGATTGGTAGAAGGAATCCGAAGAATGATCAGCACGGAACATATCGCACCATGTCTTGCCCATTTTCTGATATATCAGTAATATATCAGACCGGAAGCTTCTCTGCGAGCACTTCCTTACCCCGTTTGAAACCTATCGCTTCTATAGGCGCAATCCCCCATGAGTACAGACTGGAAAGGCGTATTCCCCGCCGTAACGACCAAATTCAAAGAGGACTTCTCTCTCGACTACGCAGGAATCAAGAAAGGCGTTGAGGCCCAGATTGATGCAGGCGTCCACGGGATTATTACATCCGGGTCCCTCGGTGAATCATCCACCCTCTCCTATGAAGAGAAGCAGGAAGTCCTGCGCGTTGCCGTGGAAGTGGCAGACGGGCGTGTCCCCGTCCTTATGGGTGTCGCTTTCACCACTACAGCGGAAGCCTGCCGGGCGGTGGAAGAAGCCCAGGTCAATGGTGCCGAAGGCTTCATGGTGCTGCCTGCCATGCTCTACCCGGCCGATCGCCGCGAAACGCTGACGCATTTTCGTGAGGTAGCGAAAGCTTCTGGGAAACCCATCATGATCTACAACAACCCAGTCGCCTACACCGTGGACTGCACGGTGGACATGCTGGAAGAGATGGCTGATGAGCCCATGTTCGTGGCTATCAAGGAATCCTCGGATGACGTGCGACGCGTGACCGATATCATCAATCGACTTGGGGATCGCTACCAGCTTTTCACTGGCGTGGACAACCTGGCCATGGAGAGCCTGCTGATGGGCTCCGTCGGTTGGGTTGCCGGTTTGGTATGTGCATTCCCACAAGAGACGGTCGCCATTTACAACCTGATCCAGGCGGGTCGCATTGCCGAAGCTCGCGATATCTATCGCTGGTTCAAACCGTTACTCGATCTGGACGTGAACGTGAAGCTGGTCCAGAACATCAAACTGGCTGAAGTAGCGACCGGTTTGGGAACGGAGACCGTCCGACCTCCGCGTCTGCCACTGGTCGGCGCAGAGCGCGATAGCGTCCAGGCCGTGATCCGGCATGCGCTCGATAACCGCCCAGATGTATCGGATTACGTTTAGTCCGATTTTTCGATCAACCCATGAGTGAATCGGTTGCGGTATATGGAAACGATACGCGATCACTGGCCGAACAGGCCTACGATCGTGTCGAGGAGCTGATCGTCACGTTGCAGCTTCCTCCCGGGCATGCGTTTTCAGAAGGTGAACTGTCGGAGCAGCTGGGCATGGGGCGAACGCCTCTGCGGGAGGCCCTGCAACGCCTTTCAGCTGATCGCATGGTCGAGATTCAACCGAGGCGCGGCCTGCGTGTAACTGAAATCGACGCGGCAGACTACCTGAATCTGTTGGAAACGCGGCGCGTGCTTGACCGGCTGGTAGCCGAGCAGGCCGCGCGTCGCATTGCCCCAGCCGAACAGGTGGCTCTGGATGAGTGTGTGACTCGCATTGAGCAAGCAGCCGCCTGCCTGGATACCAACGCTTTCCTCCAGGCAGACCGGGTGGCAGATCAACTGATCGAGGCGGCTGCCCGCAATCCTTGGGCCTCTGCCGCCGCCGCTTCACTGCATGTGCACTGCCGTCGATTCTGGATGGTGCACGAACATCGGGCCGACATGGCGCACAGTGCTGGATTGCATGCCAATATTTTCCGAGCAATCGCAGCAGCCGATCCGGAAAAAGCTGGACAAGCGTGTGACGCGTTGATAGCTTATCTGGTGGTCTTTGCCCGCGAAACACTCGACCTGTAAAGGCCTTCCATAACCCGAAAAGGCTCATTCACCTGCCCCTTCTGCGCGGCACCATTTCCCAGAGTCCGACATGGCGGTATCTCATTTCGATTGCATCGATGCACACACGTGTGGCAACCCGGTTCGCGTTGTCCGCAAAGGTGGGCCGCAGCTACAGGGAAGTACAATGATCGAACGCCGCCAGCATTTCCTGTCGGAATACGATTGGATCCGTTGTGGCTTGATGTTCGAGCCGCGGGGTCACGACATCATGTCGGGTAGTATCCTGTATCCGTCTACCCGGGACGACTGTGAAATCGGAGTCCTTTTCATTGAGACGAGTGGCTGCCTTCCCATGTGCGGGCACGGAACGATCGGGACCGTGACGGTCATGATCCAGGAGGGTCTGGTTGAGCCGGCTACTCCCGGTCACCTTCGACTGGATACCCCGGCGGGCAGGGTAGATGTCCATTACACCTTGGAGGGTGAGCGCGTGGCCAGCGTGCGACTGGTGAACGTGCCGTCCTTCCTCTACGTGGAAGGCTTGGAAGTAGAATGTCCTGACCTGGGCATGATCACCGTTGACGTAGGCTATGGAGGAAACTTCTATGCCATTGTCGATCCCCAGGAGAATTACTCAGATCTTGCCGATTACACCGCAGCCGATCTGATTCGCTGGAGCCCGATCGTGCGCCATCGAATCAACGAGCTGCATACCTTTGTGCACCCGGAAGACGATCGCATCCAGGGAATGAGCCACATGCTATGGACCGGCAAGCCGACCCATCCGGATTCTGATGCCCGTAATGCCGTTTTTTATGGCACGAAGGCTATCGACCGCTCTCCGTGTGGCACCGGCACGAGCAGTCGTATGGCGCAATGGGCTGCCCACGGAAAGCTGCAAAAAGGGGATCGCTTCGTTCACGAGAGCATCATCGGTAGCCAATTCATCGGGCGCGTTGAAGACACGACCCGAGTCGGATCGTTCGACGCTATCATTCCGAGCATCGAGGGATGGGCTCGGGTAACCGGATACAACCATATCATGATCGACGATGATGATCCGTACGCACACGGATTTTCTGTCGTCTAACCCACGGATTCAGACATGAGTGAGCGATTCGATACGGTCATTGTCGGAGGCGGCATTGTCGGTCTTTCCTGCGCAAAGGCGCTGAGTGACCAAGGGGCACGCGTGGTCGTGGTGGACCGGGATCGCTATGCTGAAGCTGCTTCCACCGGTAACGCCGGTATGATTGTGCCGAGTCACATCCTGCCGCTGTCCGCACCAGGTGTGATTGCGAAAGGAATGAAGTGGCTGATGAATCCGGAAAGCCCGCTCTACATCAAACCCTCTGCCGATCCAGCCTTCGTGAAGTGGCTCTGGACATTTCAGCGTCACTGTACCCAGTCCCATGTTGATCATGGTATTCCGGTACTTCGAGACGCCATCCTGGCCAGTCTGGAGTTACTGGATGCATGGTGTTCCGAAGCCGGATTTGAGCGAGCCGGATTAAAACATACGGGCCTCCTCATGCTCCATCACGGAGACAAGGCGCGCCAGGAAAACATGGAACTGGCGGAGACAGCAGAAAAAGCGGGGCTCGAGATCGAACGACTGAACCGCGAAGAAACCTTGGCGCGTGAGCCTGCGCTCAAGACGGACATCACGGGAAGTGTCTATTTCCGACAAGATGCGCGCGTAGATCCAGAAGGACTCCTTCGCGCCATGGAAGACCATGTCAGGGCCTTGGGCGTCACCATTGTCGAAGGAGCCGTGCGGTCCATTCAAAAGAAAGGGCGTACGGTCATCAGCATCACAACGGGTGACGACATTATTGAAGGGGATCAGTTGGTCTTGGCGGCCGGTTCGTGGACGTCCAAGCTGACGAAGGGCTTGGGTACGAACTTGCTTCTTCAGCCCGCCAAGGGGTACAGCGTGACCATTCCGGATGCGGATCACGGAGGAATCAGCACAGGCATGAATATGCCCTGCTTGGTCACCGATCAGAAAATTTCCATTACGCCCATGCCGGGAGGTATCCGATTCTCAGGTACCCTCGGACTTCAAGGGTTCGATCTTTCGATCGATGAACGCCGCGTCGGCCCCATTCGACGGCACGCTGCGCTGTATTGTGGAGAGGAGCACGTTTCATCAAGATCAACCTGGGCAGGATTTCGGCCGGCGTCTCCAGACGGCCTGCCCTTCATTGGCCGCCTGCCTGACATGGACAACGTCTGGGTTGCGACGGGGCACGGCATGTTGGGCGTCACGCTGGGGCCCATCACCGGTCAACTCGTTGCCGAACAGATTGCAGGAACAGCCCCTACGCTGGACGTCGCTCCCTTTCGTGTTGATCGGTTCGACTGATCCCCCACCCCCGCTACCATGTCTGAACGTTTGCCCGGTCGCCCACGAATTACCGATGATCAAGCGGCCGCCCTGGCCCGATCACAATTCGGGGTAGAGGCGCACGCTCTCGCATTGCCCAGTGACCGCGACGTCAACTATCGACTGGAAGGAACCGAGGGTCCCGTTGGTGTTCTGAAAATTTCCAACTCGAAGGAGAGCATGGCTTTCCTCGACCTGCAAGCCCGCGCCATGCAGCGCCTCGCCGATGCGGGTCTGCCGGTAGCTTCGGTCCTCGGCTCAGATCGGATTCAGGCAGATGGTGAGACCCACGCAACACGACTGGTCTCCTGGTTGCGTGGTGAACCCCTGGGCACCGCCCAGCCGGTAACCCGCGGCATGATGCGAGATGTAGGCTTGCTGCTGGCTCGCGTTGGACGCGAACTCGAATCGGAGGACGGCTCGGCTGCCCCGGCGGACTTTCCTTGGAATCTGTGCCGTGTGCGAAAGGCGCTCGAACAACGAATGGGGAAACTGACCGCCCATCAATCCGCGATCGTACAGTATTTCCTGGATCTGTACGCCGCTTCCATTGAACCGCGGCGGCATGAACTTGCCCATCAGCTCATCCACGGAGATGCGAACGATTACAACATCCTGGTGGGACCCGCCACATCGCAACCTCGACGGATAACAGCGCTTCTGGATTTTGGGGATATCGGGGTATCTGCGCGAATCGCCGACCCGGCCATTGCCGCGGCCTATTTGGCCTTCCACCGCGAGGATCCGATAGAAGCCCTGGAATCTGTATTGGCAGGATATCACGCCGAGCGGGATGTATCTGAACTCGAAGCAGAGGCCTTTTTTGTTTTTACGGCACTGCGCTTGTGTATCAGTGTATGCATGTCCGCTGAGCAGCGGGCGCTCGAGCCGGACAACGACTACCTGTCGATTTCGGAGCAGGATGCATGGCGCACGTTGGAGATATTCCGAGGATTACACCCGAGATTGGTTCACTATCGCCTTCGAGCTGCGTTAGGCTGGGAGCCGGTGGCACGAGCCAAAGCCGTACGCGACTGGCTGGCGGGCAACGCAGATCAACTGCATCCGACGGTACTGGCAGCCGAGGAAGAGGCGGAGCCGGTGGTGTTCGACTTTTCCGTGGCCAGTCTGGACTGGGACGCGGACTCGATCGCCGTTCCGGGGCATGCGGCCAAGGCCATCTGGGAGCAGTGTGGAAATGCGGTGGGTATCGGACGCTGGAATGAGCCTCGACTGGCCTATACGGGGTCAGCCTATCAGACCCGTTCGGGCGATCGCCGAACGTTGCACATTGGTGTGGATCTGTTCAGGCCGGCCGCAACGGCCGTCCATGCGCCGCTTGGCGGAACGGTCCACTCTTCTTGCGTCCATCACGAGGCTTATGACTACGGCGGATGTGTCCTGCTGGAACACACGCCGCAGGATGGTCCCACCTTCTGGACCTTGTATGGCCACCTGAGCCACGATTCGGTCCGAAAGCTTGAAGTTGGACAATCGGTGCAAGGAGGTGAAGCATTCGCCGAGTTGGGTGCTTTCGAGGAAAACGGAGGATGGGTACCCCACCTCCACTTCCAGCTCATCACCGATCGACTGGACATGGAAGGCACCTTTCCGGGTGTAGCCGCACCCAGTCTGGCTGACGTTTGGCTGAGCCTGTCTCCCAGCCCCCGTGCTATTCCCGGCATGGGCCCCGCATGCGAAGCGCCCGAAAGGCCTTCGATAGAATCCATGCGAGAGCGACGAGGAGATGTCCTGTCCGACGCCCTGAGCATCTCCTACCATCGCAAGCTGCACATCGTGCGCGGGCACATGCAGTGGCTTTTCGACCGTGAAGGTCGTGCCTATCTGGATGCGGTCAACAATGTGCCGCATGTGGGCCATTCCAACCCGCGTGTCGTCTTGGCACTGCATCGACAGATGCGTACGCTCACGACCAATACGCGCTACCTACACGAGCGCATTCTGGAGTATGGAGAGCGATTGACCGCCTTGCTCCCCGACCCGCTGGCCGTATGCTTTTTTGTCAATTCAGGATCGGAAGCTAACGACCTCGCCATTCGGCTGGCCCGCGCCGCGACGGGGCGTCGTGACATGATGGTGCTTGAGGGTGCCTACCACGGCAACCTCACCAGCCTCGTAGACATCAGCCCCTACAAGTTTGAAGGACGCGGTGGCTACCCCCAGCCCGCCTCGACGCACGTCGTTCCGATGCCGGATCCATTTCGCGGGCCCTACCGAGGGATGACCGAAGAAAGCGGCCGAGCATATGCTGACCATGTCCGTACAGCAGCTGCAAACGCCGACGTCGCAGCCTTCATGGCCGAATCCGTGCCAGGGTGCGGTGGACAGATCGTCCCCCCGCCGGGATACCTGGCCGGCGCGGCCCATGCCATCCGTGAAGCGGGCGGCGTGTTCATTGCGGACGAAGTACAGGTCGGCATGGGCCGCGCCGGCAGCCATTTTTGGGGATTCCAGATCCATGAAACGGATGACCCTGCAACGCATGTGGTCCCGGACATCGTCGTACTCGGAAAACCCATCGGTAACGGTCATCCTCTCGGTGCAGTCGTTACGACGCGCTCCATTGCGGACGCCTTCAATAATGGCATGGAGTACTTCAACACGTTCGGGGGCAACCCGGCCAGCTGCGCCGCAGGTCTGGCTGTACTCGATGAAATCGAGGAATGCGGACTTCAGCTGCATGCACAAACAACGGGGCAGCACCTTCTGGCTGGTTTGCGTACGCTCGGGGAACGCCATCCAATTGTAGGCGAGGCGCGCGGCATCGGGCTATTCGTCGGGGTCGAACTCGTGCGTAATCGGACCACGCTCAAGCCGGCCGCGGAAGAAGCGTCCTACATCGCCAACCGCATGCGGGAAGAAGGCATTCTGATATCCACCGACGGCCCACTCCACAACGTTCTAAAAATCAAACCGCCCATGGTATTCGGCGCCGAAGATGCCGATCGCCTGGTGACGACGCTTGGTCGCATTCTGACTGAGGACTATGTCCGAGCTCGCCTTGCCGATTGACAGCGGGCTTCCTGCTACTGAGCGGCTGGTCCGCTTGGCCCCCCTTGCTGCTGCAACCGGACTGATCCCCTATATTCGCCCCGTTGTAGCCGCACTTTAGACACTTTTGCCCTGCGATCCGCCATGCAATTCACCGGTCTGGACTATGCCGTATTTGCCACCTACGCGGTGGCCATTGTCGCCCTAGGGCTCTGGGTTTCCCGACGAAAAGAAGGCCAGGAGCGCACATCGACGGACTATTTTCTGGCCGGAAAAAGCCTTCCGTTCTGGGCTATTGGGGCCTCGCTGATCGCATCGAACATCTCCGCGGAGCAGTTCATCGGTATGTCGGGATCGGGCTTCCGCGTAGGACTGGCCATCGCGACCTACGAGTGGATGGCGGCTGTCACCTTGCTGGTCATCGCTTGGTTTTTCCTGCCCATTTACCTGGAAAAAGGCATTTTCACGATGCCTCAGTTCCTCGAGAAACGCTATGACAGCCGGGTGCGGACGCTGCTGGCCGTCTTCTGGCTCCTGGTCTACGTCTTCGTCAATCTGACCAGCGTGCTGTATCTCGGAGCGCTGGCCCTGAACGGGATCATGGGCATCTCGCTGACTACGGGAATTATTGGGCTGGCCCTCTTTGCCATGATCTACAGCGTCTACGGGGGCCTGCAAGCCGTGGCCTGGACGGATGTGGTTCAGGTGATCGTACTCATTGGGGGTGGTCTGTTGACGACCTGGCTCGCGCTGGATGCATATGGTGGCGATGCCGGTGTGATAGCCGGTTTCTCACAGCTTTTCACGGACGTTGGCGACCGCTTCAACATGATCCTCTTCGAAGGGGAGCTCATGTATACCGATGATGCGGGCCTGACACAGGACGCCTACGAGCTGCTGCCCGGACTGGGTGTCCTGCTGGGCGGCATGTGGGTGGCCAACCTGTTTTACTGGGGCTGCAACCAGTACATCATCCAGCGAGCGCTCGCTGCGAAGAGTCTCAAAGAAGCGCGTCGTGGTCTGGCCTTCGCCGGCTACTTGAAGCTGCTCCTCCCCTTGATCGTCGTGATCCCGGGCATCGTGGCCTACGCCCTCGATGCACCCATTGACAAAGCTGATCAGGCCTATCCTTGGCTGCTTGGTGAATACCTCGGTTCTGGTGTTCGCGGGCTCGCAGTGGCCGCCTTGGCGGCTGCCATCGTGTCCTCGCTAGCCTCCATGATGAATTCGACCTCGACCATCTTCACGATGGACATCTACAAGACCATCCTGAACAAAGATGCCGCTGAGCATCGCCTCGTTCAGGTCGGTCGGATGGTCAGTGTGGTTGCCATTGTCATCGCAGCGCTCGCTGCTTATCCGCTGCTGGGCCAGATCGACCAAGCCTTCCAGTACATCCAGGAGTACACCGGTTTCATCAGCCCGGGCGTCCTGGCCGTATTCATGATGGGGCTCTTCTACAAGAAAGCTTCGGCCAACGCAGCCCTTTGGACAGCCATTCTGTCGATTCCCCTGTCAACTGCGATGAAGTTCCTCACGCCCGATCTGCCATTCATCTCCCGGATGGAATGGGTCTTCGTGATTTCCGTTGCGCTCATCGTCATCCTTTCCTGGTTCGAAAACAAAGGCAAGGACAGCGAGAAGGCCATCTCGCTTGCGGGTGTGCGCCTGGGAGGCGATCCGATCTTCACGGCAGCATCCTTCGGGATTCTCGGTATCACAGCAGTGCTATACGCGATGTTCTGGTAGGCAACCCCCAAATAGCCACGCTGGTCGGGATCAGCCACCATGCCACGCACAACGGCCACTACTGAACGAATACAGGGTGCACTTTTTGCACTGATCCTGCCGTAATGGCCAAAAAATAAACGCCTGCCGGCAGCCCATCAGAGGCTACCGGGACAGTGATCACGTCACCTGACGTGGCCGTTTGGTCAATAACTGTCCTTACTTCGCGACCATCGACGGCAACCAGTCGAGCCAGGACCCGCCCTGTTTGCGGGATAGAGATGCGCACCGTTCTCGGTCCGGAGGCCGGGTTGGGCCACACGTCTACCGCCAGCGACGTCGGAATCAATGGATCCTGCGTCGATGTACCTTCTCCGAAGCCAATCTGCCAGACCTGCGCATTGGATCCGTATTCGAGTACGTACAGCATACCATCGACGAGGACGGCATCAATCGGGTTGGTAAATCCGGTAGCAATCTGCTCCACGGAAGCAACCGGTCCATTCGCCCCCTCGGCCAAGGTAATGTGCAGCAAATCTTCACCCTCGCCACTGTACGGTGCAAGCAAGTCGGACTCAGGTCCGGTCCAGCTGAGCACCAAGGCATCCCCCGTGAGTGGGCTGGGTAGATCCTCGGATACGTCAAATACCAAACCCAGGGGAGACCGGTGCGAGGTCAGCGTGGCAAACGGCCTACCTGTATTGTCGGCATCGAGAATAGCCCCACCGAGAGGATCGCGGTACAGATTCGCGTGCGGACCGAGATTCAGGATGGGATCGACAAAAACAACGCCCGCCGGAGGCGCGGGATAGGTGGGGTCGTTGTAGAAATGACCGTTCTGCACGGCGTAGGACGAGGGGTTCAGCAGCAGATCGGTCGCAGGGTCGTAGCTGCCGAACTGCATCGGGGTATCGGTCAGACCCATCCGCCACGGAAATCCATAGTGGCGCCCTTCTTCCAGCAGATTGATTTCCTCCTCATCGTCCCGGTCTCCGGAATTCTCGGTCCCGAATAATCGACCTTGTGCATCAAAGGCGAGCGAAAAGGAATTACGCGTGCCATCAGCGAACAGATAGCCCTGTTGGGTAAGCCAATTCAGATCGTCTTCCAGCACCAGATCATTACCGTCGGCCGGAATCCGAAGGATGGCAGACGTCAACGGCACCTCCCGCGCACCTGGAAATTGACCATTGTTCTCCTGCAGCTCCCCGTGATCCGTACGGGATCCGCTATTGACGTACAGCCATTGCTCGTCGGGGGAAAGGACAATGGCATTCATGTTGTGGTCGAAAGGTGTAGCCGAGCGAGGGTATGGAACCGTCGTTGCGACGGTCTGCCAGACGTGTCCACCCTGCCCATCAGGTACACCCCTGCGAACGATACCAATGTTATGGCCGGATCGGGTCCCCGCATCGTTGCCCACCAAAAAGATGGTCCCATCCGATGCGATATCCATACCCATCAAAGGAGCCGGCACGCCGTGATCGGCACTCCGATACCGGATAGTGAGTAAATGATTGGACGGATCTGGACTGACTGAAACCAGATCACCACCCAGACCAGCCAGCCACAGGTGTTCGGAGACAGGGTCGTAATCGATGCGCACAGCATTGATTTGCGACGCCGTAGCAGAAACCGTCATACTGTCCAGCAGCAAGGTTGGCTGGGACGATGCCATGGCTGGAAGCAGGACCAGGACCGATATCACAAAGAGGCGATGCATACAATCCGGAATTGGAATACAAAAAAAGCGAAGACCAACCTACCCCGGTTTTCCTCCTTGTTCAAGGCCCTTCGACAATTCCAGCAGCTATATTCCAGTCATCCCATGACCGAGAGCCACCTCTATTTCCATGTTCCGATTCGTCCCAGTCACAGCTATCATCGTTGTTATTGCAGGCTGCGCCGGCGAACCAGATACCCCTTCGCATTGGAGTGCGGAAGGGGCCAACACGACGCCAGACTCCGCCTACGGCGTCGTCTTCTTCGATGATTTTAATGCAGGCGAAATCGATCGCACGAAATGGAACGTGGTCGGCCCGAATCTGTGGGTCAACAACGAGCAGCAGATTTACCAGGACACGACGTGGACCGTGGTATTGAAGGACAGCACAGATGGCGCTGGCGACGGCGTCCTCGCGCTGACTGCCCGCTGGGCGGAGGGAACGACGTCCCCACGCGGGCGAACCGCTGATTTCGTATCCGGGCGGATCAACTCGCGGGACAAATTCGACTTCATGTACGGTCGGGCCGAAGCGCGTCTACGCATGCCCGACGCGATAGGCATGTGGCCTGCTTTCTGGCTGCTCGGTTACGGGCGCTGGCCCGGTTCGGGAGAGATCGACATCATGGAATACGTGGGCGAAAAGGATTGGACCGCCGTAGCCGTCCACGGACCCGGTTACTCAGGGGACCAAGCGCCTGTAGACAACTCATATTTCCCTGAAGGCCAAGATGCCACAGGCTGGCACGTCTATGCTGTGGATTGGACCCACAATGAAATGACGTTTTACGTTGACGATCGGTTGATCTACCGCATCGGAAGACCCCTCGTGACCTTCTTTGGGGATTGGCGATTCGACAACCGCAAATTCCTCATCCTGAATACGGCCATCGGCGGGGCCTATCCGTTCAAGATCAACGGCGTCACCGAGCCGTATTTTGGGTTGCCCGCCGGCACCGCAGAGAAGATCCAGGAAGGTGGGCTGGCCATGGAAGTGGACTGGGTCCGCGTGACGCGCGACCCGGACCGCCACGCCGGGGGTTGACGCAACTGAGAAACGCCGGCAATCCCTGGCACGAAGATCAGCGGCGTTCGCTCAGTCTGTTTTTCCTTTATCACGATGCTGACGCACGCCGCGTGCAATCCACATCGCAGCAACGCCAGCGGCCGAACCGAGCAAAGCTACCAGGCCCCACAGATTACCCGGGCCGTCACTGCGGAAGACAAACCCCAGCAGCAGGATACCTACGCAGAGGAGTCCGACGAACACCAGTGCGCCCAGGCGTGATTGATTGGCTGGTACTGGCTGCCATCCGAGATAAACGCCCTGAAGCACAACCAGCACCAGGAACGTGTAAAATCCGCCTACAACGGGCAGATACAGGAACGCACTCACGAAGACGGCAGCAAGACCGTTCGTTACCATCCATTGTCGGTCATCCATGATCTCTCTCGTTGGGTCAGTTGGGGCGCCAGCGTAACAGAGCTTGGAGCTCAGTCGTCCGAGAATGCCGCATCAAAAGCCACATTCGAGGGCTCGAAATCAATACTTTTCACGAACTCGCAGGCTTCTGCCGCTCCATGCTCGCGATCCATTCCAATGTCCTCCCATTCTACTGAAAGCGGGCCGTTATAGCCTACACGGTTGAGGGCGCGGATGATTTCTTCGAAATCAATACTGCCACGGCCCAGCGAGCGGAAATCCCAGTGACGACGCTGGTCGCCAAATTCAGTGTGACCCCCAAATATTCCCGCTTCGGTTGCTTTATCGGACCACCAGACATCCTTCATGTGAGCATGGAAGATGCGATCTCCAAACTTCAGGATGAAGGCCACATAATCGACACCTTGGTACCCAAAGTGGCTTGGGTCAAAGTTGAAGCCGAACGATGGACGTTGACCGATCGCTTCGAGCGTTCGCTCGGCAGACGCAATGTCGAAGGCGATCTCAGCCGGGTGAACCTCCAGAGCAAAACGCACACCCACCTCATCAAAAACATCCATGATCGGATTCCAACGCGTTGCGAAATCAGTAAAGCCTGCATTGATCATGGATGGGGGAATCGGGGGAAATCCGTAGAGCAGGTGCCAGATGGACGATCCTGTGAAACCGTTCACCACGGAAATACCCAATTTGGCCGCTGCACGTGCCGTATCCATCATTTCCTTGGCGGCACGCTGTCGAACACCCTCCGGTTGGCCATCGCCCCAGACATGGTCTGGCAAAATGGCTTTGTGGCGATCGTCAATGAGGTCGCAGATAGCCTGGCCCACCAGGTGCGTGGAAATGGACCATACTTTCAGACCGTATTTGGCCAGCACGTCGTGACGGCCCTGGCAATAATCCTCCTCGTTCAGGGCGCGCTGTACATCGAAATGATCGCCCCAACAGGCCAATTCCAGCCCGTCATATCCCCAGGATGCTGCCTTGGCAGCCAAGGTTTCCAACGGAAGATCGGCCCACTGGCCAGTGAACAAAGTTACAGGACGCGACATGGCAGACGAGGAGTAGGTGGTAAGTGCTGTGCGGCTTCATCCGCAGGACTCAGGATACAAACTGGCCAGGATTCTGAAAGGCCGAGATGGTGCATTTGTGCGCTCTTCCATCATCCGGGTGGCCTATAGGACGCATCGACCCAAGCGCGCTTGGTACTGCTTTCAATCGCCGTATGGATGAAGTGAACTCCGCGGGCACCGTCCTGAACCGTCGGGTAATCAGGGTTTTCCGCCGTTTGACCAGCATCGACAGCGCGGATGGCGCGACCCGCTTCCCGGTAGATATTGGCAAATGCCTCAATAAAACCCTCCGGGTGACCGGAAGGCAGACGCTGGCTGGACTGAACCGAATCAGCCAGATACCCATTCCCATTCTTGTAGATGCGTTCGGGGCCATTCTGCGACCGAACCCACAGCCAGGTAGGAAATTCCTGCTTCCATTCAAGGCCAGCCTCGGATCCGTATACACGGATTGTGAGGTCGTTCTCTTCTCCTTGAGAGATCTGGGAGCAGTACAGGATTCCCCGGGCACCACCTTTGTAGTGGATGAGAACCGATGCGTCGTCCTCAAGGGCACGCCCCTCCACGACCGTACCCAGATCTGCAAACATTTCGTCCATTTCCAGTCCGGTGACATACTGAACCAGATTCTCGCAGTGGGTCCCTATATCTCCCAAGGCAGATGAGACCCCTGCTTTCTGCGGATCGGACCGCCAGCTCGCCTGCTTCTGTCCCGTGGCCTCCAGCAGCGTGGAGAGCCAGCCCTGCGGATACTCCACTACCACCTTTCTTACCGTCCCAAGCTCGCCCGATTGCACGAGATGACGTGCCTGCTTGACCATGGGGTATCCGGTGTAGTTGTGCGTCAGGGCAAAGACGCGCCCTGTCCGGGAAACCGTTTCACAGAGATCTTCAGCCTCCTCAACGGTCATGGTCATGGGTTTGTCACATACCACATGGAAGCCGGCTTCAAGAGCTGCTTTTGCCACGGGGTGATGCAGGAAATTGGGCGTCACGATGCTTACAAAATCAATGCGATCCTCTGTCCTGGCCGCCTCTTGTTCCAACATCTCCTTCCAGGACCCGTAAACCCGGGTCATGTCCAGGTACAGTTCCTCTCCTGCTTGTCGGGACTTTTCGTCGGAACTGGAAAATGCGCCCGCAACCAATTCCATTTCGCCATCCAGTTCGGCAGCCATACGGTGTACGGCTCCGATAAAAGCGCCGGGACCGCCCCCGACCATGGCATAGCGTAATTTGCGGTTGTTCGAATCCATGATTTCGGCAGTTGAAGAATTAGTGATGCGGGTTTGTTAACCTTGCGGTAAAGTGATGGAGACGCCCTATTCCTATTTTTCTGGGTAGTCCCGGAACGCATCGACCCCCTGTCCCATGACTGGACCCATTTCTGGCCGCAGTACTCCCCTCGTTCTCGTCGTTGACGATGAGGAAGACATCCTGGAGCTGGTACAGTATAACCTGAAAAAAGAAGGTTTCGATGTCCATTGTGCAGAGAATGGGGTAGAAGCTCTTCAAATGGCGAAGGAATCCATTCCGGACGTGGTCGTCATGGACATCATGATGCCCGAGATGGACGGTATCGAGGCCTCGAAGAAATTGCGCGAGCACGCAAAACTGCGGACCATTCCGATTCTGATGCTGACCGCGCGCAGCGATGAATCCGACCAAGTCGAAGGTCTTGATGCAGGAGCGGACATTTATCTGACAAAGCCCGTCTCCATTCCGGTCCTATCCAGCCAGATCAAGGCCTTGTTGCGCGGCGCTCAGCGATACGACATGCCCGTTGATGTGCTCAGGATTGCCGATCTGGAGATCGACCGGGATCGCTTCGAGGTTCGAAAGCATAATGTGGACCAGGCGATCCGGCTGGCCCGGAAAGAGTTTGAACTGCTATACTTTTTCGCCTCGCGACCGGGCCGCGTATTTTCCCGTCAGGATCTGCTGGACCAGGTCTGGGGCCACGATGTGTATGTGGTGGACCGCACGGTGGATGTTCACGTGCGCAAGATCCGCGAGAAAATTGGCGAGTACTATATTGAAACCGTGAAAGGCGTCGGGTACCGATTCACGGACCAGATCGCCTGATCCGAATACGCTCGTAGCGCTGTTCGATTCCGTCCTGATTGACCCCCATCCCACCGCATGCCTGATTCTCCTTCGAATCCGGAAATCGGCAAACTCCTCGACACGTCGAAATCTCCGCTAGGTCATCGTCTCGCCCTGAAGATCGGGTTGTCGGCGGCGGGGGGTACGGCCGTGGTCTGCCTCTTCCTGACTGTTTTTTGGGAGCAGTGGACCGCATGGATCTCACTGATTGCGATCGCTTTGGCCGCTCTGGGAGGATATATCGCGACGTTTCACCACGCTTCATCTCGACTGGAACTCGCCCGCAAGATCCTTAAGAACCTCCGCCGGCATGAATTTGACACGCTCGATCTGGCTCAGGTAGATCATGGGGACGAACTCAACGATATCATCCGCCAGGTGTATCGGACCGGTCGCGTGCTGGAGCGCGAATTTTCGGAGCTGAAAAAGATGGAAACCTATCGCAAGGATTTCCTGGGCAATATCTCGCATGAGCTGAAAACACCCATCTTTTCCATTCGAGGGTTTGCCGAAACCCTCAAGAATGGCGCCCTCGAAGACCCGGCGGTCAACCAGTCTTTTGTCGAGAAAATCATCCGCAATGCAGACCGGTTGAGCAATTTGGCCACCGACCTCTCAGAGATCGCGCGTCTCGAGACAGGGAATCTTGAAATGGAAATGTCGGCCTTCAGTATGAGGCGCTTGGTCAACGACGTGGTAGAATCGGTCGAGCCGCAAGCTCTTGAGAAGTCCATTTCCATAAGGACCTCTTTCGAAAGTAAGCTCCCACCGGTCTATGGCGACTCGAGTCAGATACGGCAAGTTGTAGTCAACCTCGTGGACAACGCAATCAAATATTCGAATGAGGGTGGCAAGGTGACGGTCCGCCTTCGAAGCCGACGCAAGCGAGAAATCGTCGAGTTCAGTGTTCGGGATCAAGGTGTGGGGGTAGCCAAAGAGGACCTGGCCCGCTTGACCGAGCGTTTTTTCCGAGTAGATAAAAGTCGATCCCGTTCGGCAGGAGGAACGGGCCTCGGCCTCTCCATCGTGAAGCATATCTTGGCAGCGCATAACCAGGAGCTGTTCTTGTCCAGTGCGCTTGGCAAAGGGTCGACGTTTACCTTCCGTCTGGCCGTCGCCCCCGTTGACGAAGCGCAAACGTAGGACTGACCTCACCCACGGGTTGGAATGTGCTTGGCCTTGCAGGACGGCTCCCCATCGCTCCCAGAATCAAGAATCATGAGAAAAGCCTATCAGCTGACGCGTCCGCAGAAGTTGTTCGTCGTTTGTACGGCCATCTTCCTGACAGCACTTGTGATTGCCGAGGCCACGGCCAGCAAGTTCTTTACAGCATTCCATCTTCCTTTTACCATCACCATCCTCGGGATGGAGTTCAATGAAGTGGTAATGACGGCCGGGGTTTTGGCCTTCCCTGTCACCTTCATCATCACGGACCTCCTGAATGAGTATTTCGGCAAACCCGGCATCCGGTTCGTGACCTATGTCGGAATGGTGATGATCATGTTCGAGTTCGGACTGTTGCAACTCGCAATGGCGGTTCCGACATCTGATATCTCACCGGTCCCACAGGTAGCGTTCGATACGGTCTTCGGGGCAACGGGACGTGTCATCATCGGTAGCCTCACGGCTTATGTGATCGGACAGTTGGTTGACATCACCCTTTTTCATTGGCTACGTGGACTGACCAAAGGCAAACACCTTTGGCTCCGCGCAACGGGTTCAACCTTTGGGTCACAGTTCATCGACACATTTGTGGTCCTGACGGTTGCTTTCTGGGGTCAGCTCGCGTGGGCGGAGATCATTGCCATCACACTGTTCAACTACTCCTACAAGTTCATCATCGCCGTCGTGATCACCCCTGTGATCTACGGGGCGCATTGGGTGATGGACCGGTATCTGGGTGAGGAGTTGGCAGAAGAACTCATCCATGCGGCTGAAGAGGGCGAGTCCGAGGCTCCCATTTAGACTGCCCTGATCCAGCGTCAGAGGGTCACGAAGAATGACCTGCCCGACTCCGGTTTTCGAGGTACGGGATTGTTAGTTTGCGGGGCCGTTTCGCAGCGGCTGTTTTTCTTCGTGCAGGGCCTCTCTGATGGAATGGTCTGCATGCGAAATACGTCCAACCCCGGACACTCATCGATTCCTATCCTCCGTCCTCCATTTTCATGGCATTCGCCCTCAAGGCAATCCTGCGACCTGTTGGCCTGATCCTGGCCCTTGGCGTCGTATTCACGACACAGGCTTTCGCTCAGCCCGTCACCCAGCCATTTACGTTCAATATCTCCTCGCATGATTTGCCAGCCATCCACCATGGATCCGCGAATTGGGGAGATTTCGATGCAGATGGAGATCTGGATCTGCTGTTGTCGGGGTCCCATGGCGAGGAAATCTCGACCAACCTGTTCCTCAACCGAGGCCACAACGGAGAGCAGCATCGTTTTGACGCATTGACCGGACCGTTCCACCAGGTACTCTATTCCGCCTCTTCATTCGCCGACGTGGATGGGGATGGTGATCTCGACGTACTGGTAACCGGTTCAACTTCCCGTGATTGGCCGTACACGGCCTCGACCCGCCTCTACAGGCTGCAGTCAGGCGGCCCGGTCGAATACCTTGAGGGGCATGGTATTCCGGATATGCACTCTACGGCCATGGCTTGGGGTGACCTGGATCAGGACGGAGACATTGACCTGGTCATGGTCGGCGTCACCTCGGATGATGTACCCACAACGGTAGTCGCCTACAATAACGGGAACGGCACATTCGACTCGCACACGGACGTGCTGACCGGCATCGGATACGGTGATGTCGCCATCGGTGATATTGACGGTGATCTGGATCTGGATATGGTGCTCTCTGGTGCTTCTGACAACGGGTTCCTTACCCAGATACTGCGCAATGACGGTGGCTCCTTTTCTGCCATCAGCGGTAGCTTTCCGCCCGTAGCATTCTCATCGGTTGACCTTGGCGACTACGATGGTGACGGAGACCTTGACCTGGTCGTGTCCGGCGGAGAAGTATCTGAGCTGATTTTCGAAGGAAGCCTGCAAATTTGGGACAACATCGGTGGCTCGTTCACGCCGTCAAGCCATAGCATGAATGGCATACTGGCTGGAGATGTCACGTGGGGTGATTACGATCACGATGGGGACCTTGATTTGCTTGTCTATGGAGCAGAGGCCGCTATTGGTCGGCGCAGTGCGCGCTTGTTTCGCAACGATGCCGATGATGGCTTCGTGGCAGCCTCCCTTCTGGTGGGCGGCGTTTTTGCCGATGCAGAGTTCGGCGACTTCGATGGCGACGGAGACCTTGACCTGATCACAACGGGCAGCTCCAGTCTCGGTCCATCGATGACCAATATCTACGAGAACTATCGTCAGGTCATACCAGAATTGCCAGGCGCGCCATCAGCGCTCGTGGCCAGCGTCTCCGATCGCGAGGCCACGCTCTCCTGGCAAGCACCTGTTGGTACAGATGGACTGATCCTGACCACCTACAACGTACGCGTCGGTACGCAGCCTGGTGGGTCCGATATCGTCTCTGCCATGGCAGATCCGCAAAGCGGACGACGATTCATTACCGGCCCGGGAAATGCCTCCGTAGGGGAAGCCGTCATGCTTTCGGATCTACAGGATGGCACCTATTACTGGAGCGTTCAGTCGGTCAACAATGCGTTCCTGGCCTCGGAATTTGCAGTCGAAGGAAGCTTCACGGTCAAAGGAAGCCTGTCCGTCGATGTTGATGCGGAAGACACCCTTCCTCGGCGATTTGCCATCTACGGAAACTACCCCAACCCGTTTACTTCCCAGACTACCGTACGCTACGACCTGCCTGAAGCCGCTTCCGTCCGGTTCCGTGTTTATTCGTTGCTGGGTCAGGAAGTCCATTCAGCCACGCTGGGTACCCAGCCGCCCGGAGAGCACCAAGTGCAGTGGGATGGGCGCTCCAATGGTGGATCCCAGCTGGGATCCGGAATCTATTTCTATGAAATCCGGGCGGGCGGTTCGTCGGCCTCCGGCACCATGACGCTGGTACGCTGATCCATGACCGTATATGGAATGAAAAGTGCGGCCGTGCCGACAGCCGTAAAACGCGGGTTGGCCATCGCAGCCTGTTGCTTGATGGTGCTTCCTGTAGCAGCCCAGCGCCAAATAGTCGGCGTGATCGGCATGCCACCAGTTCGGTTTGGAGCCCTCGCTGCCGGTGACTACGATCGCGATGGTGACGATGATGTCTTCCTGACCGGGGAGCTGGACAATGGCGAAGTACATGCTGCCCTGTATCGCTATGTGGAGCGACGTGTCACGCCGATCCCGAACAGCAACCCCAAGATCGATGCCATTTATCAGCGTGTCGACTTCCCCAAGCGTGACCTCAAAGGTGGGTCCGTCGTCTGGCGGGATCTGAACAATGATGGCGCGCTGGATATCCTTGTGACGGGATTGGCTGTTGAAGAAGCCACCACGACGACCGTGATTTATCGACCGGCCACCGATATCTACATCAACGGTGGCGGTACGTTTTTTATCAACGGATCCTCCGGACTTCCGGGCGTGCATCGAAGTCGTGCCGATGCGGCTGACTTCAACGGCGACGGATTGATGGATGTCGTTCTTGGTGGAGAGTCAGACGATGGTCTTGTCATGGGCGTCTGGCTCGGAAATGGTAGTGGTGGCTTTTCGCCAGGACCAACCACCTTCGAACCCCTGGCCCTTACCTCGCTCGACATCTCGGATATGGACAGCGATGGGGACATGGACTTCATCGTAGGCGGCTTCACCGAATCCGGCAAGCCCGCTGTTCGGCTCTTCCGTAATGATGGCAATGCACAGTTCTCCAGGATCGAAGGAGGATTTCCAGAGCTATACTTCCCCAGTACAGCTTTCGGAGATATCGATTTTGACAATGATGCGGATATCATCATTGCCGGCGGTCAGCTGGCCCCCACCATCCTTCGTGGTGAAAGCTATGTCTTTCGCAACAATGCTGGTTCGTTTGACGGCTCCCGATCGGGGCTGACCGGACTGTTCGGTGGCGGCTCGATTTTCCGTGACATGGATGGTGACACGGACCTCGATTTTGTCACCTGGGGGCAATCGGATCTGAGCGATCCCGAGTCGCAACGTCTTCAGGTATTCGAGAACATCGACCTGAGCTTCTTGCAAATAGCCGATCTGCGCGGCGTCCTGTTCGGCAGCCTGGACTGGTTCGATTCAGACGGCAATGGTCGGCTTGATATCCTGATCACTGGCGATCAGGAAGGCTCTCTGGTGAGCACGCTCTACGAATTCTAGTCCATAGGACTGGACAGTGCTGAATGGCCTTGGTCTGTTTGCAGGGATGAGCCCGGCCGAGGATCAGCCACGGGTGGTCTCCTATCCCACGGGTACCATCGTCAGCCAACCGTACGGATCGTTGCCACGGTGTACGATATCGAAATAGGCGGTCTGCATCCGTTCGGTAATTTCACCACGACGTCCCTTGCCGATCACGTGATGATCGATGGTGCGGACCGGTGTGACCTCAGCCGCGGTTCCAGTGAAAAAGACCTCATCGGCGATGTAGAGCGCCTCACGCGGGATCAGGCCCTCGCGCACCTCGAGCCCCATGTCCTTGGCCATGCGAACAATGCTGCTGCGCGTGATACCCGGGAGAATGGAGGTGGCAACCGGGGCCGTGTACAGGACGCCATCCTTGACCACAAAGATGTTCTCACCCGAGCCTTCTGCCACATGGCCGTCGACGCTTAGCATGATGCCTTCGGTGAAGCCACTCAGAACCGCATCCATCTTCACCAGACCGGCATTCAAATAGTTACCGCCAGCCTTCGCCATGGACGGAAAGGTGTTGGGTGCCATACGATTCCAGGAAGCGACATGTACGTCGACACCCTGTTCCAGGGCTTCCGGTCCCAGATAAGCTCCCCACTCCCAGACCGCAATAATGGTATGTACCGGATTATTGTACGGGTTCACTCCCATGGGCCCCATGGCACGATAAGAGAGTGGTCTGATGTAGCAGGCTTCCAGGCCAGAGCGGACGATCGTGTCGATCACCGCCTGCTCGAGCTCCTCCCGCGTATAACCGAGATCCATCCGATAGATGCGAGCAGAGTCAATCTGGCGCTGCATGTGCTCGGGATGGCGAAAAATGGCTGATCCCTTGTCCGTTTTGTAGCACCGGATTCCTTCGAAAACGGACGTGCCATAATGCATCGCGTGGGTCAGAACGTGGACGTTCGCGTCGTCGAACGGGACAAACTCGCCGTTCATCCAAATATCAGCCTTGGTCATGTATCCGCAGATTTGGGTGGGGAAATAACGGTGCTCCGGACAGGCCGGATGGTGCCAGGAACGGGACCCTGTCACAAGAATCAGAATACTGAACGCGGCGCGGAAATGTTCATTTCCGCGCCGCGTCAGATGGTGAATCCTGTATGGTTTCGTAAGCCGACTAGCGGGCCTGCTTACCTGGATAGGTGTAGCCGATCAGCTGCGTAATGTTGGGCTCAAGAGTCCATTCGTACGTGTACTGGTTTACTGATCCGAAGAAGCCAAAACCGGCGTCAATGTTCGAAAACGTTCCAGGCTGTACGAGGACTTCCGGATCGAATACGCCGTCTGGAGGACGCCAGGAATCGCTTGTCATCGTCAAGCGCATTCCCACGGACATCAGGAAGGGAGCTGCATCATCGGAAACCCCTAATGCCTTGGTTACCTCTTCCTTGTCATCGGTCAACCTGACCAGCACCTCCCATTTGTTGCCTTGAACCACCTGACCGTAAAGATCTCCCACGTTGCCATAAGGGATTACAGCATCGAGAAAAGGCTGTCCGGGAGAAGCATTGAGAAAACGGTACCAAACCTCGACGCGGAAAGGCGGGAAGTCTACGTTGTCCCAACGGATCTTCTGAAATACCGCCGCAACCGAAATCGTCGGCTCATCCAGCTCCACACCACCAACGACCGGAATGGTCGTGGTGGCTTCGGCGCGCTTCCCATCCTCGCGGGCCACCGTCAGATTGTACGTCCAGCCCGGGATGGGGCGGAAATTGGAAACGAACACGTGCCCTGACGATCCATCATCGAATGTGATCAGGGAATCGCGCCAGGCAATCGTGCGTCCGGTTTCCTGCTCGACCGTGGTCACGTTAGCATCGATCTGGCCGGCTTCGAGCGCGGCAAAGTCGGTGCGCAGCGGGATGACTCGGAGGTACTGTTCGTCGGTGGCCGTATCCAGGTAGCCGAAGACCGTGAAGTAGCGATCTTCTTCAACAAACGGATTGACGGTATCCTCGCAGCCCGTCCACAGCGTAACCGCTGCCATCATGGCAACAAGCAATGGAATCGTTTTGAATCGAGATCGCATGGATCGGGGTGATTGAGAACGGGTCACGTTAAGGGCGTGTGGCGTGGGGCGTTTCGTGGTGTCCATCATTTGTACTCCAGTTTCAAACCCACAGTTGGAATCAGCGGCAGCTGATCCACGCGACGCAGCGTGAACAGATCGAGGTAGAACAGGTTGCGACGATCATAGGCATTCAAGAGTCCCGTCTGGACGGTCAAGAACGTAGTTGGACCTACGCGGAATTCGCGATCCATGGAGAGATCCAGACGATGATACGTCGGGAGACGTCCTGTGTACGGACGTCCGTAGAGTACGCGTTCTTCGCCCGGTACTTCGGTCACGGCAACTAGAGAATCGAGCATCACGAAGCGATCGAATCCGAGTGATTCATTGAATGGCAAACCAGATCCGAACTGCCAGCGGGCAGACAGATTGAAGCCTTTCACCGTGCCATTGATCATCACATTGAACTGGTCCTTTCGGTCATGCGGTGGAGCGTAGGCGACGGCATCATCTCCCGTGAGAAGCTGCAGGGCACGAGCGGTGGTCTCGTACTCCACTTCGGAGCGTCCCCAGCTGACTGTAGCCTGAAATTTATCGCTGCTTCCCACTTCCATGCGCAGATCAAAGCCCTGGGCGGTACCGTCGGCAATCTGGACATTGGTTGTAAAGCGGGGAAATGCTGTCCACTCGGGCACGTTCAGATTGGTAAGGCCCTTGTAGAATCCTTCCGCGGAAAGACGGACCCAGCGAGCCGGCTCGATACGATATCCGGCAATCAAGTGACGCGCCTCGGGAATCGTTCCAAATGGCGACGCCGTCCAAGCAGTGAAAATGTCACCCGCATCGCGACGGTCATTGAGGCCCGTGATCTCCTGGTGGTAAATCCCACCTGCCGCTGACAAGCGGTGAATGCCGGTATTCCATACAATTCGGAGACGCGGCTCGATGAAGGACTCGCCTTTGGAAGGGAAGGACTGCAAACGAACCCCTGGCTGGATGTTGAGCCCTTCCGTTGGCTTGAATTCGGGTTCGAAATAGGCCCCTACTTCCGTGATGAATTCCTTTTTGAGCTGCACGTTCTGGAAGAGGCCCCCCAAATTGGCATCCAGCTGGGAGGAGCTCAGGAATATTCCCCAGTTGAAATTGTTGGGGCCAACGTAGTGCGTGACATTGGCCTGAAAGAGGAAGATGCTCGCCTCGGTGGAGCGCTCCGGGTCACCGGGAGGACCAAATTCGTTGGACAGCGATGAATAGCTGGAGACAATTTCAGCAAAGACAGGCAAGGTAGCTGGAAGGAACAGGAAGCGGGTCCCAAAGGCCATGTTTTCCCAGTTCACCTCATCCTGCGTGATACCGTCTGCGTCTTCATTGAGTGGATTTATTCCCAGACGACCAGAGTCTGTCGTGCGGATTCCGGAGACGGAAAGCTGTGCGCTGGACCCGAGATTGGCGTGGATCTTGGCGAAGGCGTCATCAAACTGGAATGGCAATGGCTCGTCAATCAGCTTTGCGGCACCCTGCTCAATCACGGAGCGACGATAGGAACCGAGGAACGACACCTTTCCCGGAACAATCGGACCTTCGAGACGCACGGAGCTCACGAACGGAGCTATGGTCGCCGCACCCACTGCGCGACGTTTGTTACCCGTTCGTGCCGTGATATCGATTACAGAGGAGAGTCGGCCACCGAATTTGCCACCATATCCACCCGCGTAAACGTCCGCCGTGTTGATGATGTCAGAAGGAAAGGCTGAAAAGAAACCCACCACGTGGAATGGCTGGAATATCTGCATTCCATCCAGCAGTACGAGGTTCTGGGTAGGCTCTCCACCACGAATGAAAAGCTGCCCCCCACGATCACCCTGCGAGACGACACCCGGAAGAGCCGTGAGGTAATTGACCAGGTCAGCTGAAATGTCTGGCGCTGGAACGAGGGAAATGTCGGCCGGTCGTACGGTTTGCAAGCCAGCAGTTACGTTCGCTGCACCCGCCGTTTCGCGCGCACCTTCGACCACGACTTCGCCCAGCTCCGTTTCCTCAACAGCCATTTCGATCTGAATGGTCTGGATTTCTCCATCGACCACCGTCACGTCCTGAGTGAACTCCTGGAAGCCGATGAACGATGCGCGAAGCTGGTAGGCACCCACTGGAACACGGGAAATGCCAAAGAAGCCATCCGTGTCCGACGCGTTCCCGAACAGATCCCCGGCCGCATTGGTCAGGATGACGTTTACTCCCGGCAGGGGCTGTCCATCAGCTGCATCGGTGACGAATCCGCGGATGGTTCCTGTCTGTGCGACGGCAGGGACGGCCCAGAGCAGAAGAAGGAGAAAAATGCGGGCCGAAGCCGGCACTCGGAAGGGGCTGTGCAAGAGACTTGGGGTGTGGATCACGAAAGCCGAAAAGGTACGGCGTGAGGTACAGAGAAAGTAGGCGCAATCACGGTAATTCCTTGAACTTCAGCAGATGACAGCGGTCCAAAGATAGAACGTAGACGTCTTCTACCGGGTATTCATTCCACCTACTGAGCATTGATCCAGCCTAAGGTCTCGACGCTTTGCTCGTCGAGGATCCAGGAATAGGAATAGCGGCCCACGGAGGCGAAGAATCCGAGGCCACCGAGCAGGTTGGAGGAGTCCACATCCCCCCATTCAGGACTCGGAAGATCAAAGGTCAACTCAACCCGCACCAGCTGAACACCGGGTTCATCGAAGTCTCGACCCAGCGCGTTCATCACGACGAATCGATCCGCGTAGTAGGTCACGTCAAAAATGAGCTCGGTGACTGGTTGCTGAACAAGAGGGCCATACGGAACAGCAATCGTCAGCGGTTCTGGCTGGTCAGGGTCGATTACCGTGAACGAAACGGTCACCCGTTCTGGAACGCCGTACATGTCCCGCAGAATGACCGTCTGAGCCAGGGAGTTTTCATCCCCCCGGGCAAGATCGATCCACAATCCGGGAGCAGCCGGCACGTCCGTGATGGCCTCAGCCAATACGACATCATCGCGCGTGGCCGTCAATCGATATCGCGTGCCCGCCGCCGGCGCGAAATCGGCCACGTACAGGGAGACTGGTTTCCCCGCATCATCGGTCCCCGTCGAGTCTCGCCATTCAACGAACGTACCCGAGCCAACAGCAATACTCCTTACCCGTACGTTTTCGAGGTCATCCTCCTGGTTCAGAATAGTCGATCGCAGCGCTTCAAGCCGAATGACTTGGGTAGCGGCACGCATATCCAGAAAACCATACAGCGCAACGGTATCCTCACGATCAGCGGATATGGGCTCGACCATGTTGTCGCACCCGGCCAGAACAAGAACGGTGAGAGACAGGGCTATGGTGGGAAAAAGGCGCTTCATCTCATATCAACCCGAACCCCGAGGGATGGAATCAAGGGTAGTTGATCAACCCGGTTTCCCGTGAAGATATTGTACTCGAATATGTTGGCCCGATCGTAGGCATTGATCACGCCAGCCTGCAGCGTCAGATCAGCTTGCGAGAAGAGCACCTTGTGCTCTACAGAGATATCCAGTCGATGATAGGTCGGCATGCGACCACCATAGGGCTGCGAACGGGACACCAGGGTCGTGCCCACATCGGTCAGGAAATCAGACGACGCAGCCATGCCGATGTCAAGCCCTGTGTAGTACCCATTTACCTGGGTAAACGGCAGTCCCGAACCAAATTGCCACCGGCCACCGAGCGACCAGGCACCGGCGGTCAGACGCAGTGTTGCCCCAACTTGATGGCGCCGGTCATGGGGAGGATTGAATTCCAGGCGAGGAAGCTGGACGGAGCGACCGGTACCAGCCAGAAAGATGGCCCGTGAAAGCTGCGGAGGGCGCACGTAGTTGACTTCAGAGTGGCCGTAGGTTGCAGAAAAATAGACGCGTCGGGTCGTGATTTCTGCTTTGAAGTCCACGCCTTCTGCGCGCCCATTCACGTTGGAAAATTCAGCCAGTACCCCCACCTCGTCCGCAAACGCAGGAAACGACAGGTCGGACAGTTGTTTGCGATACCCTTCGACGGAAAGCTCCAGCCACCGCAGAGGACGCATCTGCCATCCCGCGATATAGTGTACCGCGCGGGGCACGGGCGTGCCTCGCGGCGAGGCCGTCCAGACGGTGAATACATCCGATACGTCCTGCTCATTATTCAGGCCAACAATCTGTTGGTGATACCTTCCCCAAGCCAGACTGAAACGGTGGCGACTACCCGTACCAAAAGGCAAGAACTGAAGACGAAGACGTGGCGCAATCGTACGGCGCAAACCCCGTGAAAACGCTTCGATTCGAACGCCTGGTTCGACTTGCAGATACTCACTTGATACGATTCGTCCTTCAAAGAAGGCCCCACCACTACTGACTCCGGTATTGATATCACTACGACCGCGGCCAAAGCTGAAATCAAAGAAATTGGTGTTTCCGAAGATGCCAAAGTTGATCTGATTCGCACCCAGCAGGTAGGTGAAGCCGATGTTCAAGGAGAACTCCGATACATCCGCGTCCCGCACATCTTCCGCCGTCTGACGATACCGACTCTCCAGGGAAGAGTAGTAGACGGAAAACTCGGACATCACTGCTGCATCTTCCGGGATATAGAGGTACCGCGCCCCGTAGGCCTCATTCTTCCACGTGGAGCGTCGAATATCAGCAGAAAGGTCAGATGGGTCACCGGAGCGCAGATTCCCAGTATCCGATGTACGCAACGCCGTCAGCGTCACGCTGGAGGTCTGGTTCAGAAAGGCATGGAATTTGGCAAATCGATCTCCGAATCGGAAAGGGAGCTCTTCGCCGAGAATCTCGGGTGCGATTCTGTCGATGATGGACTCCCTAGCTGAGACGATCAGAGAGGCCTCGTTCTTGAGAATAGGCACTTCCACTCGCAGCCCGCTGACAAACGGTGCCACGGAAGCCGATCCTGTCACGCGCTCTTTGCTGCCGTTGCGCGTCTTGATATCAATCACAGATGAAATTCGCCCGCCATAACGCGCGTTGAAGCCCCCTGCGTAGACGTCCGTCGTCGCTATGATATCCGCCGGAAAGGCGCTGTAGAATCCCACTACGTGGAATGGCTGAAAAATGCGCATTCCGTCCAGAAGTACGAGGTTCTGAGTGGGCGTACCGCCACGCACGAACAGCTGCCCTCCTCGATCACCTGTGGCTACGACACCGGGCAACGTCAATAGGTACCCCGCCAGATCGTACGTCACATCCGGCATGGGAACGCGAGCCAGGTCGCTGGGACGAATGGTTTCCAGGCCTGCGGCATACCGCTCGTAATTCTCCCGCTGTGACTCTACAACCAGCTCTTCCAGCAGTGTTTGCGTGGGAGTCAAGAGGAGATCCAAAGGAGCGTCTACAGGAACATGCACGGTGTCTCGGGTAACCTCGTACCCAACAAATGACGCCTCCAGCACATACTGACCCGCCAGAATGTCGTCAAAGACGAAAACGCCGGCACCATCGGCAATCTGCCCGGCAACTCGCTGCCCTCCTTGAATCAGCAGCACAGTCGCTCCTGGTAGCCCATCCCTCGTTTCAGCATCCAGAATCCTCCCCTGCAGCGCCTGCCCCTGGGCGAGGGCCGACGGATACAGCGCAACAAGGGCCAGAGATAGAATCCAGCCGCGTATGAATGCCCGGGAGGTCACGAATGGGTGGGGTTTGATGGGAGGAGAAACAGGCAGTACGCCGATGCAGCGTTGAGGATCACCTGAATCTGGGTGTAAACGAAATCAAGACAATTTTGAGCGGCTGAGAACCGGAAACCGACCGATGGGTAAATTCCGCTTGCTGAGTAGCCGAGATACGGCACTATTCGGTCAATCGAACGTGGTTCTGAGTCCATGAAAAAGCGCGCCCGCTTCTATTTGCTGCTGATCATCGGATTGTTTCTGGCTGTTGTATTCGTCGATTCGCTGGGCACCTTTGATTCTCGGCCATACTTCGAAGTGCCACACGGCAGTCACACCCACTACGTTCCCAAGGACTGTGACCCTCCGCTGACGCCGGGAGACGCACCTACGCGCGAACCCGGTCCGGGAGAGATGATCACCTGCGAAGGACAAATAGTCGCATTGGCTACACCTTGATCCAGGATCATCCGTTCTCACCATGGTCGGCAATCCGTTCGATGGCATCGCGGGTAAGCCGCATGGTATCCCAGCCCTTTAGGGGCAAAGCGCCCAGTTTTTCATAAAACGTGATGGCTGGCTCGTTCCAATCGAGAACGTTCCATTCAAGTCGTTTGCATCCGCGATCCCGCGCGATGCCAGCAATGCCTCGAAAGAGAGCAAAGCCAACGCCTTGGCCGCGAAATTCAGGTTCAACAAACAGATCTTCCAGATAGAGACCGAAATTGGTCAGGAAGGTCGAATAGTTGTGAAAGTAGAGGGCAAATCCGATGCACTTCCCCGTGCCCTCCTCGTGCGCGATCAGTGCTTCAATGCGTGGGGATGCACCAACCTGCAATTGTGACGCCAGCGTCTCCGCGTCGGGGCGCGATTCGTGTGCGAGGCGTTCGTAGGCAGCCAGGCTGTTGATGAGGCGGACCAGATCGGCAGCGTCCGCCGCTACGGCCGGACGAATGGAAAAGGACATGAGTTACAGAAGTGGAGTGATAGGTACTGTCAGCCCGTTAGGACGCACGGACTACAACCAGCTGCTCATCAATGTGAGAACCCTGGCGAACACGCAGAAGATATCGTCCGGAGGCCAGACCCGGTATATGCACAGTCAGTGGTGAGCCAGCCGAACGAATGGCCTTCCATACGCGTCGGCCTGTGAGGTCAAACACCTCAATCGTTGTCTCATGTCCCCCTTGCCCGCTATGGTGCGGCAAGATCGTGATGTTCATCGTTCCCTGAGCCGGATGAGGCGCCACCTCGACAACCAGTGCGTGCTCGGGTAAGGAAGACGCACGGGTACCTGTTCCGCTGTGCGCTTCACCTCGAAGGAGCCAGCGCTCCGGATCCACATACACGGCCAGGACCGGGGCCGGAATGGCCACGTCAAAGACTTCTTCGCGCTCGTCCACATCCAGCCAGACCTGATAGGTGACATCCGTCGTCTCAAACCAGACAGGTATCAGAACCTGGAAGGCTTCCACATTTGATTGGAGTCGGTCCTGGACCTGGTTCATGGCAACGCGAACCATCCCGGGAGCATCTTCCGGGTTCTCTTCCCAAGCCAGCTGCCACGTGGGCTCGCCCGTGCCATCGTAGACCCACTGGTTGAAGAAAACGCTCCAATCCTGATCCGTGATCTCTTCAACTACGCGTTCGAACTGCTCTGTCACCACCGTCCCATGCAACACTTCCGGACTGGCTGCCCAGGTGCGCAGAATCTGTTTGAAGACCGTATCCCCTACCCGCGATCGGATCATGCGAAGCACCATCCAACCCTTTGCATACACCCGTGCATGGGTAAACATGTCCTGGGCATTGGTCGTGTCCGAAAGGACCAGTGTGCCTTGTGCCTCACGTGCCCGATCGTAATAAATGTCAAACAGGATTTCGCGGACCGGATCAAATGTGAGGTCCGCTTCAAACGTCAACATCTCTCCGAGTGTGGCAAAGCCCTCATTCAGCCACAGATCACGCCAGGAGGCAGGCGAAAGGGCATCGCCGTACCACTGGTGAGCCAGTTCATGCGCAATCAATTCGATTCCGATGTTGCCCATTGAACTGAGGGTCTGATGCTCCATTCCGCCTCGGAAGGTGACGTGGGCATTTCCGTATTTCTCGTCGGCGAATGGATAGGGCCCGAACCAATCTTCCTGGATCGCCATGGCCTCTTTGGTCAATCGCCAGCCACTTACGGCATTGATACCCTCTACCGCCGGGATATCCCGATACGCGTACTGTTCGATGGGAAACGTGGCTGGACCAAATTCTGACACCAGGTCTGGTGGACGGATATAGGAATCCACGACCCGGTCGTATTCACCGGCCGCGATGGATACGAGGTACGTAGCAATGGGATAGCCGTGCTGCCAATCAAAGGTAGTCCTGCCATCTCCCCTGTCGGTTTCTGAGATGAGAAGTCCATTGGACGCTGCCGTCATTGACGAGGGCACCGTGAGGGTCACACGAACCGAATCGGCCTTGTCAGCCGGGTGATTCTCGGTTGGCCACCACTCCATGGCTCCGTACGGCTCAGAGAGGGTCCAGATGTATGGATCTCCAGCGGAACGCCGACCCGATGCATAACCTCCTCGCGCAGCATCCCAGACCGGATCTCCGCGATAGGCAATGGCCATCTCAAACACCTGCCCAGCCTGCAAGCCGCCTTCGGGTACGATCACAAGCTGATCAGCCTTCGGCTCAAGGCCATGGTGCCAGGCGACTGCTCTGCCCGTCGCACTCGTGACATCGATGACTTCCATGGTTCGGGCCAGGTCCAGCGCCAACGTATCCAGCGCAACAAGGGCGCGGCCCACTACGCGAACCTGACCGTCAAGCTCGGGCGAGCGGTCGCTGTCCAGATCCAATATCAGATGATAAAATGAGATGTCGAATGCATCTTGAAGTCTTCTGGGAGACAGCTTACCGGCGGCTTGAACCCCGAAATCCCGGAAAACAAGGCGCTCAGGATGAGGTATGGCCGATACGAGATCAGCCTCAGGCCCGCCCTCTGGGCGCTGTCCCGACCACGGTGAACGCTTCAGAGCGCGCTCCACGCGGTGTGCCGGCACGATGTCAATGTCCATCGATCGAGGCGCGCTCCCGTGCTGGGCGGCTACCGTTCCTGGCGACGTGACCAGCATTCCGACCATCAGGACGAGACAGCAACCCCATCGCAACGCACTGAACGAGCAATTCAGTGAGGAAGAATCGACTGGACGATGGAGACAGGAATACGCCATGCAACGGGTTGGGGATGGATGTTTCCCTAAGTCCGTGTTGGCACTCACCGCATCGGTGACGGTTCCTCTGCAGATCATTCGGAGATCGCTGCGACATGGACCCTGCGACATATCCGAGATCATTGCCGGGGCAGGTATTCCCGTCCAGGAGGCGTTCTTCCCGTTCTATTCAGGACAGAACAAGGAGGCTACCAGACCGCCGTTCATGAATCATCCCGCAAAATCTCGTGAAACTCGGTGGTACCGTCGCGGAGCATCCGTCGAACGTAAGGATGACAGAGTCTGCAGTTGACACCGAACTCACGGACATCCTGCAGAGCCTTCAACGATGTCACGCCTGCCCTTTCGGCCTCCTCACGGAGATCGGAAAACAGAACACGGCTGCAAATGCATCGATCGATGCACAAGGCTTGTCGGGACGGTGAATGCAACGGATTATCGCAACATGATAGCTGAGATGGAAATACCTGCACCAAAGGAGTGCAGGACTTCACCCTCACGATTCATGATCTGCACGGTTCCTGAAGCAGCATAGTCGGGGAAGGCCCCGGCGCTGGACTGCGGAAAGCGTCCTACATAAAGATGGTCCCTTCCGGCGTCGTAGGAAATTCCAGATAGCCCAACAAGCGCTGGGTGTCCGGAAAGGTCCAACTCGTGCGTAATGCCTCGGGTCTCCAGATCAATGGTCAAAACCCGCTCGCTGGCGGCCAAGGTGACAAACAGTTCATTGGTCTGGACTGAATGGTAAGCCGTTTCGGTACCGTTGGTAGATCCTGCCTGATCCGGCAGGGCAATGCGAGAAACGACCTGGAATTCCTCGTCCAGAAACATAACCTGACCCGATGATTGCTCGAGTATCTGCGTAAAGTCATCGGAATAGACGGTTTTTCCGGTGCACACAATGACCAGGTGAGAGGATGTGTACACGTCACGAGGTCCGTCGCATCCCGTTTCGAAGGTTTCCACGTCCCCGGTTTCCGCAGAAACAACACTGAGGGTCGTCCCGCTTCCCAGACTTCCGTTGTTGGCGACGACGATCCGATCCGACCAGGACGCCACCCCTTCCGGGACATATCCGACCTCGCTCGTCGAACGCTGCACTCCCGCTTCACTGATGGAAATCAATTGACCAGGCTGTCCGAAGGTGGATGTGCTAACCCACAGCACGCCATCCACCACGATGGCATCGCGCGGGTTATCCATATCTGTAAACTGCGCTGCCAGACTCAGGGATACCGGATCAAGAACGTCAATGCGTCCTCTATCGAAGGTGTTGATCAGCGTCATCAGCCCCAGATCGTCTTCCAGCACGCCTTGCACAAACCCGGCACGGGACGAGGAGCGCGTCACCTCTTGAGAGGATGGATCATAGAATGTGAGGGTTCCATTCTGGTCGGAGAAATTGCCCCCATTGGCCACAATAATGGACGAGGCAGGTGTAGCGCCTTGATCGTCATCACCTCCCAGCACATCGCATCCGGATAGCATCAGGCCAAGGCTGATGGTAAGCAACAATAAAAAGCAGCGGGACGTCTCGATCATGGGATTGATTGAATTGAAATGAAGAAAAAAACCTATTTCCCCAGTCGGAGCGCCAAATGCCAGGCTCTGCCAGGCATGGGCATCCAGGGAGATGATTCGTAAGCAGCATCCAGCAGGTTGCTAGCCGTCAATCGAAAGCTGATCGGCACACGGTCGTGAGCGGCATGCCATGCAATTCCCGCATCGAATACGTGATGGGAAGGCAACCAGGTGGATTGATCGGTGGACGTAAAGCGTCGGCTTGTCAGTCGCCAGGAGGCGAACAGACCGCTCTGTCCTCTTCGGTACTCTGCCTCAGAGGTGGCCGACCAGGGAGCGACAAAGCGAAGCTGTCGACCATAGGAGGCAGCCGCTTTGTTGGAATAATCTACCTGGCGAAGGCGCGTCCCAGAAACCGTCAGGGTCCAGGGCTGAGCGATTCGCCAGCGCCCAAAAGCCTCCAGTCCGCGTCCAGAAACGCGGGCAACATTGTCCGGAGTCCAGATTCGCCGCTGTGTCCCGGCAAAGGCAGGGCGCCACACGATGCGATCGGAAATACGACTGCCAAATAACACTACCCGGGCGAAGAGCCGACCCGAGGAGGGGCGATAGGCGACCAGCCACTCGACTTGCTGTCCACGTTCAGGGCGCAAATCACTGTTACCCCCGGGCTCCCAGAACCGCTCATTCAGCGTGGGCAGTCGGAAGATCCGAGCTACTGCCAAACGCATTTCCCCTCCCCATCGGGTGCGGATTCCCCACCAGGCACCAGGCGCCATGGCTACGTCCCTTTCCTTGGCGTTGCCCTCCAGCGGGGCCCCTATTCCCTGGAGCACAGCAGTATTGCGCCATCGGGCATCAACGTAGGCACCCATCATAATCCGGTCCTGAACGGAGTCCATGGAGGTACGAATCCAGGCTTCGGTCACATCCCAACGGCTGGAAGACGCTACGCTGCTACGTTTCCATGCAGGCTCAATCGAGACGACCCAGCGCGCCTTGAACACCCGGGAGAGCCCGCCCCGCAGAGCAAGCTCCCGAAGCTGTACACGACTGGCAGGCTGATCGGGGGCGGCATAGAAAAAATGAGTTCGCGTTGCCGAGATCGTTGCTTGTACTGGCATCGACCGCAGGGTGGTCGCGATGTTGAGTCCCACCAGCAGCAGATCGTCTTCCTGCTGAGCACCCGCTCCACGCGTATTCGAGAGTGTAGGCAGGGAGCGATCGACGCGCGTTCCCAGACCCAGAAATCGAACGTGAACCGGAGGAGTGCGCTCGGATAGCGAAACGCCCTGTCGCTCGGAGTCTGCTCGAAACGTGTGCTGCGCGCTCAGGAAGACCGCCGTCTGCGAACGATCGGCGCCTTCACGTCGGACACGAGGATTCCCCAACAACACGGGATGGGTGAAAGGAAAATCTCCGTCCTCTACAGAACGGGTAGCTGCACCGGACAGCGTTGTTTTTGAGTTCGAGATTCCACCTTGCACATTCATGAGGCGTTCGCCGAATGATCCGGTCGCCAGGGACAGAGCAGCGGGGAGGGATGCTGGGGATTTCAGGGCAATCACACCTCCGGGTGTAAATCCGGCTGAGGCGCCAGACGTCACGGTTGCCCCGTGAACAAGGGCAGCTGGAATGGTGGAGAGGTCAAACGTGCCTGTAGCAGGATCGACCAGCCGGATACCGTCCAACTCAATATGGGTCGACGCCGCACCCAGACCTCGAAAAGATGCGAGAGCTGCCCCTGAATTTCCTTGCCGTTGCACATCCAGGCCGGGCACGTGCTCCAATAGTCGGTAAACCTGATGGGACGCCTGCGCGGCGAGTGATGTACGCTGCAGTGACATCCTTCCCCGGAAAAGGGCCCCCTCGTCAACCGATTCTTCAACCGTAATCCCTTGAAGTGCTACCCGGACAGATACCGTGTCTGCTCCCTGAGCGCCCGCCTTGAGCGGTACGAGCAGAAGCAGCAGGGCAGCAAGAATGAGAGAGGCAAATGCCTCGTGAAATGGACGGTTCACTAAAAAGGGCCTGTTCCTCATTGAGGTACAGGCCCGAACAACAACGACCTTTGTGCGAACGCCGCGGGAAAGGGCGGACGCAGCACGAGAAAATCGAGGCTTCGGTGCCGGCACCTCTGTTCCCGGAGGTCGTGGACACCATTCGTCGGACCGGTCTCCTGGCTGATGACGATACAGCTGCTTCCTCTCGTGGTCGGCCTTCCCGATACCATGCCATCAGGCTGGATTATCAGTGGTCGTACCAGTCTGCGAGGCGCAGCCCGTCACGTACAGTTGCGGGTACAGCTCCGGCTTCCCGATCGCCGCAGTGCGGATTCGGTCCGGATTCCCTGCAATCAGTGGAAAAGGATTCCCCGATTGCGTCCGTCGAAGGATTTACAAAGAGCTGAAAGCAAGTTACCGTCTAGCCGCTCGCCGCGTCAAGAACTTCGTGCACATCCACTTCGTTTGTTGCTCATTCGTATCCCAACCATTGGCCCATGCTGCCCGTGCGACTGTCTAACCCCCATTTGATGCTGCCTGTATTGCTTGGCCTGCTGTTTCTGTCTCCATCCGCTTCAGGCCAGCAGATCACGGATACCCTGATGGTGGATCTGTCAGAATCGCTCAACCGCTCGCTTGACGTGAGCCCTGAGATTGACGCTGTGGAAGCAAAGCAGGCCTTTTCCGACGCGCGGCTTTCACTGGCCCGGGCATCCCGCTTCCTGACTGATTTTTCCGCAACCTCGGCGCACACGTTTGCGCCTGCGTTGGATAATCCAAACAACACGACTGCCGATCGTCTTTATCTCGATCCGGATGTGCGCAATGACTGGGATGACCTCTCGCCGTTCAATCGCATTGAGTTTGAAGCTATCCAACCGCTGTGGACCTGGGGGGAGCTTGGCTCGTCCATTGCAGCGGCACAAGCGGGTCTCAACCTAGATGCAGCCGGGGTCCGGGTGACCGAGGATGAGGTGCTGGCTCGCACGGCAGAATTGTACTACAGTCTGCAGTTGGCCGATGCATTAGGGCGACTGACCCGCGAGGCAGGAGATATTGTGGAGCAGGCAAAAGATGAAATTGATCGCCTTCTCGAAGAAGGCGCCTCCGATGTAGACTACGCTGACCTGTTCCAGGTCGAAATCACGGAGCAGGAATTCCTTCAGCGTGTCGTGGAAGTCGAAGAAAGCCGCAAATTGGCCCGAGCCGCCCTGGCACGTCAGCTCTTCCTGCCACCCGGTCAGACCGTCGAAGCACGTAACCAGGTGCTGGAACCCGTCTCCATCGACATGCGGTCTCTGCAGATTTGGCAGGCACTGGCTTTGTCGGATCGGCCAGAAATCACGCAGGTACATGCTGGGTTCATGGCGCGGTCGGCACTGGTCGAAGTGGCCCGATCAGATTACTTCCCGAAGCTTTTTCTCGGTGTCACAGGAAAATGGGCCTATGCTGCGGGTCGCGAGCGGCAGCGCAATCCCTACGTGAGTGATCCGTTCCTGTCTCGCGGCGCGCGAGCTGGCCTCGTGGTGCAACAAAACCTGAATTTTTCCCAGACGCGGGCCAAGGTGCAGCAAGCAGAAGCCCAGCGCGCCGAGGTTCGATCACAGGAGGAAGCCCTTCGCCAACTAATTCTGTTCGAAGTGGAAGAAGCCTATCGTAACGTGCTGATCGCTCAATCAGCCGTTTCGGCTCGAGAAGAGGCACTCCTCATTTCCAAGCGTTGGCTGCGCGACGAGCAGATCAACTTCGACCTGGACTTGGGTGATACAGAAAACCTGGTCCGCGCTGTCAGAGACAATCTCAGCCTTCAGGCGCAACGCGAGCAGGCCGTCTTCAATCTGAACGTGGCCATCATCCGCTTGCTGCGAAAAACCGGACAACTTCAGGCAGCCATGCAGGATGGCACACTCCTTGGACTCTAGGTAGGTAGAAACCTCCCGATAACCCATTTTGGGCTGAAATTGCCCAATCCAATCAATACCATGTCTACCCGACTGTACACTTTTGCCCTGCTGTTGACGTTTCTAATCTTCAGCGCAGTGGCCGACCCGGCTTCAGCTCGGCAAGCTGGAGAAGATCAGGTCATTCGCTCCATGCTGGAGCAGCGGGAAGCGGATATCAAACAGATCCTGGGTGACGACACCGAATTGAGTGATACGCAGATGGATGCTCTGCGTGCAGCCGTCAATGACATGTTCGACTTCGAGTCCATGGGCCGCGAGGCGCTCGGACGTCACTGGGATGAAATCTCAGCCGATCAGCAACAGGAGTTCGTGGAGGTGTTCGCAGAGATTGTCCGCTATCAGAGCCTGGCAGATGTGGACATCTACCGTGCCGACGTGACGTATGAGACGATTTCTGTTTCGGGCGACGAAGCCACGGTCAGCACAACAACGATTTACAAAGACGTACCGACAGAGGTGGACTATGCACTTCGCCGCTCGGGTGACGTGTGGCTCGCAACCGATGTTGTTCTTGATGAGGTCAGCACGGTCGAAGGATACAGCCGCTCATTCCAGTCTTACGTACGCAAGCGCGGGTTCGAGGCCCTGATGGACAATCTGAACAAGCGTCTTGAAAGAAACCGATCCGAGTCCTGATCCGACCAGGGATTCTTACGGGGTCTCTTTTACCTCCTTTGCTACGTAATTGGGTATCGGGGCTGGTACAGCGCTGTTTCGAACAATACCCTGCGGGCAGCGTTCGCATGCGGTCAAGGATCGATTCAATCGCTTGCAACAAAGGTTTGCTACGTGGAAGGCTACGTACTCCACACTTACGGGTCGGAAAAATATCTGCGCCATGCCGTTGCTTCCGTACTAACGCTTCGTCGGTACGATGCGCGTCGTCCCGTTGCGCTGTACGCTGATCCTTCGCAGATTGCCCGTCTGCGCGAGACGGGTCTGGACCACTTGTTTGCGGTTCTGGAGGAACTCCCTAAAGAGCATCAGTCGATTGTTGGCTTCAAGCACCATCTGGGTACGTTCCGCCCGTTTGATCGCAATCTCTATGTAGACTCAGACATTGTGTGGTGCCGCAATCCAGATCCGCTCTGGGCCCGCCTGGCTACGTATGATTTCACGGCCACAGGCCTTCACAAGGCAGATTTCTGGTTCGGCGGTCCCAAAGGACTGGGTATCCTGGTCGATCGCGTGCTGGACCGTCGTCGACGAACCATGCGTCGCTTTGGCCTGACCTACCTACCGCGTGTTCAGGCCGGCATGATTTACGCTTCAGGCGAGCGGGTTGTGGGCAAGGTGATGACAGCCGCCCGTGACTTTCTTGCACGCCGCCGGGAGACCCATTTCCGAAGCCGCCTGGATGAAGGGCGCTCCGAGGAAAGCTGCGAGTGGAGCCTGGCCATGGCCATGAGTTACCTGGACTTGCCGGTATTCGACTGGTTTCAGGGACAAGACAGTCCGCAGTTGGATTTCATTGAAGGGTTTGTAGAGCACGATCTGGATTTCGAGTCCGTGCGTTGCCGCCACTTTGCGGATGACTTCGTGCATGGGCTGCGCGGTCTGCCGATGCATGGATTGCGCGATGCCTTGGTGCGTCTCTTTGCCCGCTTACCCGGCAAAGGCGACTTCATGTGGGTCACACCGTATGCCCTTCATTTCGGCTGGATGCACCATAAGCAGCCGTTCTACGAGCTGGCAGATCGACTATGGAAAGAGGCACTGACTGGCTCCATGGCGGGGGGAGATGTTGAGCACAGCGAGGTTGGCATTCCCATCAGCACGCGCTGATCACAACGTGTAAGGACTGGGAATACCTCGGGCTTACACGGCTGTCAGGAGATACCACGCAAAGCGGACATGCTCCCAGTTCAACAGCGCCCATCCGGTGGCGGCAAGCATGCCAAGAACCAGAGGATGAAGGACCCATGCGACGACGGCCGTACCTGGGGCCACTCGGATGATCTTGTATAGATCATATGTCGTCCTGATCGTAGCCCAGATAGCCGTTGCTACCCAACCCACGGCCAGAAGAATGATGGACCAAAGGGGAATGCCTGCCGTGGCCTGCAGGGTCATGGCTAAAGGAAGGAGAATCAGCACCTGCCAACGAGGCCACGAAGCGAGCATCAATGCTTGACTGGGAAGAAGACGCGCTCGCCTACCGGTTAGGGCCATCCACCCCCCCATCCAAACAGAGGTCGAAACAAGGGTCATACTGCCTATCAATACGGTCAGCACGAAAGGCACATTCAGAATGGCGGTGACAGATGCCCGCGTGGATTCGTCGAGCAGACGATACCAATGCACCGTCAGCGCCAGATCCTGAAGCCCGGTGATGATGAATGATCCAATCAGACCAATGGAAAGACCCGTCACCGTAAGTATGGCCGTACTGGTCAGCGGGAGCACTTCACGCGCCTCTCGCACTGCGTTGCGAAAAAAACCGTGCGCGAAAAAGTAGCGCGGAATCATGTTTCGAAATCGCGGACTGCCTGCATACATCAGAGCTGTCAAGCCGATCATGATCCATCCCATAACAGGAAACCAGGGACGCTCGTGTTCATCCGGTTGTCCTTCGGAAAAGGCGAACGTGTCCTGGAATCCGCGCAACATGCCACGCACCACCTGAAGCGAAGGTCGCGGTTCCGAATCGATAGCGTACAGTCCGTAAGAACGTTGCCAGGGATCAGGTACCGAGGTATCTCCCTCTGCCTGATCCCGCCAACGATGGATGAACACGTGCGAAAGCTGCGATCCCAGTAGCGCCTTGAGCGCTGTTTCCATGAATCGGGCCTGGGCCTCTTCACTTCCAGGAACTGACCATCCTGTCTCTTCACCTTCGCTGACTGAAGAGCCCACACCTGCCAATCCCATACGTGTTGTTTGAGATGACGCCTCACGGCGCATGACCTCCTGCAACTGATCCATATCCCCGTACGGACGCAGCCGGTCAACCAAAACGAAATCAACCCGATCGGTACACTGATCGCCATCAGCGAACAAGGTTGTGTAATACGCCATGCGCCCCGCCGCGCGAATGCGATGGGCAATCATCTCGATGGCATCACATGCCTGGGATGAACGGGTATCTGACAATCGCGTGATACCGATCGGCCCAGCAGAGCGATGTCCAGCCCCGGCGTTCAGAACCATGGTCAGAAGGGAATCCGATGCTTCCAGCGCACGACTCAGTGATCGTGAGGGCAAATGGGTATAGGGCAGCTCGATATAGAGCGTCAGGCCCAAGGTATCAGCCAATGTGAAAAAGTCCTGGTCGTACACGGGGGGCATGCGAACCGCTGTGAACCCGACCTCAGCAATTTCCACCAGATCACCGGCAGCGTCCCCAAAGTCGCCAGGCGCGACCCAATCCACTCCAAATACCGGGGCGTGCTCGATCCGTTCAGCCCCAGATCCTGTCGATGACGCCTGCGCCTGCACCCGTTCTTTCCACCCCAAAAGAAGGACGAGACTGATAACCAGTATGCGAATGGATCGGGCCAAGGAAAAGGCGAAGCTTGGATGATGGGCGGCTGAATACAGTCAAGCCGATGGGCTTGGATGCGAGGGAAAATAGGGGTTGCGGAGCGGGACAAAAAAAGGCGTGGGCCCCCATCGGGGGCCCACGCTCTCCATACCGAACCATTCACACCTGATGCTCCTACAGCCCACGAGCATCAAGAAAGAACCGACCTTGCTCAGGGGTCAGTTACAGCGTAGCGCTGTGAGTGAACGATTCGATTTCCATCGAGGCAAGCCACCACGCGCCGCCTTCGGAGGTGCGGCGGTGACGTAAACCCCGAATCAGGTTCTCTGTCAATCCATCATTTTGCGAAGGAATGCAGGGACTTCGTTGTCCGTGCCCTCCTCTTCGTCCTTGTTCGAGATGTCGTCACGCGTCAGCAAACGCACACGAGTAGGGACGTCCTTCGCTTCGTCGGCAACGCCACCATCCCCGGCACCTACGCTCAGCGAGGCACCACGACGTTCGAACGCGGGCGTATCCAGCGTCTTCAGTCCCTCCTCTCCCTTATAGGGAATAGGATTCTGTGTGTAGGTCGGGACTTCCAGTTCCACCCGACGCTTGCGCGGCGGCTTGTTGACCGATGCCTTTTCGAAGCCTGTGGCGATGACCGTGATGCGCACCTCGTCGCCCATCTTCTCGTCGATCACCGTACCGAAGATGACTTCGACATCATCACCCGCTTCCTCCTGAATGATAGCCGTGGCCTGCGTGGCCTCTCGGATACCCAGGCTCGGACCTGCTGTGATGTTCACCAGCACGTTGCGGGCGCCGTTGATGGTCAGACCGTCAAGCAAAGGACTCGAGAGAGCCTCACGAGCTGCACGCTCAGCACGGTTCTCACCAGATGCCATCGCGGCGCCCATCAAGGCCGTCCCACCACTGCGCATGGTCGTCTTGACATCGGCAAAGTCCAGGTTGATCAGACCGTGAACGGTGATCAGGTCGGAGATACCGCGCGTGGCATTGTAGAGTACATCGTCTGCCTTTCCGAACGCTTCCAGCATGGACGTGTCTTCACCCGCGATATCGAGCAGACGCTCGTTCGGAATAATGATGAGCGTGTCCACATTCTGCTTGAGCAGGTCGATACCCGCTTCGGCCGACTTGGATCGTCTGGGACCTTCGCATACGAATGGCTTGGTCACGATGGCTACCGACAAGATGCCGAGATCCTTACAGATGGCCGCCACGATTGGCGCCCCACCCGTTCCGGTACCGCCGCCCATACCTGCGGTGATGAAAACCATATCAAAGCCACGGAGCGCCTCCTCCAATTCGTGGCGGCTTTCTTCAATGGCTTCGGCACCGACACCCGGCCGCGCCCCCGCTCCCAGTCCCTTTGTCAAGCCGCGACCGGCCTGAATCTTGAACGGGGCCTGGTTGGCGTCCAGGGCCTGAGAATCGGTGTTGATGGCGTAGAAGTCCACCCCCGTGATTCCCTTGCTGATCATATTGTTTACGGCGTTTCCGCCTCCGCCACCCACGCCTACCACGCAGATTTTGGCCTCTTCATTTTCAGCGTCGTCAAACGCGAAATGGCTACTGAACAAGTTGTTATCCATGGATTCCTCCGAAGAACATATTGGCTGTAAAATGGCCGAATCGATTGAGCGATCGGTCCGACACGGTGCTCGGGTCAGAGCTCATTGAACCACCCCATCATGGCGTTTTTGATCTTCCGGACCACATTGTCTCCCCCGGCCGAGGGATCCGTTGCGTCCAGATGATTCGTCCTGAATGGTGTGTTTCCAATCATTTCCGGGCGGAGTCCGTAGAGCACGAGCCCCACACCGGTTGCGTATTTGGGATCAGATACCTCCTGGACCAACCCGGCAGTAAGACCCATGGGCCTCCCGATCCTGGCATCTATTCCCAAAATTTCGGCGGCCAATTCGGCCGTTCCTGTGGTCATGGAGCCTCCCCCGGTCAATACCGCTCCGGCGGAGAGGTGACGAGAGAACCCACTTCGTTTGATTTCAATAGCCGCGATCTCAAGGATTTCTTCGAGCCGAGGCTGGATGATCTGAGCCAGCGTCGAGCGCCCGACCCGCTTTTCATTTCTTCCGCCGACTCCCGGAATTGCGATTTCTTCCTCCGGCGCCATTTCTACGATCGCCGTTCCAAACTCACATTTGAGCGCTTCGGCCTGATCGCGCATCACGCCGAGGCCTTTGCGGATATCGTCCGTCACCTTGTTTCCAGCTACGGCTACGACGGCCGTATGCCGAATGGTGTTGTCTTCGAAGACGGCAATGTCGGTCGTGCCACCGCCGATATCGATCAATGCTACACCAACTTCCTTTTCATCCTGATGCAGCACGGCGAAAGACGAACCAAGCGGTTCAAGCACAATGTCGGCTACTTCGTATCCAGCCTTCTCGACACAGCGATAGATGTTTTTGGCCGCTGAAACCAGGCCCGTGATAATGTGCACGTTCGCCTCGAGACGCACGCCGCTCATTCCAACCGGATCGGCTACACCGTCTTGGCCATCTACGATGAACTCCTGGGGAATGACATGCAGGATTTCCCGGTCAGCCGGCATGGCCACATGGGTCGTGTCTTCGAGCAGACGCTGCACGTCCCCTTCCGTGATTTCTCCGTCACGTCCCGAAATGGTGATCACGCCCCGGGATTGAAAGCTTTGAACGTGATCGCCGGCAATACCTACGATCACATTGCGTACCGTCACACCGGCCATGCGCTCGGCCTCTTCGATGGCCTCGCGCACTGCAGCCACCGTCTTATCGATGTTGACCACGACACCGCGGTTGAGTCCCTCGGATTCGGCTACACCGACCCCGAGGACCTGGACGCGATCCAGCTCATCTGATGTCGCAACGACGGCACACACCTTGGTAGTGCCTATGTCCAGTCCGACGACGATTTTGTCACTCATTGTTGTTGTTGGTTAAGTCGTTGGCATACCCCGCTCGGGGGCTTTCCTTTACGACGACTTGGCTGTCAAAACGGAGATCTACACGCTCGTACGTCTTATTTGCATGTTGCAGGACCTGCTGGTCCCAAAAGGCAAGGAGTTTGTCGAATCCGGCGTCATATCGGGATTTTCCCAGCAATGCGGGAATACTCTCATGAGGCGGGGCAGGTGTGAGATGGACCGTCCATCCGTCCGGTCCCCACACGAATTCCGAGAACAGGGCGTCCATCTGGCTGTTCGCCCGATCCAGCGAGCGAATCAGTTCGCGAGTCGGTTCGTGCTCCAGAGGTCGCATTGGATGCCAGGACTCAGGTACAGCGTACAGTAGCGGCACATCGTAGCGAGCCCGATTGGTTACCGGCAAACGCCATCCTTCGGCGTCGACCCAAAACTCTCCACGGCCTTCGCGGCCCATCAGCAAGGCAATCGGTGTTCGTTCTTCAATGACGACATCCAGGATCCCAGACGGCAACCGAGCAACATCTACGTGCTCAATCCAAGGATGCCGCACTACCCGATCTTCCAGCATCACCGCGTTGATGTCGAACATGACCAGGCCCGTATCCACGCGCAGCAGGTCCAATACCTCGTTTTCCTCGACATTGATCTGCCCGCTGATCCGGATCTCCTGCAATGTGACTTTTTGTACCCATTGCCAGGCCAACCAACCACCGGCAGACAGCACCAGAATAAGCAGCGAGCCCAGCAGCCAGGAACCGATATGTCGACGGCGTCCGGTCACGATGTTGCCCCCTCCTGCATGTCGATCAAGCGTTGGGCAATGGCCCGATTCTGACGCCAGATGTCACCGGCCCCCAACGTCAGAATCACGTCACCGGGTTCGCTCAGACCAATTACGGCATCGACCAGTTGATCCTTATCAGGTACAAAGGTCACGGCTGGGTGACCCGCCGAACGGGCCGCATCGGCTATGAGCTGGCCGGTCACACCAGGCTCAGGGGCTTCCCGAGCCGGGTAAATGTCCATGCATACCAACACATCAGCGTTGAAGAATGCGCCCCCGAATTCGGTTACAAATTGCCGAGTCCGGGAGTAGAGATGGGGCTGGAATACGGCCAGGACCCGGCGATCCGGCCATGCTCCGGCAGCCGCCTCGAGCGTAGCGCGTACCTCGGTCGGATGATGCGCATAGTCATCAATCACCAGCCTGTCGCAGGCATTTGCAATCTCGTGCATCCGGCGATCCACACCCTGAAAGGAGGCCACGCCGCGTTGGATATCCTCGAAGGCCATGTCGAGCTCTAGTCCGACAGCTATGGCAGCCAGTGCGTTGAGCACGTTGTGCCTGCCGGGCGCGTGAAGCACAATCGGCCCGAGCATCCGATCTCCCTGCACCAGGTCAAAATGCATCGTAAGGCCATCCTGGCGAATATTCTCTGCTCTGATGTACGCCTGACGCAGCGTACCGTACGTGATGATCTTGCGATCGATTGAAGGCAGGATGCTGCGAACATGCTCGTCGTCCAAGCAACAGATGGCCGCTCCGAAAAACGGGACACTGGATGCATACTGCGTAAAGGCCGTCTTGATGTCGTCCAGGTCTGCATAACAGTCCAGGTGATCGGCATCGATATTGGTAATGACTGCGAGAGCAGGCGTGAGACGCAAAAAAGTCCGGTCGTATTCGTCGGCTTCGATGAGAATGATATCCCCTTCACCAGACACGGCGTTCGAGCCAAATGCCGCAACCTTTCCTCCTACGATAACCGTTGGATCGAATGCTCCGGCGTTGACAACATGACCGGTCATGGTCGTGGTCGTTGTCTTGCCGTGGGTACCGGCAATGCCTACCCCGAACTTCATGCGCATCAGCTCGCCCAGCATCTCGCTGCGCGCAATGACAGGAATACGGGCGTGGCGTGCGGCGCAGGTTTCCGGATTCTTGTCCGGATCTACAGCGGAAGAATGCACCACAACACAAGCACCTTTTTCTTGCCCGGCGCGATGCCCGATAAACACACGGGCGCCCGTCTCTTCTAAATGCCGGGTAACTGCGCTCTCGTTCAGATCGGACCCACTGACCTCATAGCCTCGTCGAAGCAGGACTTCGGCAATTGAGCTCATTCCGATACCACCAATACCAACCATGTGAACATGCCGGATTCGACCAAATACAGGCTGGCGGCGATGCATGATCTTGGAATCGCTATGGATCATGGTTTCGCTCATGAATGTCGCCTCCGAACCAAATCGAGCACATCCTGTGCAATATCCCTGGCCGCATCCGGGCGTGCCAATCGAGACGCCTCGGCACCCATGCGCATCAGTCGGGATTCGTCCTCGAGAAGCTCCACGATCACCCGCTTGAATCGCCCTGCGATTTCCGCCTCCGGTAACAGGACGGCCGCTCCCGCTTTCTCAAGACTGCGGGCATTCTTGGTCTGGTGATCCTCAGCCACGTTGGGCGAAGGAACCAGAAGTGAAGCATTACCCGTCAACAACAACTCCGAACAGGTTGACGCACCCGCGCGGCAGACGACCAGGTCCGCGGCGTTATAGGCCATGTCCATACGCCTCACGTAGCGCAGCAAACGCATCTTTTCATGCTCTGGGATCGACTCCTGGAACCGCTCGAAGTAGCGTTCTCCCGTCTGCCATATGACGGCCGTACCAGGATGCGCCAAAAGCGTTCGAATGGATGCTTCCATGGCTTCGTTCATCGCCTGACTACCCAAGCTTCCCCCGGTCATGAATATGACCCGTGAAGCATCTTGAAGACCAAAGTGCGCTCGTGCCTCATCCCGGGATGGAAGCGTCAATGAGGTCCGCACGGGATTACCGGTCAGGCGACATCGATCCCCCATACCATGGGGCACGGCCTCCTGGAAGGCAACATGGATACGGTCTGCGAAGCGTTTTCCAATACGATTCGTCAGTCCCATAAACGCATTTTGCTCTTGCAGTACCACCGGGCGCTTAAGCGATCGCGCAGCTACGATGACGGGCAGGGCCACATAGCCTCCTGTACCGACAACGATATCGGCGTCGAAATGCCGAATCAGCGCATGCGCTTCAGTGAGTCCTTTCGCCACAACGAATGGCATCGTCAGATTCTTGCGGGTCCAGCGCCGCTGCAGACCGCGTACCGACACATGATGGATAGCGTAACCGGACTCTGGTACGATGCGCCATTCGATGTTCGAGCGCGATCCTGCAAATTCAACAACCGCGCGCGGCGATATGTCACGTATGGCGTCTGCAATGGCGATGGCCGGGTAGGCATGCCCCCCCGTTCCGCCTCCCACCATGAGGACACGCGGGGCATCAGACCGTGATATGAGGGTGGTCGCACTCATCCCAGATCGACTCCGCGCGAAATATTGAGCAGGATACCAGCCATCACGCCGTTGGCAAGAAGCGATGTCCCTCCGTACGAGACGAACGGCAGCGGCAAACCCGTGACAGGCAACAAGTTCGAAGAGACCCCGGCATGAACGAATCCATAAAGCGTGAGCATGACCACGATGCCAACAGCCAGAAAAAGTCCCAGTGGATCTGGGGCCTTGCGTGCCACCCTGAGCAGTCCCCGGAACAGGATTACCATGAACAAGGACAACAAGACGAGCGCACCCATCACGCCATACTCTTCAGCGATAATGGCGTAGATGAAATCATTGTAAGGGGCCGGAAGCCAGTCCCGCTGCGTACTCTTGCCGGGACCTACCCCGAACAGTCCGCCTGCTGCGATCGCCATGCGGGCCTGCTCCGACTGAAATTGTTCGTCAGACGACGAAAAGACCGAGGCCGCATCCGTATGCGGAAAGAGCTTCACACCTACATAGGCTTCGAGTCGTGCAGCACGCTGAGGGGATGTGGCAAGCATACCATAGGCCAGTGTCGCGCCCAACAGACCGACCAGGATGATCTGCCCCATACTCACGCGGGCCACAAAACACATTACCAGGACGGCCATCAGTACCACGGCCGACGTGGACAGATCTGAAATTCCGATGGCGGCAATCGTGATCATGATCCACAGGAAGATGGGCGCGAACGATCGGCTGAAGGACTTGATGTAGACCTGCTTTTGAGCCAGCAACGAGGCTACGTAGAGCACCAGCGACACCTTGGCCAGGTCCGAGGGCTGGAACATGACCCCGGCCAGACTCAGCCAGCGTGCGGCACCGCCGCTTACAACCCCCACCACCTGGACGGCCACGAGCAATCCGATGGATCCAATGAGCATGTAGCGACTATACTTGGCCAGTACGCGGTAGTTGATCACGGAAAAAAGACCCATGGCGCCGAGTGCGATTCCTACCCGGAAGAGGTGCTTGAAGAGCAAGGCCTCGGTGTCTCCGCCGCCTTTGGTATCGGCGAGGTATCCGATGGCGCTGTAGACCGCAACGATCCCTATGGCGCTCAGCGTCAGGATGGACCAGAGGACAAACTTGTCCACTGCCCCGGAGTCAGCACCGCGTAAAGTCAGGACCTGCATGATGGCAACAGGGTCTCTTGGGTGTATGGTTACCGGCCGAGATACTAAGCCGAAGTGAGTGATTCAGATATTCGAGACGAGCTGCTTGAACTGGTCTCCGCGATCCTCATAGGAGGCGAACATGTCAAGGGAGGAGCAGGCCGGCGACAGTAGCACCACATCTCCTGACTGGGCCAGGAGGTGGGCCAAGTGGACCGCATCCTTGAGCGTGTCTGCAATGACAGCGTCTTCAACGTGGGGCGCCAATTGCTGTTGGATGGTCTCGGCAGCTTCTCCGATCGAAATAATCGCTCGGACCCGGTCCTTGACCAGCGGTGCCAGCTTGTGGTAATCGTTTCCTTTATCCCGACCGCCGGCAATCAGCACAATCGACTCACTGAAGCTTTCAAGCGCGTACCAGACCGCGTTCACATTTGTGGCTTTGGAGTCGTTCACATAGCGGACCCCGTCCACTTCGCGCACCGTTTCCAATCGATGGGGTACGCCTTCGAAAGATCGCAGGCTTTCCCTCATAACGTCGCTCCGTACCTCCACGACACGTGCCGCCACCGCTGCCGCCAGCGAGTTGTACACGTTGTGCCGGCCCCTGAGGGCCAGGTCGTTTGGTTGCATCAGCGTTTCCTCCATGTTGTCGATGTTCAGCGTGAGGGATCCGTCTTTCAGATATCCCGCTGCATCGGAGTTGTCAGGTGAAGCAGTCTGTTCGGAAGCGCTGATCCCCAGAGCCTGGGGACCGTCTTCCCAACGGGTGTCCCGGACGAAAGCGGCCAAACGCTCGTCGTCCATTGAGTAGATGAATACATCCTTGCCAGCTTGTCGGCTGCAGATGCGAAGTTTGCTGGCCGCGTAGCGATCCATATCGAAATCGTAGCGGTCCAGATGGTCCGGTGTGATGTTGAGAATGATGCTCACATCGGGTCGGAAGGAGTCGATGAAGTCCAGCTGAAAGCTGGATACTTCCAGGACAACCGTATGCTCAAGTGTGAGCGCATCGATCGTGCTGGAAAACGGGGTGCCGATATTGCCGCAGACGGTGGTCGGCCGGCCGGCGGAACGCAGGATGTGGCCGATCAACTCTGTGGTCGTCGTCTTCCCATTCGACCCGGTAATCGCGATGATCTTGGCCGGGCAGAACCAGCTGGCCAGCTCGATCTCGGAATAGACCGGGATCTGTCGCGCCAGGGCGCCCTGGATTGGAGGCGCACTCGTGGGCACCCCAGGGCTCGTAACGAGAAAGTCACTCTCGAATACCTGATCCGTATGGCCGCCTTGTTCGATCTCGATATCAACACCGGCCAGGTCCTCCAAAGCACCTGGTGACACGGCTCCGTATTCGCTCAGCAGAACCTTGGCGCCGCGAGCAGCGAGCAGCCGAGCAGCGGCAATGCCGCTGCGAGCGGCGCCGAGTACCGTCACTCGTTTGAGAGAGACGTCCCGGGCCATTCGGAGAGCGCTATGTCTGTCTGTTTGATGCACTAACGAATACGCAAGACGAGCAAGGTGGCAACAACCGTTACGGCCGTGATCAGCCAGAACCGCAAGACAATTTTCGCTTCGTGCCACCCCTGGGCCTCGTAGTGATGATGGATGGGCGCCATCTTGAAGACGCGCTTGCCTTCCCCATACTTGCGGCGGGTGTACTTGAAGTACGTGGTCTGAATGATGACCGAGAGGGTCTCCCAGAAGAAGACCGCACACAGTAGCGGAAGCAGCAGCTCCTTTTTGACCATCAAGGCCATGGTCCCGACCGCCGCACCCAGGGACAGGGCCCCGGTATCCCCCATGAAGACCGACGCTGGATATCCGTTGTACCAGAGAAACCCGAAACAGGAGGCTGCCAACGCAGCAGCAAACACGGTAAGCTCTCCAGCTCCTGGCAACATCATCTCATTCAGAAAGTCGGAAAAGATGGCGTTCCCGGCGATATAGGCCAAGGCCGTCAATCCGACCGCCACGATACCGGTTACACCAGCAGCCAATCCGTCGAGCCCATCCGTCAGATTCACAGCGTTGGACAAGGCAGTCAGGATGAAAATGACGATGGGGATATAGATCACCCAGCCTAAATCGACGCCCGTAAACCAGTGCCGTAGAATGTTGTAGTCGAGGGTCTCGTCCGCCACAAAAGGCAGGTAGGTCAGCGTCTTTATATCGCTGAACTGTGGGTGGAAATACAGAACCGATCCAACCAGCAGTCCCAGCGTGACTTGACCAATCAATTTGACCCGGGCGGGCATGCCTGACTTGTCGCGTTTGACCACCTTGATGTAGTCGTCGACGAATCCGAAGACCCCCATCCACGCCGTCGCCAACATGATCAGCCAGACGTAGACTTCTCCGATAGCACCCCAGAGCAGCGTGGCTCCCAGAACAGCGATCAATATGATCAGACCACCCATGGACGGTGTGCCCTGCTTGTGGGTGTGATCAACGACGCCGGCATGGATGCCTTCCCGTACTTGTTCACCGAGTTGCTTGTGAGCCAGCCACTGGATAATGCGTCGTCCGATGAACAGGGCAATCAGCAGCGCAGTGATGGCCGCAAGGGCGGCCCGGACGGTGATGTATTCGATCACCTGGAATCCGGGCGGTTCGAATACCGCCTCCAGATAGCGTATGAGGTAGTAGAGCATGGTTCTTGGTTTTCCGACCCGTGGGCTTAGTCGGTGTGGGTGTCCGAGGGGGAAATCCCGAATGCATGTCGGGCCTCCTCTCGGTCGTCAAAATGGATGGTGCGATCCTCCAGCAGCTGGGTCGTCTCGTGGCCCTTTCCTGCCAGGACGAGTGTGTCCCCGGGTGCCATGTGCGCAGCGGCGTAAGCAATGGCTTCGAATCGATCAGCCAGCCAGGCGGCCCGATCGGGTTTCTCAAATCCTTCCCGAATGTCATTGAGGATTTCCTCAGGACCTTCCGAGCGCGGATTGTCGCTCGTGACGATGACCCGATCCGCACAGCGTTCTGCGATAGCACCCATCTGGGGACGTTTGCCGCGATCGCGGTCACCTCCGCAACCAAACAGGCACCATAGTTGGGCTTGTTGGGATACGGCCGTGCGGGCCGTCATCAACACATTCTCGAGGGCATCCGGTGTGTGGGCATAGTCGATGATCACCGTGCGGCCGTCTTCCGCCACCAATTGCTCAAACCGCCCGCGAACGGGTGGACAATGAGCCAGCAGATCCAGCGCTTCATTCGCTTCGAGCCCAAGGGCACGTGCGGCCGCATAGGTCGCACACAAGTTGAATCCATTGTACGCTCCGGCAAGTCGGAAGCGGCGGTGATCCCCATCAATCTCCAGTGCGAGTCCATCGAGAGACTCATCCGTGATTCGCCAGGTGAAGTCGGCCTCAGAAGAGCGGTCTTTGTGACCGATGCGCCATACGCGCGCAGGCGTGTCACCCACGATACGCGCGCCATACGGATCGTCCAGGTTGGTCAAAGCGAAGGCATCTTTCGACAAATCGTCGAACAGCCTTTTCTTGGCCTGCAAATAGTCAGCTTCAGATCCGTGATAGTCCAGGTGGTCGCGGGATAGATTCGTGAACACGGCCACATCTATGTCGGGGACGCGAATACGGTATTGATCCAGGGCATGGGAGGACGCTTCGAGGCTGACGTGAGAACAGTTGTTGCGGCGCATGGCAGCCAGATACGCGTGGAGTCGATCCGGGGAGGGCGTCGTGTGGGAAGCAGTGTGATGCGTGCCCCCGTCGTAGACTTCGGTTGTACCTATGAATCCACAGATACGGTCCGATCCTGTGAGCACACGTTTGACGAGTGTCGCCACGGTAGTTTTTCCGTTCGTTCCTGTAACGGCCGTCATGGTCAAGGCCTGACCGGGATCGGCGTGCAGCAATGACGAAATCTCGAGCCATGCCCGCCTGGAATCGGTAACCTCCAAGAGTGCCGGTTCGCGTGCGGGGGCGGGGCGTGTGATCGATGCAACATCGTCCACACGCCCCGCCTCACACACGATGGCGGTAGCTCCGTTTGAAACAGCTTTGTCAATGAACAGGTGACCGTCCAGGGAAGCGCCGCAAATAGCGACGAATCCATCGGTCGGTCCGACCTCCCGACTGTCAGCAGTCAGGCGATCGAAAGTGGTTTCGGGGTCTCCCGTGGAAGAAACCAGCAGGCCTGCGGCCGAGAGCCGCTCGATGCAGGATGCCAATGTCATGTGGACAGCCGTTCACAAAACTGGAAAGGATTGCTGGATCATCAAGGAAGAATTCCGAATCATGTGGTTGTCATGGTTTCTGGTTGTTGTGGCAACGCCCGCAGGCCTTACCTCAATGTGAGTCGTACCCGGTTTGACAGTGGCGCACCCTGCCGGGGCGACTGGCTCTTGACCGTGCCGTGGCCATCGAGATCGACCTCGATTCCCAATTCGGTGAGCCACGTCATGGCTTCCCGGCCGGAGAGACCTGTCAAATCAGGCATGGAGTGGATCGAATCGATGGCAGACGCCAGTCGAACGGGCATCCCTTGAAGTACTTCTTCGCCGGCGCGGACATTCTGTGTAGCGACGGACTTTGTGTAGTCGCGCACATCCCCCGACGTGTTCAGACCGAGAGCCGAAAGACGGCGATCCGCTATCGGGGGTGGCATGCCGGCAACATCCGGAATGGTGAGTGGAGCTGCTGCTGCGTCGGAGCCAACCGGCCGACCGACAAATTGCGCAACCTCAGGCATGCGCGTCACCCATCGTTGGGTTACTTCCCTGAAAATGGGAGCCGCCACCACGCCACCGTACATACTCAATTCGGGTTCATCCATGACGATGGCAATGACCACTTGCGGATCTTCTACCGGCCAGAATCCAACAAAGGTGGCGCGGTAGGCTCCTTGGATGTAACCTCCGTTCCCCGCCTTGCGAGCCGTGCCGGTCTTACCTGCGATGCGTAGCCCATCGACCATGGCTTGCTCTGCCGTCCCTTCTTCCGAGACGACCGTCTCAAACGCTTTCGTGAGCGTATCGGCCGTGGCTCGACTGAATACGCGGCGAACCGAATCCGGCGAGGCCTGCCACGTGATGCGACCGAACGAATCCCGGCGTTCGCGAACCACATACGGCTTCATGAGGACACCACCATTGGCCAGTGCACCGTATGCCAGTGCAATTTGCAACGGAGTAGCCTGCATCGCGTAGCCACGGCTCATCGCCGACTTGTCTGTCGCCGACCATGTATCTGCCCGCTTGACCCTCGTATTGGCCTCGCCCGGCAGTTCGATACCGGTCCGCTGATTGAAGCCGAACTGCCGCACGTACTGATACATCAGCCCATCCGACATTTCGCGGGCCACGAGGGCCGTACCAACGTTGCTCGAGAGCTTGATGACATCCGAGAACGTGATGGTACCTTTTTCGTGCGTATCGCTGATAAGGAACCGTCCTTCACGCAGCGTTCCATCACCGATCTCGATCGAGTCCTGCAACGAAATCAGACCGTGCTCGACGGCTGCTGCTGCCGGTACCACTTTGATGACGGAGCCTGGCTCAATCACGTCATTGATGACGTGGTTGCGTCGCGCCGAGAGGGGATAAGCTCCCACCTGATTGGGGTCGAAGGTTGGCCAATTTGCCAAGGCCAGGATTGCACCCGTGCTCGGATCCAAGGCGACGGCTGCCGCCCAGTTCGGATTCGCGCGGGCAACGCCCTTGGCCAGCTCCTGCTCCAGAATGGATTGCAGAACGAGGTCGATGGTCAAGTGCAGCGATTCGCCGTGGACGGGCGGGCGCTCTTCGTTGCCCGGCATGAACTTGACGCGGTTCCTTCGATCTTTCTTCAGCAACATTCGCCCGTCAATACCACGAAGCACTTCGTCGAACTGGGACTCCAGCCCTTCGATGCCTCCGTCCGTCCCAGTCGCTCCCAGGACATGGGCGGCGGCTGATCCGTGGTTGTATCGCCGAGTCGTAGAGCCGGTAGGCAACACGCCAGGAACGGATGCAAACCATTCCAACTCAGCGCCCGACATCTGTACGTCCCGGGCCAGCATCACATACTGCCTACTGGACCGGTTTCGCACATTGGAACGCAGTCTTGTTTCCGGAATACCGGAAACCTGTGACAACCTGTCAAAGAACATTGCGGACATGTCGCCAAATCCCGATTCGGTCGGGTCCAGCGCGAGGTCCACTCGCTCGATGTTGACGGCCAAAGGGCGGCCGGCGGCATCGAATATTTCACCTCGAATGGCCGGTATGTCCCGGTATTCTGAGGATTGGGTCTCTACAACGTCTCTCAGATCACTTCCATCAATAGCGGCAAGACGTAGTACCTGCAGACCGATCAGGATCGGTAACAGGGCCATCAATGTGATGACCACGTACATGCGTGCCAGTATCTGATCTTTCAGCTCCATGGAGGCGCGATCCGGAATCGCATTCTGTCGATAGTGTAAGCGGGTTGGTGAGTCTATTCAGTTCGTAGTCACGGTATCTGGATTGGGGGCCCTTCCTGAAGTTGGTCCTGAAGACCCAAGTCGCGAGCTGCCGCGAACACCTCTTCAGGGCCGGTGACCCGGTGGTATTCCCCTTCCAGTTTGTCAAATGTCATTTCCAATGCCAGCTGTTCATTGCGCAACTGCTGCACATCCGTGAGCAGATCCTGAGTTGCAAAAACATGACCGACGTAAAGAGTAAAGAGTGTTGCGACCGCCAGAATGATCACAACGAATCGGGCGGTCGACATGGCATCAAGCCAGGTGTCAGATGCCGCGCGTGGCATATCCTTTGAAGCGTTCGAATCGGCGAGTTCGCGCCAGCCTGGAAGGGCTCCTGAGTCGAGGCGCTTCGAGGTGGTGGAAGCAACCGCTTTTCGGGATGCTGGCTTCCGGGAGCTTGTCTTCTTGCCGGACGTGCGAGCGGCTGCGGAAGACGTGCTTTTGCGGGGCTTTTGGGGGGCAGGAGAAGCTTTCCTCGCATTCGCCGTCACGGTACGCTTCCGACTCGTGGAGGCGGACGATTTTTTGGAGGATGCGGATGAGGAGCCCTTGACGAAGCGCACGGGTTTCTTCGCCCGCGATGCGGTCGTCGAAGAAGGTTTCCGTTTTTTCGATGATGCCATTGTCGAATGGTCCGCGGTCAGATAATCTGGCCTGCACTTTGGTTATGGTCATCCACCCGTTCCGCGACACGCAATCGCGCGCTGCGACTTCGGGGATTCACCTCGATCTCCTCTTCGCCTGCCGAGACCGGTTTGCGAGTGACTTCGCGCCAGGGCGAAAGTCGATTTCCGAATACATCACGGCGCACATTACCGTCAGGATGGCCGCTGCGCATGATCCGCTTGACCCGGCGATCCTCAAGCGAGTGATAGCTGATGATCGACAAGCGGCCTCCGGGTGCAATCAGGTTCGGCGCCTTTGCCAGAATCCGATCAAGGGATTCGAGCTCATCGTTTACGGCTATCCGAAGCGCCTGGAAAACCCGGGCGAGCGTCTTCTTTTCCTGGCCGCGTGGCGCCGCGTCTTCGACGATGCTCGTCAGCTTGCCGGTCGTCGTAATGGGACGGGCATCGATGAGCGCGTGTGCGATACGAGGGGCCTTCGGTTCTTCTCCGTACCGGGACAGAAGACGGATCAAATCGCCTACGTCGAGGCGGTTGACCAGATCTGCGGCGTCTTCTCCTTGGTCCTGATCCATGCGCATGTCCAGGGGCGCATCGAACCGGTGGCTGAAGCCGCGGCCAGCGGCATCGAACTGATGAGAAGACACGCCCAAATCCAACAGCATGCCGTGTATGGTGCTTGCACCATGGTCGGCCAGAAGCTGATCGGCATCAGCGAAATTACCCTTGAGGAGAACAAGACGACCGCGCTCAATTTCTGGAGCCAGCCGCTCACCCGCCGCCTTCAAGGCATCGTCGTCCCGATCGATAGCAAAGACACGACCTTCGGGAGCCAGCGCTTCAAGCAGGGCTTCCGTGTGACCTCCGCCACCCAGCGTTCCATCCACGTACGTTCCAACAGGGTCGGTTACGAGGGTTTGGATGACATCATTCCAAAGAACAGGCGCGTGATAGCCCGAAGCATGTTTCAATAAGTGCCCCGAATCATCACGCGCATTCACATTGTTTCCGTTTTTTGCCTTGCCGACGTGGTCAGAACCCCATGACTTCTTCTGCCAGGGACTCCTGATCCATTGTCTGCTCTTGCAGGTATGCTTCGAAAGCTTCCGGATCCCATATCTCTATGCGATCCATGGCCCCGATAATGAGAGCCCGATCCCCGATACCGGCATAGTCCGCAAGGGACCGCGGAAGCGAAATGCGCCCCTGTCCGTCAAGTGACACCTCTTCAGCCCACATCAGGATCATCCTCACCAGATGCCGGGCCTTGCGGTTGTTGACGTTCAGCTGCGAATACTCATCTTCCTTGACCTTCCACCCATCCTGCGGATAAGCGTAGATGCATTTCTCAAAGCCTTTCGTCAGGGTAAACGTCCCCTGGGCTTCCGGCGTCAATGCATTTCGCATTTTTGCCGGAATGGCAACCCGTCCTTTCGCGTCGACGGAGTACGCTGCCTGTCCCTTGAAACGTGCCATGAGTGAGGATTGAAACGTGCACCCGGGGTCGTAGTACCGTTTACAATGCCGACGTGCGTACACCACGGGTGCCCGCCCAGCGACATCAGTTCAGGAATCGTGGGGAATTCAGTGGTGGGAAAACTCCCCACTTTTCCCCACTTTCCCGTTAATGTACGGTTTTCGGTCCGAAAGTCAAGCAAAAACGGCTATCCAACCATGCTCAGAATCGGCGTTTTTGACCCATTCTGAAGCGATGTGGAGAATGGTGGGGAATATGTGGAGAAGGTGGGGAGGATTGTGGATAACCGTGGTTTTGGATGAGCAAAAGCCCCTAACCTGTTGATTCACATGTGTTTGAATTCGGAGTACCCTCCCCATTTGCGCCAGAACGAAGATTTCGTTTTGCGAGAGGCTCCGAGCGAAGTCACGTTGTATTGGCTGTTTGATCGGGCAGAATTTGCACCTACCTTTTTTCATTATTCCATCAAGCCCCCCCCTTCCCATCACTCCTGTGCGCTCTTCTCGCTCGTCGGCGTCCGTGATCGCCCTTATTCTCCTGTTCCTGGTATCAACAGGATTCACCTTCCTTCTGGTGCAGAATTTTCAATACCGGGCACTGAAGGTTGAATCGGACAGGGATATCGATGACCGCTTCAATGAACTATCCGAGGAAGGTTGGTATCCACGGTTCGTAATGAAGTACGAAGCCGATCCGAAGCTGATCTTTGAGCGTCCGCGCGACAGCGCCGTTCGAACGACCACGTGGACCTATCGGGCCGATGTGGTCGGAGCAGCCAAAGAAATCGACGATCAGTTCAACGAGCGGGCCTCTGAAGGATGGGAGCCCCTGTTTGTTTTTCGTACCGGGGCCATGAATCAGAATTGGCGCATCATCTTTGGGCGAGATCCTGAGAACATCGTTACCGATCTCGAATACCGTGCCGTGTTGATTGGCCAGGGCCGAGAAGTCGATGATACATTCAATCAGTACAGTGCGGACGGCTGGTACCCGATGTTCGTGATTCCGGACGTGACCGAGGTCGCCAACGACTACACGAATGATGACGGGAATATGCAAACCGACTGGGTAGAAGAAACCCGCTGGCGTATGCTCTTCAGTCGGCTGCTGGATTACTGAGGTTCGACGGACTGCCTTTGCTGGCCCGGGTTACATCTTGGCGGACGCGAGGTGGATCTTCTTCTCGCGGCGTGGTCCTTTTGGTGTAAGCATATTGTCCTTTTCCTCGGCGTAGGCGACACACGAACGCACGAAGGATGCAAACAACGGATGAGGATTACCTACGGTCGAACGGTATTCCGGATGGAACTGTACCCCTACGAACCAACGGTGCTCAGGTAGTTCCACAATCTCAACGAGATCCCGCCGGGGATTGACACCGGTGAAATGCATCCCGTGCTCGGCCAGCTTGTATCGTAGAACGTTGTTGAGCTCGTAACGATGGCGATGGCGCTCCTTGATCTTCTTCTTTCCACCATAGATTTCGGAGGCGCGCGATCCCTCGGAAAGCTTGCAGGTGTAGGCGCCCAGACGCATGGTGCCCCCCTTTTCGGAAATCTTCTTCTGCTCCTCCATCAAGTCGATGACCGGATGCTCCGTATCCGGATCGAATTCCGTGGAGTGGGCTGTAGACCAGCCACAGACGTGGCGTGCATACTCAATGACGGCACACTGCATCCCGAGACAAATGCCGAAAAACGGGATGTCGTTTTCACGTGCGAATCGGACTGCCTCGATCTTCCCCTCCACGCCGCGATCCCCAAAGCCCGGAGCAACGAGCACGCCGTTCACATGGGCGAGTCGGTCCTCTACGTTCTCGGTGGTCAGTTCATCTGAAAGGATCTGAACGAGCTCGACCTGTACACCATTGGCGGCACCGGCCAGAATGAAGCTTTCAGAAATGGACTTGTAAGCATCCTGGTGTTCGACATACTTACCGACCAGGGCGATACGAACCTTCCCTTCCGGCTCTTTGAGCTGACGCAGGAATCGGACCCATCCGTCCATGTCCGGAGCTTCCAATACGTTGCCTTTGAAGTCCTCTTCCAGGTGGAGACGCTCGACAGCAATGGTGTCGAGACCCTGCTCTTTCATGAGCAGCGGGACTTCATAAATGGATTCGGCATCCTGGGAAGCGATAACGGCACGCTGGTCCACATTGCAGAACAACGCCAGTTTGCGGCGCACGTCGTCGGTGAGGGGACGGTCGGTGCGGCAGACCAGTACGTCCGGCTGTAGTCCGTACGAGAGAAGCGTCTTGACGGAATGCTGACTGGGCTTGGATTTGACCTCGCCAGCAGCTTCCAGATACGGAAGCAGCGTAAGGTGGATATTCAACGTATTGCGCGCACTCATTTCGTAGCGCAGCTGACGAATGGCTTCGAGGTAAGGCTGTCCTTCGATATCCCCTACCGTTCCGCCGATTTCCGTGATCACCACATCGTAGTCGCCCGTCTCCCCGAGCTTCTGCATCCAGTGTTTGATCTCGTCAATGATATGCGGCACGACCTGCACCGTCTTGCCGAGGTAGGCGCCTGAGCGTTCCTTCTTGATGACCTCGAGATAGACACGACCCGTTGTGACGTTGTTGGCCTGGCTGGTGGCCACCCCTAGGAATCGTTCATAATGACCCAGGTCGAGATCCGTCTCTGCCCCATCATTGGTCACGTAGACTTCCCCGTGCTCATACGGGTTCATCGTACCGGGATCGACGTTGATGTAGGGATCGAATTTCTGGATGGTGACCCGTAAACCGCGATTTTCGAGAAGGCGGCCGAGTGAGGCACACACAATGCCTTTTCCAAGGGACGACGTTACGCCGCCGGTCACAAATACGTACTTCGTTTGCACGGGTCCCGAGCGTTGGTGGCGAAATTCGAGCGATGGCTCTGCAGAAGGGCGATCCGGTGGGTTGGACCCCGTTTGAAGTGCCCGTCGAAAATACGCAACCTAGGGCCGATGCGCCACCACGATGAGCCCCGTACCTGTGCGGTTTTTGGATGAAACGTCCAATGCGTTCAATACCAGCGACGGCAACAGCACCAGAGCATACCAGAACGGAAGCACGACGACGCTCAGGAACGATGCGTTCAGCCACACCATGGGCCACTTGATGGTCAGTCGCCACGCGAGACGTCCAAATGGACCGTATGTATAGTCGATTACGTCAGCTTCGAGACCAGCCTGCTCCAGCTTGGAACGCATTTCTTCGCGGCCATAGCCGTCTCGTACGTGTTCGCCGATAAAGCTCTCGCCCTCGTCGCCGTGGGAATCCGACCCGCCTTGATCCGATGGCGTGTTTATGATTACAACTCCTCCCGGGCGCAGCACCCTGCGAAAGTGCGTGAAAACCTGGACGTCCTCGAGAATATGCTCCATCACATCGACGGAGAGAATCAAGTCGAACGGGCCCTGGGCCTGCAACGCGGTAAGGTCATCCATTGCAAACGAGACCCGGTCGGCCAACCCCTCCTGTCGCAGGAAAGACTCAGCCCGCTCCAGATAATCGGATTTGATGTCCACGGCGTGAATGTGAACCCGTTTCCATCGCCGGACGATCCACCAGGAAAACTGACCAAAACCGGTCCCCGCATCCAGTATGCGAGCCTGTGTTTCGCCCGAACCCAATGCTTGGCGCAGGGCCCTGCGTACATGCCAGGCACGCAGGAAAAAGAGGTGGAGCAAGCGGAAGAAAAGCCGCGTCCGCCAGCGACTTCCTTCAACAAGCGACCCAAATCGGTCTTTTACCGGATCGTAATCCATGGAAGCAACTAGCGAGTGAGGAAAGGCTGAATGAAATGCTCCCAGGTGAATCGGTTCCGGGCGTGGGCGGCCCCCTCGGTCAGGCGCGTGCGAAAGCCGTCATCCATGATCCGCTCAATAGCGCGCGCCAAAGCGTCGGGGTCCTCGGGTGCCACCACCAGGGCATCCTCCTCGTGACGCACTACTTCGGGAAGCCCGCCGACGCCGGTCACCAGGACTGGACGGCCGAAATGGAACGCCGTCTGAACAACTCCACTCTGCGTCGCCGAGCGGTAAGGTTGGGCGACGGCGTCGGCGGCCGAGAAGTACAATGTAACCCGCTCATCCTCGATGTAGCGATCCTCGAAGTGAACCCGTGAAGCCAGCTCAGGCGACGAAATCTGTTTCTCGGCCTCTTCGCGGCTCTGATACCATTCGCCTGCTATCAGCAAGTGCGGCTGCGCGTTGGCTCGGCCCATCGCTTGCAGCAGAATGTCTATCCCTTTGTAGGGACGAACCAGTCCGAAGAACAACAAGATCACAGCATCTGGGTCTAGACCCAGCGCCTTGCGTGCCTCCGAGCGATCCACGACCGGACCGAATTGATCGTAGGTCGGGTGAGGACGAACCTCCATATCGACCTCAACTCCCATGGCAGTCAGGTCACGACGCACCGTTTCTGAAAGGGCTACAATGTGATCACATTGGCGCACGAATCGCCGGGTCAACGTCGAAGCGAGGGGCTGTTTCTCATGAGGAACCGCATTGTGCACGATAGCCGAACAACGAATACCCCGTTCTTGCAGACGTGCAGCAATGGATGCATACGCCGGTGCAAAAAATGGCATCCAATGCATGAAAACAGCGTGATCGGCACCCGCGTCCATCAAACGGTTTGCGGCGCGGGCCCAGGTCCACGGTCCAACCGAATCAACGACAGGCGCAGCGTCGAACAACGGATCAGAAGAGTCCTGCAGCTGCGAGCTGCCCGGAAACAGGAATTGAGGATACAGACGACGAAACGACAGTCCGATGACGGGCTCGCCCGCTTCATGCATGGCCTTGTGGAATCGCTCTGTAAATTGCGCTATGCCACCCCGAAACGGGGGATACGGACCGATGATACCCGTGGTCGATGACGACTCACGCATCACGGATCGCCTCCTTTTCTGCAGGGCTTGATCCCCCCTCCTGCCTGGAAGCAGGGGCAAGGATCTCGAGCATTTGAAAGGTATCTGTTCGCTGCATGCGTGGCTCAACAATCATCTGACCAATCAATCCGGTAGTGAACATCTGGACACCGACAAGAATGAGCGCGACCCCAAACAGCAGTAACGGTCGGTCTCCAATAGGTTGACCGAAAAAGAGCTTGTCAATTGAAATCCACAGACTGATAATGAACCCGCCCAGGAACGCCAGGGTGCCAAACGTACCGAAGAAATGCATCGGGCGCGACGCAAAACGTGTCAGGAAGGTGACGCTCAAGAGATCGAGGAATCCGCGAAGGAAGCGCTCGAACCCGAATTTGGTGGTCCCATGCCGACGTGGATGATGCTGCACCTCCTTCTCGGTAATTCGCTCGAATCCTTCCCACTTGGCCAGCAGTGGGATGTAGCGGTGCAACTCTCCGTAAACTTTCACTGTCTTGACAACTTCAGACCGATAGGCCTTGAGTCCGCAGTTGAAATCATGCAGTGGAATGGAGGCAATGCGCCGCGTAACGAAATTGAAGAATCGGCTCGGCACCGTCTTGGACAAGGGGTCCTGTCGCTTCTTCTTCCAGCCGCTGACCAGATCGTATCCCGTTTCCAAGAGCGCGATCAGACCAGAAATTTCAGCGGGGTCGTCCTGGAGGTCGCCATCCATGGTGACAACGTAGCGGCCGCGGGCCCGTTCGAATCCGACTGCAAGGGCGGCGGACTTTCCGTAATTGCGGCGAAAGCGGATACCTGCGAAGCGAGCATCCCGCTCGTGCATCGTTCGAATTACATCCCATGTTTCATCCGTGGATCCATCATCCACGAAGAGCACCTCAAAGGAAAACCCTGACCCGTCGCAGACACTACGGATACGATCGACCAACTCAGGAATCGATCCCTCCTCGTCCAGCACGGGAATCACGATGCTGAGCCGGGGTGTAGCGGATTCGGTCATGGGGCGTCTGGGAAGATGGTCTCGAACCGGGAAGCCTATGAGGTTCAGCTACGCGACAGAAGCGTTGCCAGGCCTCGAAAGATCATACATCAATGGTGGCATATTTGGCATTGCGCTCGATGAACTTGCGACGGGGCTCAACCGCATCGCCCATCAAGGTGCTGAAAATGCGGTCGACAGCAGCCGCATCCTCGATGGTCACCTGCTGAAGCATGCGCGTCGACGGATTCATGGTTGTATCCCACAGCTGGTCCGGGTTCATCTCACCAAGACCCTTGTAGCGCTGAATCGTGACTTTCTTGCCATCATCACCACCTAATTCGGTGATGGCTTCTTTGAGCTGGTCGTCGTTCCAGCAATAGCGCTCCTGCTTGCCCTTTTTCGCCTTGTAGAGGGGTGGCAACGCCACGTAAACGTACCCGTTTTCGACAAGCGTCCGCATCTGGCGATACAAGAACGTCAGTAGCAGTGTACGGATATGGGCACCGTCAACGTCGGCATCCGTCATGACGATGATCTTGTGATAGCGCAGCTTCTCCGGGTCGAAATCATAGTCGCCGACACCCAGGCCGGTACCGAGCGCGGTAACGATGTTCTTGATCTCCTCGTTGGCGAGAATCTTGTCCAACCGGGCTTTCTCGACATTCAGGATCTTGCCTCGCAAAGGCAGAATCGCCTGGAAATGACGGTCACGGGCCTGCTTGGCACTACCACCGGCCGAGTCACCCTCTACCAGGTATATCTCGCACTCTTCGGCTTTACGCGACGAGCAGTCGGCCAGTTTGCCGGGCAGTCCTCCGCTGGAAAACGCGTTTTTGCGTTGGACGAGTTCGCGGGCACGACGTGCAGCATGGCGCGCCTGAGCAGCCAGGACCACCTTGTCTACAATACGTTTCGTTTCCTTCGGGTGGTCTTCCAGCCATTCGGAAAGCTTCTCTGACACCAAGGACTCCACGGCACCCTGCACCTCGGAGTTACCCAGCTTCGTTTTGGTCTGACCCTCGAACTGTGGTTCGGCCACTTTTACAGACAACACCACCGTGATGCCCTCGCGGAAGTCATCACCGGAAAGATCCAGCTTCACATTTTTGAGAAGACCGTTTTTGTCCGCGTGGTTCTTCAGCGTACGCGTCAGTGCGCGGCGGAAACCGGAGACGTGGGTACCTCCTTCGTGCGTGTTGATGTTGTTGACGAAGGAGAGGACGTTCTCCGTGTACCCATCGTTATAACGCATGGCCATCTCGACCGGGACTTCCGCGTCCTCGTCCGCAATGTAGATGGTCTGCTCGTGGATGGGTGAACGCGATTCGTCCAGGTAATCAACGAATTCGATGATGCCCCCTTCGAAATGGTACTCCTCAACCAGGTTTTCCGACTCACGTTCATCCGTGATCGTGATGGTCACCTGGCGGTTCAGATAGGCCAGCTCGCGCAAGCGGTCAGCCAGGGTGTCGAACCGGAATTCCGTGACTTGGAAGATTGACTCATCAGGCCAGAACCGCACCAGGGTACCGTTGGCCTCATCATTGGTCATCGCACGGATCTTTTCCACCGGCGCTTCGGGAATCCCGATGCCATACGTCTGCTGCCAGACGGCATCATTTTTCCAGACAGTTGCTTCGAGCTTGGTCGAGAGGGCATTCACACAGGAGACGCCCACCCCATGCAGACCGCCGGAAACCTTGTAGGTGTCTTTATCGAACTTACCCCCGGCGTGCAGGGTGGTCATGACCACCTCGAGAGCAGAGCGCTTCTCCTTGGGATGCAGGTCGACTGGAATACCGCGACCGTTATCCCGAACCGAGACAGATCCGTCAGCATGGATGGTCACATAGATGCGATCACAGTAGCCTGCGAGCGCCTCGTCGATAGAGTTGTCAACGACCTCGTAAACCAGGTGATGGAGACCACGAACACCCACATCGCCGATATACATCGCGGGGCGTTTACGGACAGCTTCCAGGCCTTCGAGGACCTGGATATTGGATGCACCGTACTGCTTCTGATCTGGAGATTCAGCCATGGAAAAAGGATCCGGGGTAAGGAGATATTTTCGCGGCGCAATTGGCGCCGATCTATCGGCCCAAAATACGAAATTTCGTTTCGTTAAACGACCCCTGACACCTATCTGTTGACGTCACTTTCCGCCTGAAAGGCTCCTTGAAGCAACACGTCAGGCTTCGAGATACCGCATGAACTCCTGAACCCGGTCGAGCAGGTCTTCCGCGTCTTCCTCTTCCCCGAAAGCGGCGACTACACGGTAACCGTTGTGCTCCAGAATATGCCGAATACGCGATGCTTCCCGAATATTCAGTTTGATCGTCACGCCAACCATATCCTCGTGGGCCTCGGTCGAGAGAGAGAGGACCTTGGTATCGTTCTGTTCGATCAGATAAATGATCTGACTCAAGGATAGATCGCGTTGCGCTACCTCCAGCGCCACGATGGCTCCCGATTCTTGTGTGGCCAGCATCCGCGCAAATCGCTCGAACAAATCATGGCGACGAACGATACCCTGATAACTACCCTCTTCATCCAGAACGGGTACAAGGGTCAGATCATGATCCATCATCACTTTGGTCACGTCAAAAACGTGAGTTCCCGTCGTGATGGCAATGGGTTCAACGCCCAACATCTCGCCGATGAGCGAGGCAGGAGATGCTGCGTCGAGCAACATCTCTTCCGAGAGCAGGCCCACCAAGCGGTTTTCCATCGACACAACCGGTAGATGACGGACGCGCAGTTCCATCATCAGCCCGAGTCCATACTCGACCGAATCCTCCGGGCGAAGCGGAGGCGTGGAAACGCTTATGAGATTGGAGACCGTCATAATGGTGTTCGCGTGTGAGGATCGTCCGAAAGACCCTACTGCTCAAACGTACAACTTGTATGCCGTTTCCTTAGGATACGCCACGAAGTATACGATTCACCCAATTCAGACACTGTCTTGACCCGCTATTGACACCGAAGTGCCCTTTCCGGGCATCGAACGGAATCCCCGGCTGTCTCCAAACCCGGACACTCTGATAAAAGCCTTGGTGAGACAAGCCTCAAACGGGCTGCGTATCCTCTTCCACCAGCTGAAAATCTCGGTATCGGATCGTCAATGCTGCAAGATCATCTGAATACCGCGGCGCAACGCGGTAGCGCAACCGCACCACCCCAAGCGTTTGCCCTTCGTACGGTATCTGTCCCCAGGTGTACTGCTCCTCAAGTACTTCGGCCACCTTGCGGATGTAGGCGATGCTCTTCTGGTCCGAAACAGGTATGATGGCGTCAACCTCTTCGAATCCTGAGTCGATCTTGCTCACCAGCCTATCCCGAAGCTCTATCAATCCGATGCCGCGCAAGCAGGAAACGAAGGCCGCGTCGGGAAATTCATTCTTGAGCGCGAGCAGGTGCTCTGGGTCCTCAATCGCATCGATCTTGTTGAAGACCAGAAGGGTTGCCTTATCCCGGACATCCAGCTCGGCTAGCGTACGCAATACGACAGCCTTGTGCTCACGAAAGGCTCGATGCGAAGCATCCATGACATGCATCAGGATGTCCGATTCACGAACCTCGTCGAGCGTGCTCTTGAAACTCTCGATCAACCGGTGTGGCAGCTTCCGGATGAACCCGACCGTGTCGGACAGTAGCACCTCTCGACCTGGTAACAACTCCACCGTGCGTGTCGTCGAATCCAAGGTGGCAAACAGTCTGTTCTCGGCAAGCACGCCCGCCCCGGCCAGCTCATTCATCAAGGTTGACTTGCCGGCGTTGGTGTACCCTACCAGCGATACGCGGGTGAATTTCGATCGCCCTTTGCGCTGGGTCGTGCGCTGACGGTCAATCTTGACCAAACGCTCCTTGAGAGAGGATATCCGCTGTCCGATCAGACGACGGTCGGTTTCAATCTGGGTTTCTCCCGGACCACGCATTCCAATGCCCCCCTTTTGACGGGAAAGGTGGGTCCAATGACGGGTCAGCCTAGGAAGAAGGTATTCGAGCTGTGCCAGTTCGACCTGGGTTTTGGCGGTCGCGGTCCTGGCGTTACGGGCGAATATGTCAAGGATGAGGGCCGAACGATCAAGCAGTTTACAGCCGACCTCCTTTTCAATGTTTCGAACCTGGACGTTGCTCAGGTCATCGTCGAAGATGACCAGGTCCGCCTTGTTGCTCTTTACCCGGGAGGCTAATTCCTGCACCTTCCCCTTTCCAACAAACGTGGCTACGTTGATCCGCTGGATAGTCGGCACAATGATGTCCACAACTTCGGCTCCCGCCGTATCAGCAAGAAGCGAGAGTTCGCGAATGGAATCATCCACATCGTGTCGATCATCGCCCGGAGTAATGACGCCAACCAGAATGGCGCGTTCTCTTCCTGCTTCCTTCGGCTCTTGGGCTGCTTCGTTCGGACTGAAAATGGCAGTTACCGGGTGAGGTCAATTTTTCAGGGTTTGGCCTTGGCGGACCACTCGGGTCGGTGCTTCCGAGGACCCATCCAGCTTGGCCCGACAGATGCAACGGAATTGCTCCAAGTGGGGCCGGGGAACCGTCACATCCAGTCGCTTTCGCTCTCCAATCAGGTCCTGGTACAAAAACGAGATCTGGGTGTGCTTGTCGTCTTCCAGTTCGAACCAATCAAAGACCTGTCCCCATCCCACCGCATCGCTACTGCGACCAGCTTCTGGGATAATGCCATATTCCGTCACGATAACCGAACCGGAGAGAGCAACGGCCACGAACCACAATATGCCACCAAGGAAATAGCCTGCGAGCACTTCTCCTGCGACGGGAGCTACCGTATTACTGGAGTAGAGCATGAACACAACTACGATTCCCATAAACAGTGAGGGCCAAACCGGCAGGCTCCCAACACGAGCCGAATTCCAGGTCATCCGGATTCCCCGAATACGGATACGCTGCAGGACGGTCATGGCCAGCAGAATACCCGTGACTCCCACAAAGGAGAATGCCAGGATGATATGCAGCGTGTTGATCAAGACAGAAAAAGGCTATTCACGATGACGAGGCTGTGGCAGCGAGCGCCCTCAGACGGGTAATGACGTCAGGCCGCTTCCGGTCGGAATTGACGGGCCACTACCATTTCGGCGAGCAAAAAAATCAACGCGAGGCCCAAAAAGACGTTCCAGAGTTCGACCCCGGTCCGAGCTGCTCGTACCTGCTGCTCAAGCGGCTGCTCCGCATTCAAGCCCACGTTCACGACGCCTGTCTCCGCACCTGTAATCTCCCGGATGTGCGGTTCGAGGGAGGCCGGATCAGAAAGCGTGAGATCGGATTCAGCGGCAGGAGGATGAACAATCACTTTCCGAACAAGCTGACCTGCACCAAGCACGTCGTACGTTCCGGGAATCAAGAATGGACCATCCAGCGAAACCACATGTCCCCCGAAGACCTCTCGCTGGTCTGGAATGAAGCTTTCTCCGTCAGCATTTTCCAGCCTGATTTCCACACCGGCATCCAGTCCCTGAATCAGTAGTTGCAACGACGAACCCGCCTCCATATCGTCTCCGGCTACCGAGCCACCGGAGGAGAGATAGACCAATGACCGATAGAGCATGGGAAGGAATAATCCCCGCACCGGGAAGTCGCTCCAAATAGCTCCGGCATCTACGGCATAGAACAGCATGGACCCTTTGCCGGAACGGATTTCCTGCAAGAACGGACGCCCACCACTGAGCCCGATGATGACTTGTTCATTGCCAGGTCCAGCACGGTAATCTGCCGAACGAAAAATGGTCGGCTGCTCCAACGCGGGTGCGCCTCCGCCGGGCTGTGGTTCAAACATGCCCTCGAAGAGTGGGTGGTCTGTATCGACACGATCGAATGAGCCCACGGTGAAAGAAGCGCTTACGGCTTCATCAGAAGCTTCAACTTCTCCCATTACCTCACCGGCATTCAGGTCGGAGAAGAGCGCATTGTAGTCTTCCCACTGCATACCCTCGCCCGCAAAAACCAGCACGCCACCACCGCCCTCCAGATACTGGCGGAGTAGGGCACGCTCACCTGAGGAAAGCGACTGCACTCCGGCCAAGACGACGCCGTCAAAGGTCCCCAACGACGTGGACGCCAGAGCCGACTCGAGGATCTCCTGGGTCACGAACCGCGCACTACCGGTCGACAACTCTGACGACAGAGCCAAACGGAGGTAGCGCGTGTCGGAAGCTGCACCGCGAACGACTAGGAGCGAGCGTTCTTCCGGGACATGCAGGGTAAAAGAGCGCTGGTTATCGAACAGATACTGATTGTCCTCGATCTGAACGATGCCAGAAAGCCATCCGCGGCTTCTTGGTGTTGCTATCAGGAGCGCTGTTGCTCGACTATCTGCACCGATATCAACCGTAGCCTGCGCAACTCGCTCACCTTCAAGGATCAGCGAAACGACCAATCCTCGAACGTCTTCGGACCCGTGATTCGTGACAGTGGCTTCGATGCGGGCAGGTTCTCCCTCAGAGATGATCTGGCTGACGAGACGAACTCCGGAAACCGAAATGTTTCCACGCCCGTCTGTTCCGACCGGCATCAACAGGACACGCGTACCCTCAGGCAGCGAGACAGCCACACTGTCCGACACCGTGCTCTCCTGAAAGTCTGAAATGACAAAGACGTCTCTATTCGGAGTCGGACGCTCGGCAAGCCGTTCCCCTGCCCGGGCAATAGCCTCGGTCAACGTCTCCGAACCAGAACCTGTCTGCAGGTCTTCCAGTGCGGCCAATGCAGAGGCGGCGTTCTGATGATATTCAGGAGCATCGCCGTCGGCGGGAACCGGTAAGAGCAATACTTCATCTCCCGATGCCATGTCCTCGAGCAACGCCTCGACAAGGGTCTGTACCTGATCCCGATAGGAGCCACTACCGTCTCGCAGGGTCATCGAAGGCGAACGATCGACAACAAGGGCCATGGTCGTTTTACCGGAGCCCCCCAGCGTACCGGCGAGCGGGCCTGTCATGGTTGGGCGTGCGAACGCAATAACCAGACTGGCAATGGCCAACGTGCGAAGCGCCAAGAGCAGCCACTGCTTGACACGAACCCGCTGCATGGTGCTCTTTTTGAGCTCATGAAGAAAGGCCAACGAACTGAAATCCACACGGCGCGGACGCCTGAAATTGAACAGGTGGATGATCAGCGGAATGGCCGCTGCCGCAAGCCCGAACAACAACAGCGGATTTAGAAACGACATGCGAAATGGGGAACGGAATCGAGCGAATAAGCCGCACTCCCTCCTGGAGTACTGGCAAGGCAAACCTAACCGGAAGGCTGGGTGCCAGTTCCTCCAAGAGAAGGAGCAGCCCACGTCGCTTTCCAGATTTTCCATGGGACCTACGGCATCCTTCCAGCAATTGATGCGTTGCCAATGTTTGCCCTTTCCATCATTTCCGTCTGCGCTCGAACGTCCGTGTCCACTTCTTCCCCACAATCTGCATCTTCGTCTGATGGTCCTCCCGTTGACGCATCTGCATCAGTGGATAACGGGCGCAGATCAGAAGCGGAACGAACGCGCTCCATTGTCCTTCGCGGAGCACGGCAGCATAATCTCAAAGGGGTCGATCTGGACCTTCCGAGGGGTCGCCTGATCGTCTTCACCGGGCCGTCCGGGTCGGGTAAATCATCGCTCGCCTTCGACACGATCTATGCAGAAGGGCAGCGCCGCTATGTAGAAAGCCTGAGCGCCTATGCCCGGCAGTTCCTCGAGCGCATGGACAAACCGGATGTGGATCTCATCTCCGGCCTTGCGCCCGCGATTGCCATTGAGCAAAAGACCGTGTCCAAGAACCCACGGTCCACGGTGGCCACGCAGACCGAGATCTACGATCACCTGCGCCTTCTTTACGCGCGCATCGGAACGACCTATTCACCGATCTCGGGCAAGGAAGTCACACGGGACTCACCACGATCCGTGGCTCGCACGCTGATGACGGATCTCGACGATGGAACGCGGTTTTACCTGTGCTTCCCGTTCCCGAAGCACCGAAAGGCGCCCATGGAACGCGAAATCAAGGTCCTCAAACAGCGTGGATTCTTCCGGCTGATTGCCTTGCCAACGGAAAAACAGCGCGAGAAGGGCAAGACCGAAACATTGATCGACCTCAATGAGGTGGATGCCGATGGAGTCCGGGTCGCGCGTGAGCGACTACTGGTCCTGGTGGATCGATTGGCAGCCCGGCCCGGTGACGAAGCAATGGAATCCCGCGTTGCAGACTCGGTGGAACAGGCCTTTGATGAGGGAGGCGGCTACGTTCATGCCGTGCTGGCCGGGGATGGGACCGAGCATACCTTTTCGCGTTTCTTCGAGGAAGATGGCATTCGGTTTGAAGAGCCCTCAGCCCACCTTTTCTCATTCAACTCCCCGCTCGGCGCCTGCCCCACATGTCAGGGATTTGGACGCACAGCCGGTATCGATCCGGACCTGGTAGTCCCTGATCCTGAATTATCGATCAGACAGGGAGCCATCGCCCCATTTCGCGGCGACTCATGGAGCCGCTATTTCCGCGATCTGATTCGGGTGGCTGCAGACGAGAAGATCAATATCGACATCCCGTTCAGCCAGCTCGATGAGCAATCCTTGGAAATCATCTGGGAGGGCAAGGCGGATTATGCTGGCATTTATGGTCTCTTCCGCTACCTCGAGAAGAAGAACTACAAGATGCATTTCCGCATCTTCCATGCACGCTTCCGCGGGTATTCATCTTGTGCCGCGTGCCACGGCACGCGGCTTCGCAAGGAAGCCTCCTATGTGCGTATTGCCGATCAAACCATTGGCGACATCGGGCAGCTGACTACGGCCGAGGCGCGGCAGTTTTTTGACGAGCTGGAGCTGGATGAACACAAGGCCGAAGTGGCTGACCGCCTCATCGAGGAAATCCGCAAACGACTGCGCTACCTGGTCGAGGTGGGTCTGGATTATTTGACGCTGGACCGACTCAGCCAGACGCTATCAGGCGGTGAAAGTCAGCGTATTCATCTGGCAACTTCGCTCGGTTCATCGCTCGTGGGAAGCATGTACGTGTTGGATGAACCATCCATTGGATTGCATCCACGCGACACAAGCCGCCTGATTGGCATCCTCGAGCATCTTCGTGACATTGGCAATACGGTAATGGTCGTCGAGCACGAGGAGGCCATGATGCGTGCTGCCGACCACATCGTGGATATGGGGCCTGGTGCGGGCCGTCACGGAGGCCAGGTTGTCAGCCAAGGACCGCTGGAGTACTTGCTGAAGGATCCGCAGTCCCTCACCGGAGCCTACTTGTCGGGACGCAAGCAAATTGCCATTCCCGCCAAGCGCCGTCCGGTGGACCCCGATATGGTGATCCGGGTCGAAGGCGCGCGCCAGCACAACCTGAAGAATCTGGATGTGGCTTTCCCACTGGGTGTATTCGCCTGCGTGACTGGCGTGAGTGGGTCGGGCAAATCCACCTTAGTCCAGGATACCCTGTATCAAGGACTGGCCAAATTGAAGGGGTCGCACTCTGGCGATGCAAAAGTCGGGCGACACACCGCTATCCGCGGCCACCGCCTCATAGATGCCGTCGAGCTGGTCGATCAGTCACCCATCGGACGATCCCCGCGCTCGAATCCAGCTACCTACGTAAAGGCTTTCGACGTCATTCGGAAGCTGTTTGCAGAGACCTATCAGGCTCGTATCCGGGGTTTGAAGCCGGGATACTTCTCATTCAACGTCCCCGGAGGGCGATGTGAGACGTGCCAGGGCGAAGGCGTCGTTACCATCGAAATGCAGTTTCTGGCTGACCTCTATCTGGAATGTGAAGCCTGTAAAGGCATGCGCTACAAGCAGGATGTGCTTGAAATCCACTACCAGGGCAAGAGTATTGCTCAGGTTCTGGCCATGACCGTCGATGAAGCGGTTGAGTTTTTTTCTGCAGAGAAAGCCTTGATCCGGAAGCTGCGGGTTCTGCAAGATATCGGCCTCGGGTACCTGAGCCTCGGACAGCCCTCAAACACGCTTTCCGGAGGCGAGGCCCAGCGCATCAAGCTGGCAGCCCATTTGAGCAAGACAAGTCGGGACCGGACGCTCTACATCTTTGATGAGCCCACGACCGGACTACACTTTGATGACATCCAAAAGCTGCTCGGCGCTTTCGATGCTTTGGTTGAAAACGGCCACTCTGTACTGGTCGTCGAGCACAACCTGGATGTGATCAAGGCCGCGGACTGGGTCATGGACCTCGGACCAGAGGGAGGTGTCAGAGGCGGATTCGTCGTCGCCGAGGGCACGCCGGAAGCAGTAGCTGCCGTAGAGGCAAGCCACACCGGCCGATTTCTGCACAAGCTCCTCAAAGCCTGAGTCGGTCAGCGACCCGGCTTGAGCATCACGTTGTCAAAATCTGAGATGGCCGTGGATTCGGTGTTGTCCGAATCGGCCCATAGACGCAATCGCAGCGGCCTGCGGGGTGGATCCTCACCAAAGAGATCGCGGTAATCCTGAACCACGTCGCGCTCCACCCTCTGCCAGTTTCCCACGCCATCGCGAGCACTGGCTGCGACGACGACTTTCAGCTTTCCGTACGATGCAATCGTACCGACGGGCAGGGTCGAGCTGTACACATACTTGATGATCGTGGGTCGCCTGATCAGGGTACCCTCAATAGAGAACATGATGTACATCCCTGCTGCGGAATCATTGAGCCGCTCCTTGTCTTCGCGTGCACCTTCTGGTAGTTCGACGGCCCGCCAATCCCAGGACAGGACCGGGTGCGTACGCGTGTCCCAGTCAAAGTCTGGTCCATTCTCCATGTTCACATGAACAGCCTCTGCCTGCGCAAAGGCCCGAACAAATTGATTCCCGTCTTCCGATTGAACGTCCACGCGTTCACGCTCATTGAAGAACGCCTCTGTCAACGGGACCAAACGTCCTTTGTACTGCGCATTCCATCGGGTAGGAAGAGCATCTACTGCGTACGATTCAAAATCATCGATCAGAATTGCTTCAATATCCTGTCCCTTCGCTGGCGCAAGCGCAGCGGCACTCAACACGATCCAGATGATCGCGCCAGCCATTAAGGGAATACGATGGATGAGAGTCATACACAGATAGCCGTATCCAAACCGGCCAAAGCAACACGTGTTGGGATGGGTGTAATTTGGGATGGTTACAGTCGAGTCGTAGGCTAACGAACCTTCTGAGCGGTTCGTTCGCCATTTTTCCTGCAAACGGTGTGCCCTGCACCGGGGAGATCGAATAATCCATTTACGCGGCTCCTGTGACGAGGCAAATGCCTACCTTTGTCCTCATCGCTGGCTTCGAGTGTCGTCCAAAGCGGACGCTCTTTGCTCCACGCTCCCTACGCCCACCTAACCCACCTAGCTGTGTCATCACAACCCCTCATTAGCTGTGTCATGGTGACCGCCGACCGTCATCAATACTGCCGCAGGGCCATTCGCTCGTGGGTTGAGCAGGATTGGGAGAACAGGGAGCTGGTGGTTCTGGACAACGGCAAGGAGCCCATGGAATCGCTCTTGGCCGATCTGCCTTTCGGTCGCGTGGTCTATCGGCATGTAGCCAACAATCCGGAGACGACCATCGGGGAGTTACGTAATCGATCCCTCGACATGGTCCGAGGCGACTTCGTCATTCCCCAATGGGATGACGACGATTGGTCTGCCCCCGCGCGTCTTACCCGTCAGGTGGCGGCCCTCGAGGCCAACCAGGCAGATGCTGTCACGCTCTATGCCACACTCATGCATGTGGACGATGCGCCCTGGTTTGACCATCCATTCTACGGTTTGCTCAAGGGAGGGGTACCACCTACGATCCTGCATCGGCGCGACGATACGATCCGGTTTCCCGAGTTACGCCGCACGTCGGATACGACGTTCAAACATGCCTGGATGAAGCGCTCGTATCACATCATGCCGATGGCCGATGCGCACTTGCACTTACGCTACTTTCACGGTGACAACCTGTGGGAGCAAGAGCATTTCCTGCGCCGGATGCGCAATACGCCCAGAGATCTGATTGCCTACGGATGGCATCGATATGTTCGGCGTAATGTCCTCGGCCACCCACGCTTCCGAATCACACCCGAAGCCCGGCAGGCGTTTGAAACCTACCTGAGGCACTCTCGCGAGTGCGGTATGTTCACCGATCAGACCTAGCCAAGAAAACCGCTGGAAAATGGGCCTTTACGGGCGCGCTAGCTCAAACTCGTTTTTTCCGGGAATAATCGATCGATGAATGCGGCCCAGGGTAATCCCAGCAAGAGGATTTCGTAGACGGAGAGGGCAAACAGGATGTCCATCGTTACCCAGATGCCCATGTGCAGTGCCATGACTCCCCACATCACGAGATAGCGGGGCTTACGGAACCAAACCAGCCAGGCACAGGCCTCCGTGAGCAGACCAAAAGCAAGAAACGCCGTTGCAATCCACCAGTGATCCACGGCCAGCTGCTGTACGAAGTTCAGCTCGACCGAACCGGACCGGGCCATCTCGTCCACGGCCTTCTCATTGACCCATAACCACAAGTGCCGGCCATCGGGCCAGGTCAAACCGCGTGCGACCAGCTTGGAAAGGGCTGCTGACGTGTACCCCAGTCCAATAAAGAAATACGAGAAACCGATCGCGAAACGTCCTCCTTCGGTGCGATCCCGAAAGATGAGTTCGGCCAACGCAAATCCCATGATGCCCATTCCCACCAGGTTGGAGCTGTGGGGAATTTCGCCGAGTACGAAGCGCGCCGCATACTGCAGCATGAGCAGCAGCGTAGCCAGCATGTACGCCCAACGCCCAAATGGAACCCATCGATCGATACGGAGGAAACCCAGAACCACGAGCGCCGTGATGGCCCATGCATTCCAGATGGGCAACTGATTCCCGTGCATGAACGAGATGTCGATGTAGCGGGCAAAACCCAGCTCCAACACGATATCCGAAATGCGAAGTATGTACTCACCCCAATACCAGGCCAGCCAGATACTGCCCGCCCCGATGAATGCTTCGAACACGCGTCGGAAGATTCGCTGTCCACGGGAGTCAGGCCGACCGAAGTCGAATAGGTTCTCCCACACATTGCCGAAGAAAGAAGCCTTGGTCGTCATCTCAGCTCCGGATTGAGGTGGGATTCATCCGGCGCGAGATCGGTGCCGACCAAAACATATGGGGTAGCCGTGATGGCGACCGAGTCCGTTTCGGTGAGTCGCGCGCGCACGCGATAAACCATCAGTCTGAGCGGGTCTTTTGGCGGATCAGCAAGCAGCATGAGCTGCAGCGCTTCTACTCGGTCCTGATCCCATTCCTTCGTCTTGGAGACGAAATTGGCCAGGTCGATGGGATCCACGCCGCCAGAGCGCACGCCGTAAGGCTGCCCCGGAATGTCTGCAAGGGCCGTGGTGTCCCAAGACAGGGTGTCGCCGGGCGGGACCTCCCGCACAACAGATCGTGACCATGGATTCCCGGCCTGCGAAAACATGGGATAAATCGAGAAGGGCCAGAACTCGCCCAGGTTTACGGCCACCGTCAGCGCGTATACAAAGATCACGCTCCACATGGTCGTTCGCGCCTTATTCGAAAGCGTCTTACCGCTCATTGGCTCTCCAAATCGTACCTTTCGGGGTTTTGGCGGCAGTTTGCCGCTCTGTCCGCAAGGTACTACAAATTCTCGTTGAGCCGACTGCATCACATCCGATCCCGTTTTGAAGAGCTGGTGGAAACGCCAGCGGCCAAGCGCCTGATGACTGGACTGCGCTATGTCATCGGTGCGGGGGTAGTCGGATACCTGCTCTACTCCCTGTCATCGATCGGCTGGGGAAACCTGCTCCGCGAAATGCCCCAGACGCCTTGGTTCTACGTGATTATCGTAGCCATGTACTTCTTGCTTCCGGTTTTCGAGACGTTGGTCTACCGGTTTGTCATCGCGGCCAAGCGCCGTGCGCTGCTCAGTGTGTTCATCCGCAAGAAGGTGTTGAACATGGACCTGATGGGCTATTCCGGTGAGGTCTTCTTTCTGTTCTGGGCAAAGGAAAAGCTCGGAATTGCCCGTAGCAAAATGCTGCGAATCATGATCGATATGGGCATTACGTCGTCCATGGGCGGTCTAACTGCCAGCGGTCTGCTACTGGGATTCCTGCTCTTCTTCGATGTCTTACCGCTCGACTTGCTCGTCGGAGACACAGACCGGACCCTGATTCTGGGTGTCCTGCTCATTGCTGCGGTCATCGCCATTGCCGGGTACCAGTTCCGGCATACCATATTCAAGCTGCCTGGAAAGACGATTATAGGACTCTATGGCGCCCATGTCGGACGCTTCATGATTGTTTACATCCTGCAAATCGCACAGTGGTGGGTCGTACTTCCCGACGTATCGTTTGTCGTCTGGGGCACGATGCTGGCCATCTGGACCGTGACCAACCGCTTGCCATTCCTGGTAACCCGCGATTTGGTTGCCATCGCGCTGATACTGGAATTGCCTTCGGATTTGCTGGGTGGTGTTGAAACGGCTATCGCTTCCATGCTACTCACACGCGTTGCAGCCGATCGAATTCTGGGCTTCAGCCTTTTCCTTCCGCTTTCGCTTTTTTCCGACTCGAAGAGTGCCCGGGCCGAGGGCTGGACAGGAAACGAAGCGACGGATATGAACGAGACAAACCATGTCTGACGGGACTCGGGAGAAACGGATTGCCCTGTTCACAGGCGCGTACAACCACGTTGTGGATGGGGTTGCGCTGACGCTGAACAGACTCGTGGCATTTCTCGAGTCTGAAAACGTGCCGGTACAGGTTTTCGCTCCGACCGTCGACGAACCGGCCATAGACCATGCCGGCTCGCTTCAGCCGGTGCCGTCGGTTCCCATGGCAGGGCGACCCGAATATCGGATATCACTGGGACTGAGCCCCGCCGCGCTCAGTCGCCTGAGACGCTTCAATCCGACCATCATTCATATTGCCACACCCGACTTTCTGGGACTCGGAGCGCTGGCCTTCGCGCGCGCACGCGGCATCCCCGTGGTAGCCTCCTACCATACCCACTTCAGCTCCTATCTCGATTACTATCGCATGGGATGGCTCGAAAGCACGATGTGGGCCTATTTGCGCTGGTTCTACAGCCAATGCCAGCACTTGTACGTACCGACTTCGTCCATGGCAGAGGTACTACGTGAGCATCGTATCACGGAAGGTGTGGAGCTGTGGCCCAGGGGCGTGGATATTTCGCTGTTCAATCCCGGTGCTCGATCGAACACATGGCGACAGGAGATGGGATTCGGGGAAGACGAGGTCGTGGTGACCTTTGTCTCTCGACTGGTGGTCGAAAAAGGACTGGATGTCTTCGCGGAAGTCATTCATGATTTACAGGAGGAAGGCGAGCCCGTTCGATGTCTGATTGTCGGCGAGGGGCCTGCGCGAGCCTTGTTGGAGGAAGCCGTGCCGCATGCGGTTTTCCTGGGACACCTCGAGGGTGAAGCCCTGTCTCGGGCCTATGCCAGCTCCGATATCTTCCTCTTTCCTTCCGAGACGGAGACGTTTGGAAACGTGACGCTCGAGGCCATGTCCTCAGGAATTCCTACGGTCTGTGCCGATGCCACAGGTAGTTCCTCACTGGTTCGGCATGGTCAGACCGGCTACCTCGTGCCTGGCAAGGACCCGGCTGCGTTCAAGCATGTCGTGCGAGAATTGGTCCACGACCCCTCGCGGCGGCAGGCGCTGGGACAAGCGGCGCGCTCTGAGGCCGAAACCTACTCTTGGCGCCTGATCCTCGGGCGAATCAACGCGTATTATGACACCATTCTGGAGAAACCGGCCTCCTGATTGCTGTTACCCAACTGTCACTGCTGTGCGTCTCCTCTTTGTTACCCACTCCTTCTCGCCGCCCGACCGGCCTCTTTCCAATGTCGGCGGTATGCAGCGCGTGGCCATGGAGCTTCACGCGGCGTTGGAACGTCGCGATGATACCGACCTTTTCTACGATATCATCAAGCTCGAGGCCAGCTGGAAATGGATCCACTGGTTGGTGGGGCCTTTCCTGATCAGGACCTGGTGGCGGCTTCGCCGGCAGATCAATCGGGGTGAAGTGGATGTCATTCTCTTCTCCAGCATGGTGACCGCCATGCTCGCTGTTCCGTTGCGACCGCACATGGCGCGTCAGGGCGTCCGTGCCGCTGCGATTGTCCACGGCCAGGACGTGACCAAGCCCGTTGCTGCATACCAGCGTTTTGTGCCCAGGATATTTGCTGCGCTCGACATGGTCATGCCGGTGAGCGGCCCGACCGGTGAGGCCTGTGCGGCGCGCGGGCTGCCGGAGAAGAGGATCGGCGTCGTGCACAATGGGGTGCAGCTCGATCGGTTTTCTGTGTTCGAGTGGCCTGCGGGGAGCCGCGCGCCGCACCCATTCCGCTCCGAATTGCCCGAAGATGCCTTGCTACTCTGCTCCGTTGGACGCCAGGTGAAGCGGAAGGGGTTTGCCTGGTTCATTGATCAGGTGATGCCCAGATTACCCGATCACGTTCATTACTGGCTTGGCGGAGATGGACCCGAGGGCGAAGCCATCCAAGCTGCCATTGACGCGCATGACCTGGGGGGTCGCGTACGCCTCCTTGGACGCCTGGGAGACGCCGAGCTGACAGACATCTACCAGAGTGCAGATCTGTTCGTGATGCCGAATATCCCGGTACCCGGGGACATGGAGGGCTTCGGCATCGTGATGCTCGAGGCCGCCATCAACGGCCTGCCAACCGTGGCTGCCCGTCTGGAAGGCATCCGCGAAGTCATCACCGACGATCAGAACGGCTTTTTTGTTGAGAGCGGAGACGTGGAAGGCTACCTTTCCCGCATCATCGGACTGGATCAGGACCGGAATCATTTGGGGGCGCTTTCCAGCCGCGCACGAGCACATGTGGCGGCCACGTTCGGCTGGGATGCTGTCGCGTCTAATTATCTCCGATTCCTGCGCCAACTCATCTAACCCACTTATTCTGCCACCCAATGTCCCTGCTACGCTTAAAGCACGAAGATTCCCGACGCATTGTGGTGCTGGTTCTGCTTGTATGCGGCATATCGGCCCTGGGGAGCCTGATCAGTCTCAACCTTGCCTTGACCATTTTCCTGGTGCTGGCCCTTTCAGGCATCTTTCTCCTGATTGCGCACTACCAGCGCGCCAGTGAAGAAGATCGGATCCAGCAGTCTCAGGACATTCAGGATCTACAGTTCATTCAGTCGACGCTGGACCTGCGCCGGCCCCTGCCCTACTTCACCCGCTGGTCGAGCTCGCCGGCATTGGCCGCCCAACTCATCGGCGTGATCAAGGTGTACCAACCCCGATGTGTTCTTGAACTGGGAAGTGGCGTGAGTACGGTGGTGGTGGCCATGGCTCTGCGCGATCAGGGCAGCGGACAGATCACCTCAGTTGATCATGATCCGGTGTATGCTGAAAAAACCAGGAAGGAGCTGGCAGCCCAGGACCTGTTATCCTGGTCTACGGTGCATGATGCGCCCCTCGTACAGACGCAGACGCCTCGGGGAACGGTGCCGTATTACGACATGGCCATGCTGGACGAACTCGGGCCGATTGATCTGCTGATTGTGGACGCCCCCCCCCGGCATTCCTGTGAGGATGCCCGTTTGCCCGCCTTCGAGTTGCTGAAGGAGCGGCTGGCGCCGGGCGCCTTGGTTGTGCTCGATGATACGGTTCGGGAAGATGAATCGGCCAGTGTAGCCGCATGGCTGTCTGCAGCGCGAGATAACGCATCGCGCATCGTTCCCTGCCGCAAAGGAGTCACTATTGTCCGGATGCCCTAGCCACGTCGCGGTCTTCGAGCCACTGCAAAAGGGCTGGCAAAAAGAACAACGCTGCCGCCAACGTACCCCCGATGCCCATCACCGCAAGTTGTCCGATGGACTCGAGGCCCGGATGAAAGCTGAGCAGCAGCCCTGCAAAACCGATCATGGTGGTCAGTGAGCCCATGGCTACATGCTCGCCCGTTGAGCGCAGCACCGATCGAATCGAGCCGCGCCCTGATTCCATGTAGCGATGTACCAGATGCACGCCCGCATCATTTCCGATTCCCAGCACAGCCGGCAACACGATCAGGTTGTAGAAGTTGAGCCGCGCCCCGAAGAGTTCAACCAAGAGAAGCATCCATAAAATCCCGACCATCAGCGGTAGAAGTGCCAGCATGGTCGAGCGCACTGTGGAGAAATTGATGTACATCAGCACGATCACGATCAAGAGCGTAGCAAGTACCATCCAGGGCGCCTCGCCCTGCATCAGCTTGAGCATGTCTGCTGCGACGAGTGATGTAGATCCAGCATGAAAGATCGAACCATCTTCCGTTTCGATACGCCCCACATCGTCAGAAAAAGCCATGGACTGGCGACCATCTGAAAGTCCGTGCTCGGGATAGATGATCACGAAATTGCCCAGCTCTCCTGACTTTGAGGTGAACTGCTTGCGCAGGAATTCGGGCACTTCTTCGAAGGCAAGGGCACGCTCCGTACTTGCGGCCAGCCGCAGATTGGCCATGTCTTCGGAATCGTCTTCACGCAGGTACTTGTCGTCGAGTAAAACGCGCATATCGGCCAACCGCATCAGGCGCGCCTCCTGTGCGGCCTCATCCATCGGAAAACGATCTTGAAGGGATTCGACCCGGTTGATGGTTGGGCTCAGGGAGTCGGCTTCGATATGCGCGTTGAGCGCTGACGTAACCTGTGATATCTCATCTGGCGAATCGACGACCACATAGGCGGGATTGCGATTGCGCCGATCGTTGAACACCTTCCGAATGACATCGCGCCGTGCTTCGTACTCCTCATAGGTCGGTTCCAATTCTCCGAACCGGTACTCGAACTCGACACGAGGCAGGAAAACCAGTGCGGCGATCACGGCCAAGACGCTCAGCCCGAGAAGCGGTCTGGCCGCAGGGACCCGGCCGCTGTGACTGGGGACCGATGAGGCTGCCGCAGCTCCGGAAAGATTCAATAATCCAATGCGCTCAAAGACAGACAACAGTGCAGGCATGACAAACAGCATGGCCGTCAGCGCGAACAAGATGCCAAAGCCCGCGATGAATCCGAACTGACTGAATCCTCTGAAGTCGGCAATAACGAGCACAAAGAGCGCCATGGCCGTCGTCAAAGCACCAATGGTGATCGCCTGACCAGTACTGGAAAACGTCGTTTCCGCCGCATCCATGACCGTCTTGCCGGCAGCCCGCTCTTCGGAGTAGCGCGCGTAAAAGTGGATCCCGTAGTCTATGCCCAGACCAAAAAGTACCAGACCGAGGGTCGACGTCATGAGATTGAGTTGACCGTAGGCCAAATCAGCCAGACCGAAAGTCCAGGACAGACTCATCAAGAGCGGCAGACCGATGACCAGCGCCAGAACGGGTGTGCGAAGCAGTTCGGCCAGGAAAACACGGGGCCTGAAGCTCCATCCAGCCCGGGCGGTGTAGGACTTGTAGAAGAAGTAGGCTACCACGAACAGCAGGACGGCCAGGACGCCGGATCCGAAGGAATCCAAAACGTCTTGCTGAATGGTCGCAATTTCCGTCATCTGGCGATACAACCGCCCCGCAGTGGTAACCTGCATCTGAGGATGGAAAGACGTCGGATCAACCTCGGCTACCACCTGATCGATTCCAGCGTAGGCATGCTCGATGAAGGAGATGTCTGACGAGGCCTCGGCTGGAAAAAACCGCAGCACCATGGTCAGACTGTCCTCTGAAATCGGGTATTCCTTGGAGACGATCTCGCTGTATATCGCGGCCAACTCCTCTCCGACGCTATCCGGTTCCGCTTCCTCGTCGTCCTCCAGATCGAAGAACATGGGATTTGCATCCAGGCGGGCTTCCACGATTTTATCTTCCAACCAGGACTCGAGCAGATCCAGCTCGGCCGGCGTGGCGAAGTACAAGGCATTCTGCTTCAGGAAGTCCGTTTCCTTGCGGTACTCAACCCGCTGAAAGACCATCTCACTTCCGCTACGCGTCGGAATCTCGAGGATGCGAGGAATGAGTGCTTCGGCAAAGGCGCGGTTGGCATCGAACGATGGACTCTCGATGGCAATGGCTGCTTCACTCTCCCCTCCCACAGTTTCTCTCAGCCGTTCCAACGCTTGGACGCTCGGATACTCTGGCGGAATGAGATTGGCCAGGTCCGTATCGATGCGCAGATTCATGGCCTGCCTTACGCCCAGGAAGGACAAGAGCAGGGCAGCGAGCAAAACCCAGGGGGCACGGTTGACCACACCGCGAATCGCGGGTCGGAGTCGCTCAAAAACCAGATGCATCATGCGATGATCATTCTCGTATGGGAAACAGATTCGGCTACGATCGAACCACCGAGCGGATTGGAAGGTCCATGCATCAGCCGACCCTGCTCGTAACCATCGATTTCATCGGAAACCCGTTGCGTACTTCTTTTGAAGTACCTTTGGCGGTGCCTAGGTTGGAAGACTCCGACCCCGCAACCCGGTGCTACACCCAGAAGCTTTTACCCGTCCAGCATGAACAGTAATCCCAACACCTACGACGCCCTCGAAGTAGGAATGTCCAACATCATTTATCGGACCATCACGGCCGAAGATGTGCAGACCTTTGCCGACGTAACGGGTGATGATAACCCCATTCACATCGACGAGGCTGCGGCGGCCCAGACTCGTTTTGGAAAGCCAATCGTGCACGGCGTCTTCTTGCTGGGCGTCATTTCTAAAGCCCTGGGTCGCGACTTTCCTGGGCCGGGATGTGTTGCCGTCAGTCTTTCAGCGCGTTTCCTGCGCCCTGTTCCCGTAGGATCAGAGGTCTCTGTCGAAGTGAAAGTGTTCGAGAAGATCGAAAAGTATCGGCACGTCAAGATGAAGACGTACGTCTACCTCGGCAAGAAAATGTGCGTTGCCGGCGATGCGACCCTGATTCCTCCAGGAGAAGGCGCTGTCTGATCTACAGACCCGGAACGCGTACTGCCCCGGCATTCAGGAGATATCAGCGAACCCACCTCGAGACGTGCCGATCGGCATGCGGTACGCGCCTGCGCCCTAACGCACAAATTTCAACGTGCGACCGACCGGAATCTGCTCTCCCACTTCTACCTGATTCAGGATGGCCAGTGACAAGGCATCTATACCCTGGGGCATGGGTATGCCTCCCAGTAATGAACTGAACGGCTGAGTGGCCCCGGTCCGCATGGTTTCAACCCGATCTGGTTGCCTGCTCAAAACGGCAGGATCTGATTCCTGACGGAAGCCACTCATGCTGGCCGCAAACGCTGGACCATAGGTGCTCCACGAGGAGCGCAGCGCCATGCCGGTGAACTGGAAAATCATGCCAGCGTGATCAATGAATTGGTAGCGGATGCGAAGCTGCTGACCGTCACTGTTCGTGGCGTCAACCAGTACGTAGTGCATGGGAATACCTCCTGACTGCCCCATGCCGCTTTCAACCACCTGCACACCCTGCTGAGATCCGACAGCCTGAGCTGCATCCCTGGCCCGGGCGTAGTCCTGGTTGATTTGCATGACGATGAACGCCTGCTGACTCTCGGGTACCAAGACGACCTGCGTGGGCTGGTTTATGACCTGGAATCCTGCTGGAACGGGGAATCTGAAGGCCATTCCCGGATGATGGTACGTGCCATTCTCGACATACCCCTGTCGCGGATCTTCCCCAAAAACCAGACCCTCTACATGACGAAACAGAGACTCGCGACCAACCTTGTTCTGTGTCTGTCCCCGAGCCTCGAGAACGGCCGAGCGTTCGACCATGTACGCCTCGCGATTACCCGGATCTGGATGCGAGGAAAGCAGGGTTGGTAATTCAGCTCCTGCCTGATCTGACAACCGCTTCAGTGATCGGAAAAAGGCCGAGGCCTGGGAAGCGTCATATCCTGCCAGTGCTGCGTACTCGACACCCAACTGGTCTGACTCTTCTTCTGCCCCGCGTCCGTACTTGAGAAAGAGGAGCTGTGTCGCTGTACCACCCATGTTCAGAATGTTCTCAGCAGCATTCCCGCCAAAAACGGCTTGCCCTCCAATCGCTCCGAGCAACAAGGCTCCCGTCCCGAATTGCTGCCGCCACATGGCCTTGGATCCGTGTCGTCCAACGACATGACCGATTTCATGCCCCAGAACCACGGCCAGCTGCGCTTCATTTTCGAGATGAGCCAACAGACCGCGGGTCACGTAGATGTAGCCTCCAGGAAGTGCGAACGCATTAACGACTGGACTGTCCAGGACTCGAAAATGGAACGGCATGGAGGCAAAGGCCGGGTCGGTCCTCTCTCGTCGTACATGACTCAGTCGAACGAGCGCCTGACCGAGGGAGTCCACATAAGCCGCCACTTCCGGATCGTCGTACAGACCGTACTGGGCGATGATTTGCGGATCAGCTTCGCGGCCAACCTGGATCTCTTCCGATGGAGACCAGGCGTAATTGAACGCCCTGCGACCTGAAATTGGATTGACGGAGGCAGCACAGCCGCTCAGGAATACGGCAACCAGGAGAAGCGGCAGTAGAGTGCGGGTCATGTCAAAAGGTCTCGGAGTTGGCTGGATCAGAAAGGGTGTCCTGCTCACCTTCTGGGTCATCGTCGTGTTCCTCCGGATTCACGACCTTGGCACCACGTTCGACAAAAATCGTTCGACACCTCGATGGATCGAGGTGGTTGTGGACAATCTCTCGACGCGCAGCCGTGGTTACGTTTTGTCCAATATCTCCGGATCCCAAAATGGACAAGAATGCTTCGATACGAGCAGGATCCAGGTTGTCAAACACATCGTCTAGCAAGAGAATGGGACGTTCTGCTCCACGCGCTTGCATGTAGTCGTATTGTGCGAGTTTGAGCGCCATTCCAAACGTACGATGCTGCCCTTGCGAAGCGTAGCGACGTACAGGTAGGTCATCCAGCGTCAGATCCAGGTCGTGCCTATGCGGGCCACACATGGTCATCCCCCGCTCCCGCTCTCGTCGAGAAGACGACTCCAATTGCGCTATGAAGGCGAGTCGCACGGACGCCACATCGTGGGAAGCCAGCCGAGACGGAAAGGGCTGATACGTCATGTTGGGGCGCTCGGCGACATCGCTGATGCGCTCATGCGCCCGGTCCAGATGCAACGTGAACGCATCAATGAACGCCAGACGGGCGGCAATAATGGCTGATCCTGGTTCCACAATGGCGGCCGTCAAGCCCTGCAAAACGACCGGGTCAACGGGACTACGATTCCGGCGGGCTCGGTGCAGCAACTCATTGCGCTGCTTGAGTGCCAGTCGATATCGGAGCAGGTGGTCCAGATAGATCGGACTGGACTGCGAAATGATGTTGTCTATGAAACGCCGACGGTACTCTGGGCCTTCAGCAGTCAATCGCTGGTCGTCCGGGGAAAAAACAACCACCGGAAATCGTCCAACGATATCCGTCAGTCGCTCCAGCGCAGCGCCCCCGACAAAGATTTTTTTGCCCTCGCCCGGCACATAGGCGACACGCACTTTTTGTAACCCACGGGCCTTTGTCTCGAATTCTCCTTCGACTTCATAGAACGGGGCGCCCCGTTGGAGCACCACGTTGTCGCGCGACGTCAGGAAGCTGCGCGAAAGACAGAGCATATGGATAGACTCAAGAATGTTGGTCTTTCCGGCTCCGTTTGGTCCGATGATTACATTGATCCCGTCCTCAAACCGCACGGTGCTGTCGGCATGAGCTCGGATACCACGAATATGTAGGGACCGAAGAACCAAGCGGACGGAATACGATATCTTGAAGCAATGTTGGGGGGTCGATCGACCAACGCTCGCCTGCACGCTTCGTTCACGGCTGGTTTCCCATCACTACCTCGCTGATCTTCGGATTGAGAGAGGGAGCCCTTTATTTCGAATCCCGCCTGCAAATACGATTATTCATGGCCAAGCGCCCCCCATTGTTCGACGAGCTTCAGAAACTGGCCACCGAGCAACGCAATCCGCGTTCGATGACGATAGATACAGCTTCTGTCAATGCTATTCTCCAGATCATGAATCAGGAGGACCGCTTGGTGGCTGAAGCCGTGGGTACGCAGCTGGATTGGATTGGTCAGGCGGTCGACATTATTGTCGCTGCTTTCCGTCAGGGAGGCAGGCTATTCTACGCCGGTGCGGGTACGAGCGGGCGGCTCGGGATCCTGGATGCCTCGGAATGCCCCCCGACATTCGGTACGGACCCGGACTTGGTGCAAGGATTGATTGCTGGCGGTATACCTGCTGTTTTTCAGGCGCAAGAAGGGGCCGAAGATCTGGAATCCAATGGTGCCGATGCCCTGGATGAAGCGGGCGTCCGGGCGGGCGATGTGGTCTGCGGAATCGCTGCAAGTCGGCGCACCCCGTTCGTAATTGGTGCCGTGAAACACGCTCGCGCGCTCGGCGCCAAGACACTGTTCGTGACCTGCACCCCGCGATCCGCATTCAACATTGAGGTGGACGTGGCCATCTGCCCGGTGGTCGGACCTGAGGTCATCATGGGCTCGACACGCATGAAAAGCGGAACAGCGCAGAAATTGGTCCTCAACATGCTCACTACGGCCTCCATGATCCGGATGGGAAAGGTCTACGAGAACATGATGGTGGATCTGCAGATGACGAACGCGAAACTGGTTGAACGGTCGAAGCGGACTGTGATGACCGTCACCGGCATCGATTACGACGAGGCCACGTCGGTTCTCGAAGCAGCTGGAGGTCATGTAAAGACCGCACTGGTAATGCACCTGGCCGGCGTATCATCTGAGGAAGCCATGCGGCGACTGAACGTCGCTGCGGGATTCGTCCGTCCAGCCATTGAAGATCGGGCGTATATGCCTGATTGACGGACCTGTGCTGTCCCCTCATCGTATACGTGCGGCTTTTCGGGAGTGCATGACTCCCGCACAGACCCTCTTTCGGTGTCCCTCGAACTGATCCGATCCCGAATTGCGTCGGCTGATTTCAGTCAACGCCTACACGATTGGGCCACTGGAAACGGTGGCCCCAACGGGAGAGGTACATCCGGATCCGTCGCAGGCCGGAGTCTTTCCATTCGTGGAGCGGTCGGATCGTTGCCTTCATTTCTGACGGCCAATGTATTCCTGGACACCTCCCGCCCCCTGCTTTGCCTGCTCCCGGACGAAGACGCCGCAGCTTTTTTCGGCTCCGATCTACAACAAATCCTTGGATCGGATGAACAGGTAATCCTGCTTCCCGTCTCGGACAACCGCCCATTCGACCCAGAGCATATGCCAGATCCAGCGCCGACCATGGCGCGAGGAGATGTTCTGGAGCGATTGAAAGATGGCTTCGATGGTATTCTGGTATGCTCCGTCCCAGCATTTGCCGAGAAAGTCCCGCCCGTAGAAGCCGTACAGTCGGCCACGCTCGACATTGAGACCGGTTCGGAGATGGACCCCGAAGAGCTGATCGAGCGACTGGTTCAGCAGGGATTTACAAGGACCGAGTTTGTCGAAGCTCCTGGCGATCTGGCCCTGCGCGGAGGGATCCTGGATGTGTTTCCCTACACCGGTTCCTACCCGATTCGTATCGAGTTTTTCGGTGATGAGATCGATTCGATCCGGGAATTCGATATTCATACGCAGCGCTCCGTCAGCCGACGAACTACGGCGCGCATCGTACCGAACCTGGAGGGACGGGCCACGGATTTCGAGTCACGTATTCCACTGACTGAGCACCTTCCCGGCAACACACTCGTCGTTCAATTGGACAGCGCTGCCTTGCTGGAAGCGGCGAATGAATTGATGCACGAACGCGCCGCGCAGCGCGAGACCGCACTGGCCAAGGCTACTGAGACAACGACTACGGTACGGGTCACGACGGATAACGAAGATGATCCGGATGAGGCGGCAATCTCGCCCGGTGGCGACTTGCCTGATCTTGACGCCTTGTTCCTCAGCGGCGAAGACATGCAGGTACGGTTGCTGCCCTTCGACTCGATTCACGTTGGATCATTTCAGGAGTTGGCCGAAGAAAGCCTGTCCCTGACCTCCCACCCGCAGCCGGGCTTCAGCTCCCGTATTGGCCTGTTGCGCAACAGGTTATTGACCAATGATCAACAGGATATGGAGACCATCATCCTGTGTGACAACCGTGGCCAGGAAGGGCGCCTCATGGAGTTGCTGGAAGACGACATTGAGGCTGGCCGAGTTCGGCTGAAGACAGAATCATTGCATCGCGGATTCGAAATTCCCGCGTTGCAACTGGCCGTTTACACCGATCACGAGATCTTCGGGCGCTATCACCGACCCACGGCTCGCAAGCAGAAGCAGCGGTTCGGAGGACTGAGTCTACGAGAGCTGCATCAACTCACGCCAGGCGACTTTGTAGTCCACATTGACTACGGAATCGGACGATTTTCCGGCATGGAGCACATCGAAGTTCGGGGCCGAAAGCAAGAAGCCGTACGTCTGCAGTACTTGAATGGCGATACGCTCTACGTCAACGTGAACGCCCTCTACAAGCTGCACAAGTACAAGGGCAAAGATGGGCATCAGCCCTTGTTGACCAAGCTGGGTTCGGGCCAGTGGGAACGGGCAAAAGCACGGACCAAATCCCGGGTCAAAGACATTGCCCGCGATCTCATCAAGCTATACGCCAAGCGCAAGGCCTCCGAAGGGCACCCCTACCCTGAGGACACCGTCTGGCAGCGAGAACTCGAAGCGTCGTTCCAGTTTGAAGACACCCCGGATCAGGCTTCGACCGTTCAGGCTGTGAAGGAGGATATGCAGAAGCCGCAACCCATGGACCGGCTGGTCTGCGGTGATGTTGGGTTCGGTAAGACGGAGATTGCCATTCGTGCAGCGTTCAAGGCCGCCCAGGATGGGAAGCAGGTAGCCGTATTGGTCCCGACGACGGTACTGGCAATGCAGCACTTCCGAACCTTTTCCAAGCGGCTTGCCCATTATCCAGTTAAGCTTGGCGTCCTGTCCCGTTTTCGCACGACGTCCCAGCAGAAGGAAACGCTGGCTGAGCTTGAAGCAGGTCAAATCGACATTATCATCGGCACCCACCGTCTGATTTCAAAAGACGTGGTCTTCAAGGACCTGGGTCTGTTGGTAGTGGATGAGGAGCAGCGTTTCGGCGTGTCCATGAAAGAGAAGCTGCGCTCGTTGCGTGTCAATGTGGATACGTTGACCCTCACTGCCACACCTATCCCTCGCACCCTCCAGTTCTCCCTGATGGGCGCCCGGGACCTGTCCATTATTGCGACAGCGCCGGTAAATCGTCAGCCCATCCAGACTGAGATCCACGCTTTTGACAAGGACCTGATCCGGGATGCGCTGCTCTACGAGATCAATCGAGGCGGACAGGTCTTTTTCATTCACAACCGCGTTCAGTCCATCAACGAGATCGCATCCATGTTACGGATGCTCATCCCCGACATCCGGATTCAAACGGCTCACGGCCAGATGAAGGGTCCCGAACTCGAGCGCATCATGATGGGCTTTGTCGAAGGCGATTTCGATGTCCTGGTAAGCACCAACATTATTGAAAACGGCCTGGATATCGGCAATGCCAACACGATTATCATGAACCGGGCTGATCACTTCGGATTAGCAGAACTTCATCAGCTCAGGGGGCGCGTTGGCCGCTCCAACCGGAAGGCCTTTTGCTATCTGCTCGTCCCGTCCATTCACAGTTTGACGCGCGAGGCCAAACAGCGGCTACAAGCGGTCGAAGAATTCAGTGACCTGGGAAGCGGATTTCATCTTGCGATGCGGGACCTCGATATCCGGGGTGCGGGCAATATGCTGGGCGCGGAGCAAAGTGGGTTCATCGCGGACGTCGGTTTCGAGACCTATCATCGCATTCTGGATGAGGCAGTCGAGGAGCTTAGAACAGAAGAGTTTGCAGCCGTCTTTGAGGAAGAGCGCAAGCCCAAAGCCACGGAGACGCTGGTTGATGTGGATGCTGACGCGCTCATTCCGGAAACGTATCTCTCGAACCGCATCGAGCGGCTCAACATGTATCGGCGCATCTCCGAGTGCCCATCAACCGAGGAGCTCTCCCAGGTAGCCGATGAAATGGTGGACCGGTTCGGCCCCCTCCCTTCAGAAGTCACCCAACTGATCGCAGGTGTACAGATCAAGTTGCTCGGCCAGCAACTGCGTCTGCCAAAGATCACATTCAAGAACGAGCGGCTCTTCCTTCGGCTTGCCTCGACCGAAGAGGACCCGTGGTTCTATGAGCATCGCTTCCATGGACTGCTTGCCTCATTGGGCAATCTGGAAAATCGTTATGTCCTCAAGGAGAGTCGCACCGGAAATCTTCGGGCGATCATCCAGGATGTCACGACACTCGATCAAGCACTTGCCATTCTTGAGAAACTGACCGGTGCAGTGCTCTCGGCAGAAAGTAGTTGATTTTGCAGCTCGACAGGTTGGCCACTCACGCGGAAAGGAACCGGGTAGTTGGCTTACTGCCGGATACTTTTTGAGCCTGAGAAGCTCGTTATCAGATCAGTATCCTATTAAATCACAGCCGCACAACGATTTATGGGTTTTTCTCAAACCCCTGATTAAATCAGTACTTGTTATTAGTAATTGCTTGCAATTGCCCGAGCCGCTGACTGATGACGTTTTACGAGATCGGCGGGCTCAACGACGAAGACGTCAGCACCAAAACGAAGCAACCAATTCGCCAGGTAGTCCATGTTGTCGAAAGAGAAGGTAATCTCGACCCGACCATCCAGTTCTTTTTCTTCTTCGATACGTGCTGGTATTTGTGATCGTACCCGGGCAAAGACCGCGGCGCTGAACGAGAGCCGAATGTGATGAGGGTCTGAGCGACGCCCCTCTCCTTCCAGGTACGTCTGCAAATCGAATTCCGCAGGTCGTTCAAAGCGCTCCGTCAAGACGAACATTTCCTCGATACGGTCCAGTCGAAAGTTTCGAATCTCCTCACGTAGGTGATCGAATGCGATCAGATTCCAGTGGTCCGTGTAGTAGACCAGGCCAAGAGGATCGACGCGCCGCTGCGTAAGCTCTCCCCGGCTCTCTACGAAGTATTCCATGATCACCTTACGCGAACGCGCAACCGCCTCAGAAAGCTTGAACCACTTTCCGGACTCTTCTCCCTCGTGACGGATGGCTTGCGACCAATACGGATCAAGAACCGTGTTTTCTGACAATCGGTCTACGTATTCGCGGATCTCTCGCGGCAATACGGCTCGGATTTTCAGAGATACCTCGCCGGCATCTTCTCGAAGGGAGGCATCGGATTGCAGACGCATGAACTCCGTACCTACCAAAAGCGTGGCCGCTTCTCTTGCCGTCAGCATAAGAGGAGGGAGCTGATACCCTTCCAGAATTTCGTAACCGCCACCTTCGGAATAGGTGAGAGGGACCCCTGAATCTGAGAGGGCTCTCAGATCACGAAAGATGGTCCGACGACTCACCCCAAAATGTGCCGATAGATCCCGACTCGTCATATTTGGCCGATTCTGCAGCAGCAGGATGGTTGCAAAAAGACGCTCTGTACGGGTCCCTTGTTTATCGGTCTTGGGCATCGGCGTTGTAAACGAAAGCGGGAGAGGGGTCGCTTCTGGTAGGAGTTACCAGAGCTATTCTAAGAGGCAGTGGAAACCTGAATGATTTCCTTGGTGCCAAAATACGGATCGGAGGTGTGTCCCTTCAGGGGAATCCGATCGAGCATCAGGCCAGGATAAAGCGCATGCAGTTCGGCGATCTCAGCCTGGAGATCCCCGCCCTTGAGACAGACGAGACCATCGCCCCAGTGCCGTTCATTGACGATGTTTTCGGGCGTACATGCCATCGACTGATGCCAGTGCCATAGGGTCGCCAGGGGGGCAGTGGCCCTTGAAACGGAGAAGGGTGCGCGGCCCAGATACGCTTCCGCCCGACCATGCCACGTAGACACATTGTCCAGGCCCAGTCTTCGCACAAACAGATCTACGGAGCGTGTTTTCTTCTGATTGGAATCTACCGCCACGATCGAAACATCGGGAAAGAGAATTCCCAGCACGATGGCTGGCAAGCCGCCTCCCGTACCCCAGTCTACAAGGGTTGTCCCCGAGGGAAATGACCGAATCCCGTAGGCCAGGCAGTGTCCGATATGGTGAGCCAAAAGGTTGGCTTCATCGTGTCGTGAGACGAGATTGAATCGTTGATTTACTGCGCGTAACTCACCCTCGTAAGCACGGAGTGCTTGCGTTTGTTCACTGCTCAGTCCAACATCAAAAGGCCATTTCATGGCATTCAGGCGATTGGGGCGTCAGGGCAATTAGCGGCCGATTCAAGATACACGTGGCGGGTGTTTCACGTGAAACACCCCGATGAGATGAAACGAAGATGCGGCCTTACAGGAAGCGGTGTTTCACGTGAAACACCTGCTGAACCGGCGCTATGATGCATTTGACGCCATCCTGGGGAATCGGCCAGACTTGATCATAACCATCAAAACAGACACATCAGAAGGGGAGACCCCAGAGATTCGGGAAGCCTGTCCAAGGTTTTGCGGGCGGATGCGATGCAATTTCTCACGCGCCTCTATCGTGATGTTGTGTATCGCATGATAATCCAGATCTACGGGGAGCTCCTTCGACTCAAACTGTTCAATCTTTTCTATAAGACCCCGTTCGCGCTCCACATATCCCTCGTACTTGAGGTCGATTTCGACCATGTCTTCTATTGACTCGAGTCCCTCAATGGGCGGAATGAGGGCCTGAAAGCCCGTAGCCGATAAGAGTGAACTCAGGCTTACCTCGGGCCGAAGGGCCACTTTTGCAATACGATCTGACTGACGTACAGGGGCACTGTCCAACGAGGCGAGAAATGGATTCACTTGTTGTGGCGAGACACTGGTCGAGCGAACGGCCTCGGTCAATATTCTGCGCGCCTGGCTCCTTCTGTGCATGCGTTCAAGTCGCTCGTCCGAGACCAGACCGATAGAGGCTCCCATTTCAGTAAGCCGTTGGTCGGCATTGTCTTGGCGCAACATCATTCTATGCTCGGCGCGGGACGTGAACATCCGATACGGCTCTTCCGTGCCCTTGGCGACCAGGTCATCAATAAGGACGCCGATATACGCCTCGGAGCGTTTCAGAATAAGCTGTTCCTCGCCCTTCACGTAGCGAGCTGCATTCGTGCCCGCGACCAGCCCTTGCGCACCAGCCTCCTCATACCCGGTGGTGCCGTTGATCTGTCCTGCGAAAAACAATCCCTTCACAAGCTTGGTTTCGAGAGAGTACCGGAGCTGATAGGGCTGAAAATAATCATACTCAATAGCATAGCCAGGGCGCAGAATATGAACATCCTCAAGTCCTTTTATACCGCGAATAGCCCGTTCCTGGACTTCCTCGGGGAGACTCGTCGAAAAACCGTTTACATACACCTCGTGGGTGTTCCAGCCCTCGGGCTCAAGGAATATCTGGTGCCTGTCCTTATCGGCGAATCGGTCAATCTTGTCCTCAATGGAAGGACAATACCGAGGGCCCGTACCCTGAATACGACCCACAAACATGGGACTGCGATCGAATCCGGTACGCAAAACATCATGAACGGACTCGTCGGTAAATGTTATCCAGCAGCTTAATTGCTTTGACGGCAACCGGTCCGTCATATAACTGAATGGAGCCGGGTCGCTGTCGCCTTTCTGCTCCTCCAGGAGGTCATAATTGATCGTTCGGCCGTCCAGACGGGGAGGGGTACCCGTCTTGAGTCGCCCGGACTCAAACCCAAGATTGTTGAGCGCACCGGTTAATCCCCGAGAGGCACCCTCACCCATGCGGCCGCCTCCATAGGACATATCTCCGATGTGAATCTGCCCATTCATGAACGTTCCACTGGTCAGAATCACGGCACCAGCCGAAATGCGCTGTCCCAGTTGGGTAACGACGCCTGAAATACGATCACCTTTGGTCTCCAGATCAACGACCATATCGCTTCGCATGTACAGGTTTGGTTCGGCTTCCAACATTCGCCGAACCGCAGCGGCGTACATGAACCGATCGCACTGCGCGCGGGGCGACCAAACAGCAGGACCCTTACTGCGATTCAACATGCGAAATTGCAATCCCGACTCATCGGTGGCGTGACCCATCAGGCCGCCCAATGCATCAATCTCGCGAGCTATCTGGCCTTTCCCTATACCTCCAATGGCTGGATTGCACGACATGCGTCCAATTGCCTCGAGGCTCATGGTAATCAACAACGTCTTCGCACCCATGCGAGCAGCGGCTGCGGCAGCTTCGCTTCCGGCATGTCCTCCGCCTACAACAATTATGTCAAAGTGCGAGTCGCTCATTCCTTGTTAGTCGTTGTCTCCCTTAGCCTTAGTGCTGTTTTTCTATTTCCCGATACAGAATTGGGAAAAAATACGGTCCAGAATGTCTTCGTTGGTGATCTCGCCCGTGACAGCCCCGATCTCATCGACCACCTCGCGGACATCAGATGATATCATGTCACCGGACCCGCCGGAATCCATGACGGAGCGAACACGCTGGATGGCTACCGAAGCCGCGCGGATGTGTTCTTGCTGTCGCTGGCTTGTTACTACCTGATGCTCTTCGGCCTGGCCCACTGATCCTACGGTAGCCTCAAATATGCGAGCCATCAATTCATCAACCGACTCGGATCCAACGCGCATGGCTTCAGCGGAAATGGCTACATCCACTTTGAAACTGAAGTCGCTCGCAGCAGACGGACCCGCTACCAGGTCCAGCTTATTGCCAACCCTCAAGCGGGGGAGTCCATCGGACGATGACGCTGATACATCCTCTGGACGGGTCAGATCGATGAGATGCAAAATCAGATCCGCGCCCAGCTCCGCTTCCTCGCTGCGACGTACCCCTTCGGCCTCAATCGCATCATGGGTCTCCCGACGGCCCGCTGTATCCACAAACGTGAATCGCACCCCTTCATATTCCAGATGGCTTTCAATTTCGTCACGCGTAGTGCCAGGGACATCACTTACAATTACTCGATCGAATCCAAGCAGTGCATTCATCAGCGTTGACTTGCCTGCATTGGGCTTTCCAACAATGACGATACGCACGCCTTCGTGCAGCGCCTGGCCGAAGCGAAATGAACCCGTCATGGCATCCAGACGGGTTGCTGCGGCATCGAGCAATGAAACGAGACGAGCCCTATCGGCGAAGGCGACGTCCTCCTCACCAAAGTCCAGTTCCAGTTCCAACAGAGAAACAAGCTGAATGAGATCTTCCCGGATCTGTCCCAACTCGTCTGAAAACCGGCCACGAAGGTGGGCGAGCGAAATACGGCCTGCGCGCTGGCTCTGCGCATGAATCAATTCGCCAATAGCCTCAGCCTGTGCCAAGTCAACCTTGCCATTCATGAATGCACGGAGCGTGAACTCACCTGGCTCGGCCATCCGCGCGCCTTGGGCGACCATCAGTCGAACTACAGCATCTGAAGCAACGTCACCACCGTGACAGGAGATCTCTACAATGTCTTCACCCGTGGCCGTATTCGGCGCCTTGAACAGGGTACATACAACTTGATCGATCCACGCATTCTCCCGTCCGATATAGCCGACATGCGCCGTGTGACTATCCTGCTCAGACAACTCCCGCGCTGCAAATACACCGTCAACCAACGCGATTGCATCCGGGCCGGATAGCCGAACAATACTCAGCGCCGAAGCGCCTCGCGGCGTAGCGCGGGCGACAATCGTATCCTGGACGCTATCTCCCGCGGGTACCGTCATGCGTCGGGATCAGCGGCGGGTCTTGGGTTTGCCCGTGATCGCCCCACGATTCTTGTCCTTCTTGCGCGATGTGCCCGCGGCTGGCTTCTTCGCCTTCTTCTGAGGCTCCAGCTCCTCGGGGTGGTCGTGAATCTGCTTGTTGATGACCTTCTGCTGCGCGGCTGTCAGTACGTTGTAGCAGAGGTAGTACAGGTTCAGACCCGAGGCCAATCGGTTGAAGATCACGAAGATCATCACAGGGAAGACGTAGGTGAAAATCTTGGCCTGCGCGTTGTTCTGATTGGTCATCGAGAGCTTCATCTGGAAGACCATCGAGATACCCATGAGCAGCGTGAAGCCGGCAACAGCGTCCCCATACATGGGAATCGAAAAGGGCAGACTCAAGATGAAATCAGGGGCCGAAAGGTCCTGGGCCCACAGAAATCCTTGCTGGCGTAGTTCGATCGCCTGCGGGAGAAACTGCCAGAGCGCAATGATGACCGGGTACTGCAGAAGCATGGGTAGACATCCGCCTAGCGGATTGACCCCCGTCTCCTTGTACATCTTCATCATGGCCTCCTGCTGCTTCTGCGGGTTATCCGCATACTTCTCCTTGATCACTTCCATGCGCGGCTGCAGCTCACGCATCTTGGCCATGCTCTTGAAGGATGTCTTCGTGAGCGGGTAGAGGACCAGTTTGATCAGGAATGCCAGCACAATGATCACCCATCCATACGGCATGAACTGGCCGAGATAGGTGAACGCCGGGATGAAAATGAACCGTGCCAACGGCCGGGTGATGACCTCGAAGAAGTCCCAGCCGAAGTCGACCATGTTGTACAGATCCAGGTCGTAGTCATTCAGATTACCATAGACCATTGGACCCATGTACAGCGTGTACTGGTCCGCCTCCACGCCGGCGGCCGGCATGAGCAGGCTCGCGAGATAATCGTGACGGCCATACGATTCGGAGACCTCACCTACGCGTTCACCAATCAACTCCGCACCACGCGTTGGTTGCTGCGGCATCATGACGACGGTGAAGTACTTGTTCTTGACCGCTACCCAGTCAATTTCGCCTCGCAGCGAACGTTCGTCATACGGATCCGAATTAAGCAGGACATCCTCGACCTCTCCACCGCTGCGAGCGAACGCGCCGGTATGCTGAGCAGCTGTTTCGTGGTCCAGTTCAGAAAATGGAACGCCTCCATTCCACACTACTTCATAGCCTTCGCGCGTGGAGAAAGATGCCGCACCGGGCTGGTTGACCTCGAGATCGATCTCGTAGGAGTCGGGCTTGAACGTGTAGGTCAGTTCAATCTGGCCACTGCCAACACCGGCGGTAAAGGAAACGGAAACCGGTGCATCGCCTACGGTGAGTGACTCCTGGGCAGTGCTTGATTCGAATACAAAGGCCCTGGAGTCGTAATTCCTGTTTCCTGGTGAGGTAAACAGGACGCCCAGCGCACCTCCCTTGGTCGAGTCGACCAATTGTACAGGACGCTCCGTCCCGGCAATCGTGTATTCCTTCAGTTCAAAGGAGGACAGTGTTCCTCCCTGAGTGGAGAGGACGGCGCGGTAGAGATTGTTTTCTACCGTAATCATCCGCACGTCTGATCCCTGACCCGGGACAAACGTGCTATCATCGGCTGCCAGAACCTGGACTGCGCCAACTTCTGGATCGCCTTGCTCAACGAATTCCTGAGAAGAGACGTCTTCCGTGGAATCCGGAGCTACGACGAGGTCTTCCGCCGGAGGAGGGGTGGGAGCCAGCCAAGTGAGCCAGACCACCATGATGATGGCGATCAGCACCGTTGCTGTGAGAACGTTTCTATCCAATCGGGGCCTCTCCTCGGCAGGTTGATAGGTCAGGCGACAGCATCAGACGGGAAGTGAGGCGGTACGGGAGCGTGGTCGGACGGGTTCCATATCAACGTACGACAGGCTTGGTTTGCTCAACGAGCCGCTGCAATGCGTGATCGAAATCAGTTCGAATGCGCGCCGACGACTCTTTCTTGCCTTGAAACAGCACCATCGCTGTTAAAGGCCGGCCTTCCTGCTTGGCAATCTGCTCCAAACGTGGTTGATCGTGGCGAATGGCATCCCTCAGAATGCGTTTCACTCGATTACGTCTTGGAGCGCTTCCGCGCGAACGTCCTACCGCGACACCAATCTGAAACAGGTCGGGAAGATCGGCTTCCACGAACCGATAAACGATTCGAATTACGCCGCTCCTCACGGAATGACTGGATGGGTCACCAGGCTCGAACAGGGGCTCAATGAACCGCCGGTGCTTGAGACGACGCGAAACAGGGAAGTTCAGCGTCGCATCAGCCGATCGAGGGGACGTACCAGCCTCTCCCATCAGGTCGCTTACTTTCCGCTTTTCGTGTCGCTAACGGTCAGGTTTTTTCTACCTTTTGCACGGCGACGTGCAAGGAGGCGACGACCGTTCTTGGTGGCCATACGCGAGCGAAATCCGTGCTTGTTGGCGCGCTTGCGGCGGCTGGGCTGATACGTACGTTTCATGGTACTTGGTAACGTTGTTAATCCTGGCCAGGATCTGCAAGTGGGAGGCCGAATCCGGTTGCGCCCGGATGGCGGCTGGTCTATTACTACATTTGTTCTGCGGCCCAGCGCTTTACGGGAGTTGCGAAGGGGTGTTCGCGACGCTAAGACACAGAATGGTGAAGATACGACAAGTACCCATCACATCAACCGAAGTGATTGACATTCATAAAAAGTCAGCGTAATATTGCGGGCTCTGAAAGCGGCCTCGTCGTCGCTTTTGGCGATTCTGGGAGATTAGCTCAGTTGGTTAGAGCACCTGCCTTACAAGCAGGGGGTCACTAGTTCGAGTCTAGTATCTCCCACGAAGACGGCCTGACTGATTGTATCATCGCGCCGCGATAAACCCCGATCGGATACCTCCTTTCGGGGTTTTTTTGTGCGCCAGCGACTCCGTATCCTGTATCTCCTTCAGGCCCTCCGACCAGCCTCGCTTGATTCGTGACCGCAGCAGACCCATTTGTCGATGCTCCCCGGATTGCCATCATTGGGGATTTCAACATCGATGTAATCCTTGGTGAAGTGAATGCCCTCCCACGCGTTGGATACGACACGGTATCAGATGTCTATTCCATCGAACCGGGAGGAAGTGCGGCCATTGTCGCCTTGGGATTGGCGAGCGTAGGCTGGCCCACTGATCTGTACGCCAACGTAGGGGATGACCTTTTTGGCCACTGGCTGCGGGACACGTCCAAATCGGCCGGCGTACGCGTGATGAACTGTGCAGACGACCGGAGCGAAAGTACGGGGCTTTCTGTGGCGTTTTCCAAGCACGGAGACCGAGGGTTCATCAGTGTTCCGAACCCCGTCTCCGACTGGGAGGCGCTCGATCTCATTCTGGATGATCCCCCGCGACACGTACACGTCTGTTATCATCCGTATCTGCCCGGGCTGACCGACAAGCTGGCTAATATCTTTCCCCGGCTGCGTGAGGCCGGTACTACGGTGTCGATGGATCCCGCCGGACCTGGTCCGGTTGCGTCTCACCCGCTCGAACTTCTCGAAGCAGTGGGGAAGGTGGACTTCCTGTTTCTGAACGATCAGGAAGCGCGCGATCTGCAGATCGCACTTCCACCAAACAACTCCATCCTGGGCCGCCTCGCCGATGTGGTCATCGTGAAGAAGGGAAATCAAGGCGCCGTGGCCTACACCCCGGACCAAACGCTGGATCTGCCTGAGCGCAAAGTGGATGTCTTTGAAACCACCGGTGCCGGCGACAACTTTGCTGTCGGTTTCATGACCTCCTGGCTTCGTCTCGGTGATCTCGAAACGGCCGTGCGTGCAGGTAATGTCTTCGGATCCGAGTCCACCCGTTTCCCCGGCGGGGTCCAAGTCCAGGCAGGCTACCGTACCCTGATGGACCAGCATCCGAACCTGTTCAACCCCCGATAGGAATGTCCATGAATGCATTCGTCCTTGGAGCCACGGGACTGGTTGGACGCCATCTGGTCGAGCTGCTCGTGCAGTCTTCTGAATACGGCCGGATCGTGGCCCCCGTCCGTCGCCCAACCGGTGTGGACTCGGAGAAACTGATAGAAGTCCCGTTCAATGCGGACGAAACGAACACTTGGGATCCGCTGGAGCCGCTGGATCACGCCTTCATCGCATTCGGCACGACGGTTAAAAAAGCGGGTGGACACAACGCGCAATGGGAAATCGATGTGCGCTACCCGCGGCTCTACGCGAAGCGCCTCCTTGCTCTCGGCGTACGCCACATTTCTGTGTGCTCCTCGATTGGAGCAGACTTTGAAAGCAGCAATGCTTACAGCCGCATGAAGGGTCAGCTTGAAGAGGATATCCGCATGATGCGATTCCCCTCGTTTGCCACGTTTCGCCCTTCCGTACTGGGCGGTGAACGGGACGATGATGTTCGGCCGGCCGAAGCGTGGGCGCAACGCATGATGGCGCGCCTTCCCAAACGGTGGCGCACGGTGCCCGCAGTGCGAGTCGCTCAGGCTATGATTGCCATCGCGCGCAAGGAGCCAACAGGCATGACCATCATCAACTCGAAAAAAATCTGGACGATCAGCGACGCTGCGTCGGCGGCCTTGGAGGGTGATCAATCCACGGTGATATCATGAGCCATAGACCCATCTGGACCAATAAAGCCGCGCTTCGCGGACTCTTGGCCCTTGCAATGCTTTCCGTCTTTATCTGGAAAGGATGTCCAACCGAGGACGCCGGTACTGAATCAGACCTTGATCCTCTAGAGACCGTCCTTTTTGCTACGCCAGCCGACTCCTCGGTTGCCTGTTTCCGCATTCCGGCTATCGAAACAGTTGGAGGCGTACTGCTTGCCGCGATCGATGAACGCGTACCCTCGTGCGCTGACCTTCGAGGCAACAGGGACATCAACATTTTGCTGCGACGCAGCAGCGATGGTGGCCAGACATGGAGCGAAGCCGAGCGCGTACTGGACTATCCTGACGGCGTATCTGCTTCCGACCCGTCGTTCATCGTAGATCATGAACGGGGGCGCGTATTCATGCTCGCCAATGTGATGAATCACGACGAAAACCCGGGGCAGTATCGCTTCCACGTCCTTTCGAGCGACGATCTGGGAGCAACTTGGAGTGATCCCGTAGACATCACGGAACACATTGCGCCCCTCTCGTGGCGCAATGACTTCATGTTCGTCACATCGGGGCGGGGAATCCAAGCATCGGATGGCACGCTCTTGCATACGCTGGTCAACCTGGAGCGTGGTGTACACGTAGTTGCCAGTGAGGACCACGGCGAAAGCTGGGTGTTGGCTGGTTCGGCCATTTCGCCGGGAGATGAGTCGAAAATCGTGGAGCTTTCCGATGGAAGTTGGATGGTCAACAGCCGCGTGGCCGGAGCGGGCCATCGATGGGTGCATCGCTCGTCGGATCGGGGAGCTTCCTGGAAATCCTCGCCTGATTCCAGCCTGATCGATCCGGCCGTCAATGCCAGCCTGATCAGGATGGGAGAGCGGCTCCTCTATATCGGGGCCCACCATCCAACCCGGCGCGAAAACCTGACCTTACGCGTGACAGAGGATGAGGGCGCATCGTGGTCAGCTGGTAGCATCATCGAAACAGGCTCTGCGGCATACGTCTCATCAACCGCGCTTGATGAACGGACCGTCGCCCTTTTCTACGAACGGGCGGGGTACACTCAAAACGTGTTCAAGCGCCTCCATATTCTCATTCCGTGAGCCAGGACCTGGTTTTGATTCGTGGCCAAGGAGCCTTGGACACTTTACTGCTCAGTATGCGTAGCGTCCGGCCAGATTGAGGCGGACAGGGGAATCCGATGCGTCTGCCAACAACTGAAGCAGTAGGTACTCGAGCACCTTGTACTCCAAAGTCAGCTCACGCTGTGCCCCGGTCACTAGACGTTGCGAGTACCGATCTCCCGCCTTCATGTTGAGCTCCCGGGCAATGAGATGACGGTCTACCCGTTGGTTGCCCTCGACCACAATACTGTCCAGAAATGCTTCAGGCCCCTCGTCAATCCAATAGGTGACATCGGCACGGCGAGCCTGTTCGTTGATGATCACCGAATCGGTGATCACAGCGAAGGGCCGGCCTCGGTTGTTCAGCCAGAGTGTCAGTTGCTCCTGACTGCTGCCGTGTGAAAGGCGGGAAAAACGCTCGCCTACCGCGAGGGTCAGGACGTCGCGCAGTGCCTGACCCAGTTCCGTATCCTCGGCAACGGACCGCCATCGAAAGGCTTTGACCAAAATCGATGCGACCCGGATGGGCTCTCCTTCGTCGATGGAAAATCGCAGCCAGAACCGGTTTTTCACCGGGTCATAATGGGAATCTGAATATTCGATTTTGGCCTGTGGGAAGCCGTTTTCCGCATAAAATCGACGAAGTCGAACAACGTCCCGCTGTACCTCTTCGGGTAGCAGTGTGATTTCGTCTTCCGAGAACAGCGGGAGCCATCGTCGCAATTTGTCGCCCACATCCGGACCGCGTGAAGCGATCTGAGCCTGCAGCTGCGAGGTGGGGAAAGACTGGGTCGAATCGAAACGGAATTCGAGGCCCCGGACGATGGTCTCTGCGTTAACCGGAAAACGAGCGGCCTGTCCCGATGCCGGCCATGCAGTACCCACCATGAGCACCAACATACCCCAACCGGGCAGCCCGCGAATTAGGCGCCTCACAACCTGATCAATATTCCGGGCCGAGCCTGGAGGCATGAGATTATTGGGTTTTCAGCTTCCGATGCCTTCCACCCGGCGCATCATCAAGGCCGCCAAGACAAAGGATCCACCTCCCGTAACCAGAACCAGGATCGAAGCCCCTCCAAAGACGTGCTGCAACAACGCTCCATACACGGTAGAAGCCAGGATCTGGGGTAGGACAATGAAAAAGTTGAACAGGCCCATGTAGACGCCAAACTTGCTCGAAGGGAGGGCATCCGTCAGTATCGCATAGGGCATGGCCAAAATGCTGGCCCAGGCCATCCCGACGCCGACCATGGACGCGAGCAGCCACATGGGATCGGTAATCATGTAGATACTGGACAGCCCCACCGCGCCTGCCAGAAGGCCGAGAATATGGGTCCCGGAGCGACCCAACCATTTAGACAGAGGCGCCAAGGCGAATGCAAACAGGGCTGCGACCGCATTGTACGCACCGAACAACACGCCCACCCAATCGGCGCCGTCATTGTAAACTTGAGTAGTAGGATCGGTGGCTCCGAATACATGACTTGTCACCGCTGGCGTCATGTAAATGAACATGGAAAACAGACCGAACCAGCTGAAAAACTGTACCCATGCCAACTTTTTCATGGTCTCCGGCATATTGAACAGATCCGAGAAAACCTCACTGAAACCGTCGTTTCCACCAGCGCGGGTGCGCGCGGCTGCGATGTAGAGCAACACGCCAAACGCCATCAGTCCACCCCCCAGTATCAGCATTTCTTTCTGGAGAACGTCAATCCAGACAACGAGCGCCGTCACTACGGCACCGGCTACCAGCCAACCCGGTGCCATGCGGGCAAATCGCTCGGCTGGAACAGGGGGAAGAACGGCCGCGCCGACTCCTGCCTGCTTTTCCTGATCTGCAAAGGCCTCCATCTCTTCGGGCGAATACTCCCTGACCCGGAAAACCGTCCATGCCACGGCTGCAAGGAATACAGCGCCTCCGATGTAGAAGGCATAGGTCACAGACAAAGGAATTTCGCCCTCGGGTGCTGTATTGGATATACCAACCCAATTGGTCAGCATCCAGGGAAGGAGAGATGCGATGACCGAACCCGTCCCGATGAAGAAGCTTTGCATTGCAAACCCTCTCGTGCGCTGCTCACTGGGCAGCATGTCTCCCACAAATGCCCGAAATGGCTCCATCGACACATTGATGGAAGCATCCAGAATCCAAAGCAGTCCTGCTGCCATCCACAGCGCGGCCGAGTTCGGCATCAGAATCAGCGAGACAGATGCCAGAATGGCGCCGTACAAAAAGTAGGGCCGGCGACGCCCCAACCGTCCCCAAGTACGATCCGAGTAGTGCCCTATGATGGGCTGCACAATCAATCCGGTAACAGGCGCAGCTACCCACAAGATGGCCAGACTACTTTCTTCAGCACCCAATGTCTGCAGGATGCGACTGAAATTGGCCAACTGAAGGGCCCAGCCGAACTGGATGCCCAGGAATCCGAAACTGATGTTCCAGATCTGCCAGAACGAAAGACGAGGTTTGGTGTGCATGAGTTCAGCAGGATGAATGGAAGACCCGGCCGCGCCAGTGTTCGAATATCGGTCCTCCTGATCACATTTTTCTGTGCGCCCAGGTTGGATCAAGCGATCGTCAGCGACTGAATAAAACCGGGTTGATAGGCGTGTCGATTGTTTGGCCAATTTCAGCTCCCGGGCACCAGGTATCCCAATCGGCTTGCTGATTTTCGTTTGCCGGTCTTTTCAATGTCATGTGTTGGTCCATATAAATCACGCACATCACCCGACGCGGCTCGGAAGTCGTGTTTGGGCCAGCACGATGATACAGCCAACCCGAATGAAAACTGACCTCTCCAAGATCGAATGGCTCGACGACATGTTCGAAGCCTCGCCTCGTCAACAAGTCTGCGATTCGTGACTCGCTTTCGTCTGAAATCCCCAGATCCCTGCCGGAACTCAACACGTGGCTACCTGCACTGAATTCGGGGGGCCCATGGACAGGGGAGTTGCCTGAAGAGGAATCCATGCCGTGATCGTCTTGTCCGTGGCCAAGGGCCAATAGTATTGATCAGCGTGCCACGGCGTGAACCCTCCCGACGGCTCTTTGTAGAGCGCCTGGTCGTGATAGATTCGGACGCCATCGACTTCCATGAGCTGGCATGCGATGGCGGCCAATCGCTTGCTGAAGACCAAGGCGCGTACCGTATCGTCCGCCCGCCACAAATTCATCACTTGCAAGAAGGCCCTGGAATACGTGTCACGTTCCTCCATGGGAAGGTGCATCGTATTCAGCTCGACCACTTTGGAGGTGATGGCCTGCCAGTATCTACATGCTGGTAGGCTGCCCCTCGAGCGGATAATTCATTATAGCTTGCTACCACGGCTCCCGCTGAGTCAGCAATAACCAGGTACGCGAGGTGATTAACCATCCGGGCAGATCCGACGAAGCTCTTTATGGTCAATGAATCAGAGCCCGGGTAAAACATTATCTCCTCGAACTGACGCGAAATCCGGTTGCTTTGTTCTTGCGCTTCCTCCTGCGATATAGCTTCCAAATGATCGTGGGAGGAGAACATCAACCAGAGACTTACACCCACCAGCGCGACGCACACAAACCCCAAAAAGGTCGTGTGTCCGTACAAAACTGGCTTGAAACGCGCTAATCGCATGGAGGAGAATCTGTGGTGTCAGGGATGACTCGTCTTCTCATGGTATCGGCAGATTCAGGAGAAGCGTAAGGCCGTGAAGCCTTGGCAACACCGTATATTGAGGTTCGTCGTCATGTGGAAAGGAAGGATAGTGCGGGAATGAAGCGTTGGAACATCAAGACTGTCGCGGATGCAGAGGCAACAAAAAGCCTTCAGGATGCACTCAACGACTTGCCACTGGCGCTGGCCAAAGCGCTTGTGCTGCGCGACATAACCACATTCGAGGAGGCCCGCTCCTTTTTCCGCGACGGACTGGATCGTCTTCATGACCCTATGGAATTTGAAGACATGGATCTCGCCATCGAGCGGCTCCTGAGTGCCATTTCCCTCGGGCAGCGGATTACCGTGTACGGTGACTACGATGTGGACGGTACGACCTCAACGGCTTTACTGACCCACTATCTTCGAAGTGTGGGTGCTACTGTCCAATTCTTTATTCCTGATCGGTTCAAGCATGGCTACGGCCTGAGCCCCAAGGGCATGGAAGCGGTACACGCGCTGGGTACAGACCTGATAATCGCTCTGGACTGCGGGGTTACGGCAGTAAACGAGGCCGTCATGGCAAGCGAGCTTGGTATGAGTCTCATTGTTTGCGATCACCACACGCCACAGAATGAGCTACCCGAAGCCGTCGCTGTGCTGGACGCCAAGCGGGATGACTGCTCCTATCCATTCAAGGAGCTTTGCGGATGTGGTGTCACCTTCAAACTCGCGCTCGCTGTGCACAAAGCACTGGGCAAGAACCCCGACGAGCTGCTCCACTATCTCGACCTCGTAGCGGTAGCCACAGCAGCCGATATGGTGTCGTTGCACGGTGAAAATCGCATCCTTCTCCGTGAAGGGCTGAAGCAGCTCCGGCACCGCCCTCGCCTGGGTTTGCGCATGCTAGCAGATCAGGCCGGAGCAAAATTGAGCGAGGCTACTACTCGGTCCATCGCTTTCTCCATTGGGCCTCGGATCAACGCGGCCGGCCGTCTCGGAGACGCCGCTCGCGCCGTGAATCTCCTGCTGGCCGATGACCAGATAGAGGCAACCGCCCGGGCCCGGCAGCTTGAACGCCTGAATGAAGAGCGGCGCGTGCTCGACCGGGAAACCCAGAAGCAAGCATTCGCTCAAGCAGATCGATTCCTGGCCGGCCGCGAACGACACGCCGTTATTCTGCACCACCCCGACTGGCACTTGGGTGTGATCGGAATCGTCGCCAGCCGGCTGGTAGAGCGTCATTATCGTCCTGCCATCATGCTGGCATCATCCGGGAAGGTCATCAAGGGTAGCGCCCGGTCGGTTGCAGGAATCAACATCTTCAACGCTCTCACGGCCTGTGACGACCTTCTGGTGGAGTATGGAGGACATGACTATGCCGCAGGTCTCACCCTCATGCCCGAGAACTTGCCGGCCTTTATTGAGCGCTTCAATCAAGCGGTTTTGGAGGCCGTTTCCGAGAATACCCTTGAACCGTGTGTAGACATTGACGCTGAAATGCGATTGTCTGAACTCGATGATCGGTTCTGGGCCGTGTTGAAGCAGTTCGAACCCTTCGGGCAGGATAATCCCGCTCCGGTGTTTGTAGCCCGAAATCTTGACATCATGGGTCCTGTAGCGGGTGTTGGGCGCAAACGCGATCATGTCAAGTTTTCGGTACGCGAAGCAGGTTCATCCCATCCTGTCCGAAATGCAATCGGCTTTGGGTTGGGCAAATACCTTCAGGAACTGTCAGAAGCGCAAGCCACCCAGCAGCCCATCGACCTGGCCTTTTCAATCGAAGAAAATAACTGGAACGGGCGAACCAGCTTGCAACTGAACGTGGTGGATATTCGCACCGTGGAGCCAGAATAGGTCTTTTTGTCCTATCTCTGATGCCTGATATTCAATCCGATGACCACTCGCTCTGGTCACGTCCAATCGGGTTATGTAACATTCTTCTTCGTGGACTGTCTTATGACCGGGAACACTTGTTATGACAAGTTAATACAAGGCGTCTCACCACCCTGAAAAACACCCATGATTGAATTCATCTCCCAGCCCTGGCCCTGGTACGTGGCCGGGCCCCTCATCGGCATCGTCGTCCCGGCGCTGTTCCTGATCGGGGGTAAACAATTTGGCCTGTCTGAAAACCTGCGTCACGTGTGTGCCATGCTTCCGGGCAAGACCGAGTTCTTCAATTACGATTGGAAAAATGGTGCCTGGAACCTGACGCTGATCCTCGGGATCATGATTGGTGGATTGGTCGGCTCGACCTTCCTTGGTAATCCTGATCCAATCGCCATATCCGATGCCACCAAGTCGGATTTGGCTTTGCTTGGAATTACGCAGTTCGACGGACTGCTTCCCTCGGACATCTTCTCCTTGGAAGGCCTGGCATCCACTCGAGGCCTGATCATGATTGTCCTCGGCGGCTTTCTGGTGGGCTTCGGTGCGCGCTACGCAGGAGGATGTACTTCCGGTCATGCCATCTCGGGACTGGCTGACCTGCAGCTTCCCTCGCTGATCGCCGTCATCGGCTTCTTCGCCGGTGGCCTGATCGCCACGTTCTTCCTGCTCCCCATCATCCTGTAGGTGACTCCATGTCCGAATCGAAAAACACGATCGGCCGTCTGCTTCCCTACCTGCTGGTGGGAATCTACTTCGGCATCATCTTCACCAAATCAGAAGTGATTTCCTGGTATCGCATCCAGGAGATGTTCCGGTTCCAGGCCTTCCACATGTACGGCATCATCGGTAGCGCCATTGCGGTCGCCGCCATCTCCGTGCAGATCATCAAACGGAAGGGCATCCGCGCCATGGACGGCTCGGAAATCAACATTCCTCCCAAGGTCATGGGCAGCGGTACCCGCTACTGGCTGGGTGGCACCTTCTTTGGACTCGGCTGGGCCCTGACAGGCGCCTGTCCGGGACCGATGTTCGCCCTCGTGGGCAACGGTGCTCTCGTCATGCTCATCGCCATCCTTTCGGCCGTTGCCGGTACCTACACCTACGGTGTGCTCCGACCCAAACTGCCCCATTAGACGACACGACCGCCCGGGTGCCCGCTCCCGAAAGTCGGCTTGATCGTCCCTACTCGACTTTTATCAAAACAACCATCCTGTAACACTACCATGCTGTTCAGACAGATCTGGGATCCCAAACTCGCCCAGTACGCCTACCTCATCGGCTGCCAGGCTGCTGGCGAAGCCATTGTCGTCGACCCCGAGCGCGACATCGACCAGTACCTCGAGCTCGCCGAAAAAGAAGGCGTTGAAATCGTGGCTGCCGTCGATACGCATATCCATGCTGACTACCTGACCGGTATGCGCGAATTCGCCGAGCGCGGCGTTCACGTGTATGCTTCAGACGAAGGTGATGACGACTGGAAGTACGAGTGGCTCATTGGCTCAGACTACAGCTATACGCTCCTCAAGAATGGGGACGAATTCAAGATGGGCAACATCAAGCTGAAGGCTATCCACAACCCGGGTCACACGCCCGAGCACCTGTCCTACCTCGTCACTGACCTCGGTGGCGGCGCAGACAAGCCGATCGGTTACTGCACGGGAGACTTCGTATTCGTCGGCGACCTTGGTCGTCCCGATCTCCTTGAGTCCGCCGCCGGCATGGCTGGCGTCATGGAGCCTTCAGCCCGCACACTCTACAAGTCAGTCCAGGAATTCCTGGAGCTGGATGACTTCGTTCAGATCTGGCCAGCCCACGGCGCCGGTAGCGCCTGCGGTAAGGCATTGGGCGCTGTGCCTTCCTCAACCGTCGGCTACGAGCGCGAATTCAACGCGGCCATCGACGCGGCCAAGCGTGGCGAAGACGTGTTCGTCGAGTCGATTCTCGAAGGACAGCCTGAGCCTCCGATGTACTTCGCACGGATGAAGCGCGACAACAAGAAGGGCCCGAAGGTCCTGGGTACGATTCCCAAGCCGAAGCACCTCTTCCAGGAGGACCTGAAAGCCCTGGCGGGCAATACCGACGTCGCCGTCCTTGACACGCGTCTGGATCGCTCGGCCTTCATGGCTCGTCATCTTCCGGGCTCGATGTACGCCGGTTTCAACAAAGCCTTCAACACGGCTGCTGGCTCGATCATCGAAGAAGACATGCCGATCTACCTCATCATCGATGAGGAGCATGTGGAAGAAGCCGTGCGCGACCTGGTCCGCATCGGCCTCGACAACATCGTTGGATACGCCACGCCTCAGACGCTGGAAGCCTACGCCGACCATGGCGGAGAGATGGCCAGCATCCGCGAAGTGGCCATCGAAGATGTACCAGCTACGCTGGAAGCCATCGACGATGCCATCGTGCTCGATGTCCGCAACGCGAGCGAACACGAGCCTGCCCACATGCCGGATTCGGCCAACATCGCCTATACCCGCCTCTGGGTACGTCGGGATAAAGTGCCTGCCGGTACCAAACTGGTCCATTGCGTCTCCGGAGGACGTGCAGCGGTTTCGACGGCCCTGCTCGCTCGTCTGGGTCACGATGTGATCTTCGTCAATGGCGAATGGGATGATTGGGCTGCCAATCCCAACAGCACCATCGTCAGCGGTGCGCCTGTAGAGGCGTAGCGAAAGGCAGTTGTCTGCT
>CALIKL010000010.1 GCA_938018055.1 uncultured bacterium
CCAACGGCCCGCTATTATTTCGTGTTGTCTGCCTGAATCGTTAGACCGCCATGCCAGAACCGGCGAGGATGGACTCGAAAATCCGGGCGCCGTCCTCGTTGCCCAGAATGCCTTCGGCGCAGCGCTCCGGGTGCGGCATCATGCCCAGCACATTACGCTCAGCATTGAGGATACCAGCGATATTGCGGGAGGCACCGTTGGGGTTGGCTTCCTTCGTGATGTTGCCTTCCGAATCACAATAGCGGAATGCTACACGGTCCTCAGCTTCCAACTCGTCCAGCAGCTCCTCCGAGGCAAAGTAATTGCCTTCGCCATGAGCGACGGGAATGCGAAGCACTTCGCCCTCGGTGAGGGCCCCGGTAAAGACGCTGTTGGACGTCTCGGTACGCAGGTGCACGTCCTTGCACACAAAGCGCAGAGAATCGTTGTGCGTGAGCGCTCCAGGGAGCAGTCCTGACTCACACAGGATCTGGAAACCATTGCAGATGCCCATGACCAGTCCACCTTGCCCGGCAAATCGGACTAAATCTTTCATAATGGGTGAAAAGCGCGCAATAGCGCCGCTTCGCAGATAATCGCCGTACGAGAACCCTCCCGGGACAATCACCAGGTCGACATCACCCAAATCACTCTCCTTGTGCCAGATGAAGCGGGCTTCATGTCCAAAAACGTGTTTGGCAACGTGGTAAGCGTCGTGGTCGCAATTGGATCCGGGAAAAACGATGACGCCGAATTTCATGACGTGGCTACGGTCTGGAGTTGCATATCGGGAAGGTCGAATATACGTCGGTCGGTCTGCCAATCGAATGGTGGAATGACCCATTTCTGGTTCCGGATGAACAATTCACGCCGAACCGCTCATACATGATTAGATTCCCGCTCATCTATCCCGCATTCACATGGAAGTCCGACTCACTCATCTGACCTGGAAAGATGTCCGCGAGCGCGACATCGAGGTGGTGGTCCTGCCCTGGGGAGCCACCGAAGCGCACAACACCCATCTCCCTCACGCGACGGATTCGTGGCAAGCGGAGGGCATCGCACATTTGGCCGCCCGGAAAGCCGGCGAGCGCGGAGCGCGCGTCGTGGTACTGCCCACCGTTCCGTTCGGCGTTCATACCCAGCAGGCCGACCTGCCCCTGACGCTGAACGTAAATCCATCTACGCAATCCCTCCTGCTGGCTGACCTCATCCAGTCGGTAGAAGATGCAGGCGTTGCAAAGATGGTCATCGTCAACGGACACGGCGCCAATGACTTCAAGCAGATGCTGCGAGAACTTCAGGCCGCAACGCCGGTCTTCCTGTGTCAATGCAATTGGTGGACACTTGGCGATGCATCCCACGTTTTTGATGAGCCCGGGGATCATGCAGGCGAGCTGGAAACGAGCGTGATGATGCACTTTCACGCGGATACGGTTCGCCCCCTCAGCGAAGCCGGTCCCGGATCAGAGCGGACATTTCGCATAAAAGCATTGCGGGATCGTCGCGTCTGGGCTCCTCGCCAATGGTCTTCGGTTACAGAAGACACCGGTGTTGGTAACCCGCAGCATGCAAGCGCAGACAAAGGCCGACGGTTCGTCGAGCAGGTGACGGAGGAACTCGCCGAATTCCTGCTTGAACTGGATCGGGCTGACCCATCGGGTCTTTACGCATGATTCATCGTGGATAGGCACAACATCCCGGACATTGGATCGTTGTACGGGTCACTGCATGAAACCGCCCTGATGGCGCATGATTCCCAAGGAGTTATTCAAGCGAATCCGGCAGATCGAAATCCGAACCAAGGGTCTCGTGAGCAACATCTTTGGAGGAGAATACCATTCTGCCTTCAAGGGGACCGGTATGGACTTCGCAGAAGTGAGGCCATACCAGTTCGGGGATGATGTCCGGAACATCGATTGGAATGTCTCGGCCCGCTATCCGGAAACGTTCATAAAGGTGTTCGAAGAGGAACGTGAGCAGACGGTAATTCTGGCTGTTGATGTGTCTGGATCAGAGGATTTCGCGTCGGCCAGTGCGTACAAGCGGGAGATCGCGGCTGAAATCTGTGCGGTTGTCGCCTTTTCTGCTATTCAAAACAACGACAAAGTGGGATTGCTGTTGTTTTCAGATCAAGTCGAACTTTTTGTCCCTCCAAAGAAGGGGCGCAAACACGTGCTTCGACTCATACGGGACCTCTTTGCGCATGAACAACAGTCGACAGGAACTGATCTGAAAGTGGCACTCAACCACCTGGTGCATGTGCTGCATCGACGCTCAATCGTGATGCTCATGTCCGATTTCATGGATGAAGGTTTCGAGCCTTCTCTCCGTGCGGTATCCCGCAGGCATGACACGATTGCTGTTCATTTGACGGATCCCGTAGAAAGTGAATTGCCCGAAGTCGGCCTCATGGAAGTGACCGACGCAGAATCCGGTGAACGCGTGCTCATAGACACGTCTGATGAGAGTGTTCGGAGCATGTATGAGCAGGAGGCACGTTCACGTGAGCTGGCATTGACGCGCATGTTTCGGCGCCTGAAAGTGGATACCATCCCCATTGTTACGGATGAAGGATACGTCGATCCGCTGATCCGCTTTTTCCGACAGCGTAACCGCATGATTAACGCCTGAACCAGTGAAGTCTCTGAGACTGCATATCGTCTTCGTTTTCGCGCTGGGCCTGGCCATTGATGTGTCGGCACAGCAATTCGAAACGCATTTGTCTGCGGATTCTGTCACGGTCGGAGACCGATTTGAAATGACGGTGGTCATCGGCCACGATGGGACCAGAAATCCGATCTTCCCGCACCTTCTCCTTCCAGATTCATTACAGGGAAATGCCGTTTTCGCTTTGGGAGATTTCGAAATCCTCGGCGTGAACACATCCGGTGGTCGTGACTGGCCTGGTGGGGGCCGGATTGACTCCGTCATTTACGAAGTCACGACGTTTGCTTTGGATACAGCAAGAGTAGCCGGCATACCTGTTGGGCTTGCAGCCACGAGTGACACGCTGCGTGCCATGGCGCCTCCCGCCTTCCTTCGTATCGGCTCACTGGTTCCGGAAGATGCAACCGAGTTGCAGGATCTAGCCGAACTGGCCTCGTTTGAACATTCCTGGTGGCCGTGGATTGTGGGTCTACTCGCTCTGGCCGGAGTGCTTTATGGTCTATGGCGCTGGCGTAATCAGGAGGAGGAAGAGCCAGCTGTCACGGAGGCACCAGTACCAGCTATTCCGCCCTATCAGGAGGCTATCAACCGCCTCTCGCAGCTGCAACAGAGCGCTTTGTCCGATCCCGACCAGATCAAGCCCTTCTATGTCGAATTGACCGATATCCTGCGGACCTATGTAGGTCGCCGAACGCATGTCCCTGCTTTGGAAACCACCACCCGGGAGCTACTCACCCGACTTCGGACGTCGTCTTCAGGTCACGTATTGCCCGATGATATCCTCCGTGAGATCGATCATGTCCTCACCCATTCCGATCTGGTCAAGTTTGCTGATCTGCGACCCATCCTGGAACAGACCCGCGAAATGGTTGATGAGACGCGCCACGTGATTGAAGGTACCGAGTCTGCCTATCGAGAAGAAGATCAGCGGCGAGAACGCGAACGACAGGCTGCACTAGAAGCAGCCCGCTACGCGCCGGCTGGCGCGGATGCGGTAGAAGAACCCGAGGAGGTCTGACATGGACTTTGCTCAACCTCTCTGGTTGCTTTTGCTCCTGCTGGTTCCCCTGGCCGGTTGGCAGTCGTGGCGCTCGACACGGTCTCGTCCGCCCATGCGATTTTCGACGACGGCGGCAGCACGCGCAGCGGGTCCTTCGCTTCGCGTGCGACTACGTTTCCTACCGACGCTGCTGCGTGTGGCGGGCCTGTCCTTGGCCATAATTGCCATGGCACGTCCCCAAGACCGAAATGTCATTCGTGAGCAGTTTGCCGAGGGAGTGGATATCATGATGGTGCTCGATACGAGTACTTCCATGCGCGCCGAAGACTTTACACCCAATCGCTTCGAGGCTGCCAAGAACGTAGGAGCCGACTTCATTTCCGGCCGCACGTCGGACCGGGTGGGCTTGATCGTCTTTGCAGCCAATGCCTATACGCAGGCGCCGCTCACGCTGGATTACACATTCCTCCAATCCATGTTGACGGAAGTGGAAGTTGGGGTGATTGAGGATGGAACGGCTATAGGTACGGCACTGGCGATGGCCGTGAACCGACTGAAAGACACCGAGGCTAAAAGCAAAGTCATCATCCTGCTGACGGATGGGCAGAACAATCGGGGCGAGCTGAGCCCAGAGACGGCTGCCGAGGTTGCGCGAACGCTTGGCGTACGCATTTACGCCATTGGAGTCGGACAACATGGAGAGGCCCCTTTTGTGGTGGATCATCCATTTGCCGGCCGTCAGCGACGCATGGTCCCCGTGGAGATTGACGAAGAAATGCTGCAAGCCGTGGCAGACATGACCGGGGGACAATACTTCCGGGCTACGAATAACCGGGCCCTGCGCGAGATATATGACGAGATAGGCGAACTCGAGCGCACGAAGATCGAGGAACGCAGCTATATTGACTATGAAGAGCGTTACGCCTCATTCCTCTTCCCTGGCCTGCTGCTACTGCTGATGGACATCCTGCTGGCTACCACGCTATTCCGGAGGTTTCCCTGATGGAGTGGCTGAATCCGCAATATGTCTGGACGCTGGTCCTCATCCCCTTTGTGATCGGACTGTTCCTGCTGGCGGCCTTTCGCCGTCGACAGCTTGCCGAGCGATTTGGTACGCTTGCGTCAATAACGCGTCTCGCTGGCAATCTCAGTCTGCGCCGTCGTCGGTGGAAAGCCGCAATGAAGACGCTGGGGATTGCCTTGATTGTTCTGGCTCTGATCGGCCCACGATTTGGCACGCGCCTGAAAGAAGTCACCCGGGAAGGTATCGACCTCGTAATAGCTCTGGACGTTTCTGCGTCGATGATGGCTGAGGATCTGGCTCCAAACCGGCTCGATCGTGCCCGCAACGAAATCAAGAATCTTCTGGGCGACATGGATGGGGATCGGGTTGCTCTGGTCACATTCGCCGGCGATGCCTTCATCCAGTGTCCGCTGACGACGGATTATGGTGCTCTACGGCTCTTTCTGGATGTAGCCGATCCATCCCTCATTCCGACCCCGGGCACTGATTTAAGTACCGCCCTGGAGATGGCATTGCAGGCATTTGAAGCGCCATCAGGTACACCCGATGATGAGGTTCGCACACGTGCGATCCTGTTTGTCTCGGATGGTGAAAACCACATTGCTGAATTGGAAACCATCCTGCAGGATGCTCGCAGCGAAGGAGTCGTGATATATGCCGCTGGCATAGGTGAAACTGAAGGGGCCCCCATTCCTGTATACCGGAACGGGCGTCGGGTCGACTGGAAAAAGGATCGCACCGGAGCTGTGGTGACTACCCGTTTGGAAGAGGAAGTCCTCCAGGAGCTTGCGCAGGACGGGGCTTATTTCCGAGTTGCCCGGACGTCTAGCTCCCTGCCTCGAATCACGGCCGCCCTCGACCAGTTGGATCAGACCACCTTTGGCCAAGAGGAATTTGAGGATTACGAAGAACGCTTCCAATGGCCGCTTCTGCTGGGTTTACTCCTCTTGTTTGGAGAGTGGATGACGCCAGAGCAGAAACGGAGTACTGACAGTCGCCGTTTCAATAGCGGCGATGATTTTGCGTGATCGGGGACAAAGTAGTCCCAAAGACACCTGACAACACTTCATGAAACCCCTTCTTTTCATACTTCTGGCATTCCTGATGGCAGGTCCTGGTGACGGCAAAAAGAAAGGTCGGCAGGGCAATGCATTGTATACGCAAGAGCAGTATGAAGAGGCAGCCGCCAAGTATCGCGAGGGCATTGTTTCCGTTCAAGAGGATGGCTTCGGGGCCGTCCATAGCAGATTGCTCAACAATCTGGGCGCGGCACTGTATCGCTCCGGAGACGCCGAACAGGCGAGCATCGCTTTTTCCAGCGCGGCTTCCATGGCACTCGGTACCGAAGATCTCGTTCGGGCAAGCTACAATGCCGGAAACGCCGCCTACCGGACTCAGCAGTTGGAGCAGTCGCTGGAGCACTACCGCCGAGCCTTGCTGAATGACCCTTCCAATCAAGACGCCAAATTCAACTACGAATTCGTCAAGCGTCAACTTGAAGAGCAACAGGACAATCAGCAGGACCAGGAGAATCAAGAGAATCAGGACCAGCAGAACCAGGACGGTGAGCAGAACGAGAACAACGAACAGCAGCAGGACGAACAGGAACAGAATTCCCAGGATCAGGGAGACCAACAAGAACAGGAACAGGAACAGGAACAGGATCAGCAGCAGCAACAGCAACAGCAGGATCGCGACGATCCTACGCAGCTAAGCGAAGAGGAAGCCCAACGGATTCTACAAGCGCTCGAGAACGAAGAAGAGCAGCTTTTAAGACAGGTCCAGAAAATGAAGACCCGCCCCCGTCGGGTAGAGAAGGATTGGTAGTCGTGAAGGAACTCGCAGGCCGCACATTGGGGACGCGATCAGTATCAGGTGCCATCGCACTTTTGCTCTTCGCTTTGGTTGGCGCTTCGTCTGTTGTGGCGCGCCAGGTAGACGTACACGCTTCCGTCGATGCTACGACCATCGGAACGGAAGAGAGCGTCACATTGACCATTACCATTGATGGATCCGATGGCTCAGATGTGCAGGTGCCACAGCCGCCCGATGCAGTGGGCCTGATCCTCCTTCAAACCATCCCGCGGACCCAGCAGAGCGTTTCGATCATCAACGGAGAGATGAGTCGGAGTTTTGGCTATTCGTGGGCATACCGGCCAACGGGACAGGGGACGGCGCGTATTGAAGCCTCCACAGTGCGAGTCAAAGATCGCGAATATCATACACAGCCCATCCAGGTTCAGGTCGTCCCCCAGGATCAGCGTCCTGCACGAGCTCGCCGGACCGATCCATTTGCTGGTGCATTCCGGTCCCCTTTTACTCCCCAACCGACGGAACCAGCTCCGGAACCGGACGAATCAGACTTGTTCATCCGAGCCGTGCCCAGTCAGCGTTCAGCATGGCAGAATGAGCAGGTCGTGATTGAATACCGTCTGTTCTTCAGGGAAGGGATTCAGCTGAGGCAAAGCCGCTTGACGGACTCATGGGATGCCGAAGGATTCTGGCGTGAGGAATTGGAGGTAGAAACCCGTCCTGTCCCGCGCATCATCATTGAAAATGGATTGCGTTACAATACCATCGTATTGAAACGAGCCGCCGTATTTCCGACACGGGCGGGAGACCTGTCGGTGGATCCGTTGAAAATTGAAAGTGAGGCCATGTTGCCTTTCGGGTCCCGAGATCCGTTCCGCTCCCTCTTTGCCATGCAGACCCGGTTCACACCTGTGATGCTGGCATCACCCGAGGTGACGGTTGCTTCCCGTCCTCTTCCCGACGGCGCTCCTGACTGGTTCAATGGAGCGGTTGGTTCCTATGCGATGACCGTCAAACCCGATCGGACCTCGCTCGAAGTGGGCGAGTCCATGCAGATTTCTGTTACGGTGACGGGGCGGGGTAACCTGGCTACCATGGATGCTCCTATTCTTGATGTCCCGGCCGCATTTGACGTGTATGACCCCGACGTTTCCACGTTACTTGATCGTTCCGGTGCTCGTCTCACGGGCAGCAAGACGTTTCGGTACATCCTTATCCCACGTACAAACGGGGCCTTCGAAATTCCTCCGATTACCTTTTCGTGGTTCGATCCGGGTGCCGGAGTGTATCGCACCTCAAAATCGAATGCCATTCCTGTATCGGTCACCGGCACGGCTACCTCTCCACTTTCCGTGACGTCTACTACAAACGGTATGCCCGTGGATGACTTCGCACCCCTGTTTACGACGTCCGAAAACTGGGTTGCCACAACGCGGGCACCCTTGCATACCCGGTGGTGGGCTTGGTCACTCATTCTCCTTCCACTCGTCGGCATGGGGGTTGTTCAGGTTTGGCGTCGGCACCAAACCCGTCTGGTTCGTGATCCGCGGTGGGCCCGAGGCCGTCGCGCGCATCCACTGAGCCGCAAACACCTCAAACAAGCCATGGAGCTTCTCCAATCCGGCAATACCAAGGGATATTTTGAGGAAGTGGAGCGTGCCGTTCTTGGGTTCATTGGAAACCGACTCGACATTGCAGAAAAAGGACTTACCCGTCCGCAGCTCGACGAGCTTCTCTCGAAGAGAGGTGCAAGCGAATCGCTTCGCCTCCGCCTGAAATCGCTTCTCGATCTGTGTGATCGGGGACGCTTTGCCCCCGCCTCGTTCTCTCCGGAGAACAAGGAATCAGCCTTTGATGACGCATCAGAGCTCATCCCCGATCTCGACGAGTACCTTGATTCATGATGCGGAATCTCTTCATAGCCATGCTGCTGCTCGGCGCAACGTATTCCGCTCGGGCGCAAGATGTCGATGCTGTTCGACTGTTTGACGAAGGCACAGCAGCCCTGATGGACGGGCAATTTCAGGACGCGCTACGCTCATTTACCGCGGCAGAGCAGTCCGGCTGGGCCTCAGGTGCACTCTTCTACAATACGGGGTTGGCCTACTATCGTCTGGATGAACTCGGGCAAGCCATTCGCTATTTGGAGAAAGCTCGGTTACTCAACCCGGAGGACCCACGCATTGAACACTCACTCGCAGTAGCAGAACGTCGCCAAAGAGACCAATTTTCCGTTCTTCCCAAACCGTTCTGGAAGAAAGCGCAACAAGGATTGGTGCGGATTATCCCGCTACAATGGGCCTTTCTTATCGGCTTGATGTGCTGGATGGCGTTTGTGGCAGGATGGACGGCCAAAACGGTTCGTGCCCTTGATGGCGAGTGGTACCGTCGAGGTCGCCAGGCAGCTTTGATTGCGGGTTTGTTTCTGATCTCACACGCCATGGCATCCTCTATCGTGCCGGCTTTCCCGGACCGTTCGGTAGTGCTGGAAGAGACGCTTGTGCTGCGAGAACAAGCGAGTGATGAGGCAACGGCGATCCTCGAAGTACACGAAGGACTCATTGTCGAAGTCCGGGCAGAGGCGACCAACTGGGCGCTCGTAAAGATTCCAAACGGTACACGAGGCTGGGTACCTTCAGCAGGACTCGGCGATATCTGATGGTATCCGTATCTTCGGACCCCCGATCATGGCTGCGCACGACAGCCCCCTGCTCTCCGACCATTCCTGGCGACTCCTGACCGTGACTCTCGAACCGCACGTACTGAAGAACTCCCGCAAAGTCGGCTGGATTGAAGTCGTCTGTGGTTCCATGTTCAGCGGAAAAACGGAAGAGCTCATCCGACGTGTGCGCCGTGCCCAGATTGCCCGGCAACGAACGGAAATCTTCAAACCAGCTCTGGATACGCGCTATTCGGAAGATGAGGTCGTTTCACACGATGACTCGGCACTGCGCTCCACAGCTGTTGCAACGGCATCGCAGATCATTCTGCTTGCCCAAGATTCCGACGTTGTTGGTATAGACGAAGCCCAGTTTTTCGGAGATGATCTGACAGACGTTTGCCGCCAGCTGGCGGAGTCGGGAAAGCGCGTGATCGTTGCAGGTCTCGATCAGGATTATCTGGGTCAGCCGTTTGAGCCGTTGCCGCAGATCATGGCTATTGCTGAATACGTCACGAAGCTGCATGCCATCTGTGTGGTCTGTGGCAACCCGGCAAATCACTCTCAGCGTCTTTCAGGAAGCACCAGCCGTGTCCAATTGGGAGCCCAGGAGTCGTACGAGCCGCGTTGTCGAGACTGCTTCGACCTGGCTCTTTCCAAAGGTGAAAAGTCGGCTCAGTCCTCCGAGTCCGGAGACGGATCTTCCTCGGACGCGGCAGCCGCAGGCACTTCAGATTCAGGCGCCTCTTCTGAGACGGGTGCCTCCGGGAGCGCCGTACGCGCCTGACGAACCCGGTAGAGCACTTCATCCATACCAAACAGGATGGCTCCCGCGCCTCCAAATGCGACCAGTGCCGGCAGTGGTTGCCAAATCACAAGGCCACCCACGGCCCCCAGCAGGCCACCCAAATACTTGATGTAATTGAGCTGTTCATTGGATGAGTTCTTGATGAGCGCCTCCAGGCGGCTTTCATCGTAGGCCATCATGTTGCTCATCACCATGTCGTACACATCCAGATTTTCCACAAATCCGAGTACGACACGAGTGGCATATTCTTCGATGTCCTCAGCCCGGGCTTCGATTTTCTCTGGGACCTTGTCCAACAAGGCATCCATCTCATCGAGTACCAGATCCAACTGCGTTGGGATACCGTGGATCGCCTGATCTATCCGACGCTTGAAGTCTTCCTCGTTCAGATAGCGATAGGCTTTCAGGGCCATGCCACCCACACCTTCGCCGACATAGGCTTCGATTTTCTCCACCACGAAGTCTACAATGCGCTTGCGGACCTCTTCTGAAGTCAAGACCGTCTCTACGTAATCACCTGTCAGCCGCTTCAGATCATCGCGAAATTCCGGATCCTCGAGCACCCCGCGTGCGACCGACATGGCCAGCTCACGGTACTTCGGGATGATCTGGTTCTCCTCGATTTTCTGCTTGATGATTTCCTCGTTGATCAGCTCCTCGCTGACTGCCGTCGCCAGCCGATAGATCACCCGCTCACGCTGTGCAGGAATAAGTCCTTGGCCGAAGATCGGACGCACTTGGCGTGGATTGAACAACATGGTTATGGCAACCCAGTTGGTCAAAAAGCCAATCATGCCACTGACAGCTACAATGCGCATCAGTCCTTGCAGTGGAAGCACCTGCCCAAAAATGGTCAATTCCATCCCGGGGAAGTCCCAAAGGAATGAAGCCCCGAACATGAGCATCAGACCCCACGGAATAATCTGAAGCAGGGGCAGAAGACGAGCGTGCGAACCGCTGACCCGAGGGGGTTCGCGACGAGGCTTGTCTGAATCACCTGGGGAAGGCAGATGACGTCGAATGTAGGCCCCCACCAAATGCCGGAAGTCTGCAGCGCGGGCGCGCGTGACCTCCTTTGCTTCAGCAACCGTCACTTCGGCATGCTGGGAGGATTGGTCTTCTTGAAGTTGTTCGTCTTCGGTCACGATTCCGGGGTGGGATATTCCGAGGCCCTATTCGGACGCAGAAAAACCCAGACGGGTTGCATCGGCTTGCATTCCGGCAATCACATTGGCGATGTGCTCAGACAACTCGACCCCAAGGTCCTCTGCTCCTTCCCGGATATCATCCCGGCTCACAGCAGCAGCAAATGCCTTGTCCTTGAGCTTCTTCGTCACCGATTTGGGCTTCATTCCTGCCAACCCGGTCGGCCGGACATAGGCAACGGCCGTAATGAATCCTGCCAATTCGTCCACAGCGAACAAGACTTTGGCCAAAAGCGAGACACGGGGTGTTCCTGTGTGGGGCGCGTGGCCCATGATGGCATCAAGTACTTCTTGTGGATACCCGACTTCGCGAAGGACGCCTACACCGACGTAGGGATGCTCCTCCAGCGTCTGATGTTTTTCATAGTCCATGTCATGCAACAGACCCGTCATGCGCCAGAGCGACTCATCTTCGCCGAATTTGCGGGCGTAGAACCCCATGGCTGCCTCAACGGCATAGGCATGTCGCCGAAGGCTGTCTGTCTTCGTCCACTCGTGGAAAAGTCCCAGGGCATCTTCGTAGCTGTGCATATCAGAACATGTCTACAATTTTCATTTCCTTCAGGTACCGGCCCGGATTCGCCTGAAAGTCTGCGATCAGTCCATTGAGACCGGAGATGGTCGAATCCATACGATGATACATGGAGGGGTCATTGATCAAAAGTCCCAACGTGCCCTCTCCTTCATTCAATTTTTCCAGCAGCTCGTTGAGCTGGGAATTGGTCTCATGGAACAGCTCCAGATCGTCGTTCAACGTCGCCATCGTCTCCTCCATCTGAGCGATCAAATCAGCAACTGCTTCGCCGTTATCGCCCAGGGCAGCATTGAGACCCGATGTAAGGGAGTCTGCATTAGCCAAGATGGTTGCAATGCGATCTCGCTCTGCCGCGAGAAGTCCTTCAATCTGTTGCACACTTCCGCGAGCCGCCGACAGGCTTTGGCGAAAATCTGAGTCTGGCGTCGACAGCAAGGTATTGGTCTCAGCCAGCACTCGATTCAGTTGACCGACCACAGCATTCACATCTTCAATCATTCCCGGGGCCTTGTCCGACAAATCTGCCATCAAATCCGCGCCGGTCGCTGCGGCTACGAGTCCTCCCTCCGGGATTCTCGGCGCATCCGTTGGACCAAGTACCAGATCCATTCTCACCACACCAAGGGCATCGAAGCCTGCGATCGTCGCATACGTACCTTCGGTGACCGGAATGCTTGGGTCGACATGAAACTCGACCATCACTTTCCCGGAGGTGTCAGAGATGTAAACATCTTTTACCGAGCCGACCGAGACGCCATTTACGCGCACGATATTGCCGCCGATCAAACCTCCGGCGTTGTCGAATTCGGCTACGAGGTCGTACGTCGAGTCGAATAGCGGAAGATCCTCGAAATAGCGGACTCCCAGGATGAAGATCACCGTAGCGCTGATGATCGTCAAACCCACCTTGATCTCGTTCGAAAATTTCACGTCAGAATCGGATGGTTAGTTGGAGGTCAGGATAGACCAATTTTGTATTCATTGGCCGTTACAAAGGCCTTCAGGATCTGATCTTCGCTTCGATGAAGCTCGTCGATCGTTCCGGTCCAGTGCATGCGACCTTCGTAAATGAAGGCCGCGCGGTCGGCGATGTTGAGAACGGAATGCATGTCGTGCGTCACGACAATACTCGTTACGTTCAATTGATCTGCCAGATTGCGGATCAGCTCGTCGATGGTATTCGAGGTCTCAGGGTCCAGACCTGAGGTCGGTTCATCGTAAATGATGTATCGGGGTTGTAGCGCAACAGCACGAGCGAGTGCCACGCGCTTTTGCATTCCCCCAGAAAGTTCGGAGGGTAGTTTTTCACCTACGTCCTCCAGCTCAACCATGGCCAGGCATCGCTTCACTACGTTCGCGATCTCATCTTCCCCCATCTCCGAAAACGTCCGCAAGGGAAAGGCCACATTCTCGAAGGAATTCATCGAGTCAAACAGTGCACCGCCCTGGAAGAGGACGCCGAAATTTCGCCGGACACGTCGCAATTCAGCGTAGGTGATGGCGTTGATATCAATCCCATCGACAGTCACCGTTCCGCTGTCTGGACTCAGCAGGCCGATCAGGTGCTTCATCAGCACACTCTTTCCAGAGCCGGATCGACCGATTATAGCAATCGTTTCGCCCTCGGGAATATCCACCGACACATCCTTGAGGACGTGTTTGTCTCCGAAGCTCTTGTTGACGTTGGATACGCTGATCATAAAATGAATAGTGGAATCAGAGCAATGTAGCCGCCAGGACCAGATCGGCGAGCAGAAGGAATACACAACTGGCAACAGCTGCCTGCGTGGTTGAACGACCAACGCCTTCAGCCCCTCCTTGCGTGTAATACCCTTTGAAACAGGATATGGACGTAATCAGAAACCCAAAAACAAGGGATTTGATCACCCCAAAAATCGGATCGAACGGCTGGAAGAATTCTCGGGCGCCCTTCATAAACTCTTCAGCCGGCACAAAGCCACCCAGGTCCCCAATTAGCATTCCGCCTCCGATACCTACAAAACATGCAGCGACGTATAGCACAGGAAACATTACGATCCCGGCAAGGACCCGCGGGACGATGAGATATCCGATGGAATTCAACCCCATGCTTTCCAAAGCATCAATCTGTTCGGTGACGCGCATGGTTCCCAATTCTGCAGCGATCCGGGCTCCTACGCGGCCAGCGAGAATAAAACCGGTAACCACGGCACCGAGTTCAAGAATCATGGACGGTACGACAATGGCCCCGATGATACTCCGCGGAATAAGTGGCGTCACCAGCTGATAGGCGGTTTGCACGGTGGTCACTGCCCCGGAAAATCCAGCAGCCATGGTCACAATGGGCAGCGAATCCACGCCAATCTTGACCATCTGCTCCCAGAGATTCTTCCTGTATATGGACAGTTCCGATACTGCACCAAAGGCATGAAACAGCAATCGGCTGAAGCGCCCCAGGGACTCGAGGGGATTCAGAATTATGTCTAAGGTCGGTTTGACCACAATCACGGAGGATGGAGCGGTGCGACAGCAGGCCTCACAAGGGTACTTACGCTGTCGAAAGTACGGATCATGTGACTATTCGTGACGCTCTGCACGGATTCGTCACAGGAGCAGGCGCAGTGATTCGCAGGGAAGTCACGAAGCAGAGACAGGATGTGTCAGGAGGCTGACACTCCCCTCACCTATATTCGCACCATGGCCAAGACCAAGACCATATTCTTTTGCCAGGACTGCGGCAACGAATCGCCAAAATGGCTGGGACAGTGTCCGGCCTGTGGTGCCTGGAATTCGCTCGTCGAAGAGCGGACAGCTTCCTCAAGTCACAAGCCCGGAATTATTCGAGGTGGCGGCAACGGCCTGTCACCGAAGCCCTTGCGGCTGAGCGAGGTAAAGAGCGGTGCCGAATCACGGATAGGCACCGGTAACGCAGAGCTGGATCGTGTATTGGGCGGGGGTATCGTTGAGGGATCTGTGGTTCTCATCGCAGGTGATCCCGGAATAGGGAAATCCACGTTGATGACGGAATTGGCCACGCTACTGAAATCAGTCAAGCTGCTTTACGTAACAGGAGAGGAATCGCCTTCACAGGTGAAGATGCGTGCAGAACGCATGGGCATTGCGTCTGACAACTTCCTGCTGCTTGCTGAAACGGAAGTCGAGTCGATCATCCAATGCGTCCAGGACGAAGAGCCCTCCGTAATGGTTGTCGATTCCATTCAGACCATTTTTCGCTCGGATCTTACCAGTGCCCCGGGGTCTGTGACTCAGGTACGAGAAAGTGCAGCTGCTCTGATTCAGATGGCCAAGGCGTCGGGAACGGCAACATTCATTGTCGGTCATGTGACCAAGTCCGGGACCATTGCCGGACCTCGAGTACTAGAGCATATGGTGGATACCGTGCTTTACCTCGAAGGTGACCGCCATCATGTTTTTCGCATCCTGCGTGCGGTCAAAAACCGGTTTGGCTCCACCAACGAGATTGGTGTTTTCGAAATGGAGGCTCGTGGCCTGACCCCGGTCGACAATCCGAGCGAGTTGTTTCTTTCCGATCGCAATCTGCTTTCTCCAGGCTCGGCCGTGGTGTGTTCTCTTGAGGGATCCCGTCCCATGCTGGCCGAAATCCAGGCTCTCGTGACACCAACTTCCTATTCCAACCCTCAGCGGACGGCCAGCGGTTTTGACGGCCGCCGGTTACAGATGCTGTTGGCCGTCCTGGAAAAGCGTGCAGGCATGCCACTCTCAACGTGTGATGTCTTCGTCAATGTCACCGGCGGCCTGCGCCTGACGGAGCCTGCCGCAGACTTGGCGATCGCAGCGGCAGTGGCGTCTTCGTGGCGCGATATTCCTCTTCCCTCGCAGGCCATGATAACGGGCGAAGTCGGCTTGGGTGGTGAAGTGCGGGCCGTGTCCCAGTTGGAATCGCGTCTGGTAGAGACCTCCCGTTTGGGTTTCAGTCAGGCGTTCGTTCCCGAAAAAGGACTGGACCGGAAAAACACACCTAAAGGATTGGAGTGCGTGGGACTGAAGTCCTTGAATCACATGATGAGCCTGCTGTTCTGAGCTGTTGGATGGTCAGATGCCATCATGGCCGCCCCAGAACATCCACGCCACCATCTGATCGTCCAATGAGCAGATGGGTAGCGAGATCGATAAACAATCCATGGTCCACCACACCCGGGGTCTTCAGGAGCACATCATTCACATGACGTGGGTCAGGGATTCCCTCAAAGTGAGCGTCAACTACCCACATTCCCTGGTCTGATACAACCGGACCGTCCTTCATCTTCCCCATGCGAATCTCCGGATCCGCACCGAGTCGCTTGAGCACCTGTATGACGGGAGCAACAGCCATCGGGACCACTTCGACGGGGAGTGGCATCCGATACCCCAATGCCTCGACGACTTTGCTTTCGTCAACCAGAACAACGAATTGCTTCGCGCGGGACGCCACGATCTTCTCGCGGGTTTGTGCTGCACCACGTCCTTTGATCAGAATGAAGGCAGGATCCACCTCGTCAGCTCCGTCGAAGGCCAGGTCGAGATCCGGTGATTCATCCAGTGTGGTCAACACGATACCATGCTGTCGCGCGAGACGCTCTGCAGCGAAAGAAGTCGCTACGCCTTTGACCTGAATCCCCTCGTTGCGAATGCGCGCACCAAGCGCTTCAATGGCCATAGCGGCCGTAGAACCCGTACCGACCCCGAGGGTCATGCCGGTTGAAATCATGGAAGCGACATGTTCACCTACCGCTCGTTTGGCGGCAGCTTGCAGATCAGACATGGAGGGCGTAGGGTGGCGTTGAGATGCTGCCTCAATCTACGGCGCACATGTCGGCGGGGCGAATCCCGATTATTCGAATCGAAGGGAGTCGATCGGATTCAAGCGCGCGGCTTTGTAGGCCGGATAGCCACCGAAAACCAGGGCGATACCGGTCACCATGACGACTGCTCCAATGGCCCAGTTAGTCGGGAAGGTCGCGGATATATCGAAGTAAATCGCCACGCCATTACCCACCATCGCTCCCAATACAATACCGATCAGACCGCCTATCTGACACAGAAAGAAGGCTTCGAGCAGAAACTGCCTCATGATGTCCCTCCTTCGAGCACCGATACTTTTGCGGATCCCGATCTCCCGGGTTCGCTCGGTCACCGAGACCAGCATGATGTTCATGATTCCAATGCCAGCAGCCAGAAGGGATATCAGCCCGATCCCGGCGCCTCCTGCCGTCAACGTCCCGGTGAAGGCCTCGAAGATGGCCTGCATGGAATCGTTGGTAGACACTTCGAAGTTGTTTTCTTCTCCAGGCTCCACTTTGCGGACGACACGCATTTTCCCAGTCGCCTCTTCCTTGGCCGCATTGATCAGGACTGGATCGTTCACCCTTACTGAAATGTTGGAAATGTTTCGATTCGTTCCGCCGAATACGGTGAACCCGCGTGAAATCGGGATGTAAAGGCGGTTATCCTGGGAGAAGCCCAAGAAGCTACCCTTGCTCTTCAGGACCCCGACTACCTCGCAGCGCATACCCGAAGCCCGCACCATCTTTCCGATGGCGTTTTCTGTGGCAAACAGTGCCTCAGCTACATCCGTGCCGAGCACACAGGCTGGTCGAGCATACTGCACATCATCCTGCGTAAAGAATCGCCCGTAGTCCAATTCGTAGGAGTAGTTTCCCAACATATGCTGGTCTACACCCATGACCATTATGTTCGGCTCGGTTTCGCGGTCTTCATAGACCACCTTACCCATGGAGAAATCTTCAAGGACGCTGACCGTGACAGGCAAAGACATGGCATCAGCAAGACGTTCTACCTGTTCGAACGTGATGTTCGGACGGTTTCGCATGCTGCGATCCATACGCCCCGTCTGGATCACGGGTGTCCGGGAAATGGAAAAGGTCGACGACCCCAGAAATTGCAATCGGTCCTTGAAATACACATCAATGACCTGGACAGCGGTTACCGACACGATGATGGCGAATACGCCGATCACCATCCCGAGCAGCGTGAGCGCGGAGCGGACCTTGTGACCCCGCAGGGCCTCAATCGACATACGGGCGGCTTCGAAAATGCCCATGTTATTCGTACCGGAGGGCTTCGATGGGAGGAGCTTTTGCAGCCGACCACGCAGGGGCCAGACCGAACACGGTACCGATGGCTACACAGATGATGAAGGCCATGGCCACCGTGCCCAGATCCAGACTAGCCGGTAACACGGCGCCAATCAGCATGGACAATGGGAAGGCAAGCGCCACCCCAATCAGGCCACCGACCATACAGATTACAACAGCTTCCACGAGGAACTGCATCAGGATGCTGATGCGACGAGCACCCACGGCTTTTCGCACACCGATCTCGCGCGTGCGCTCGCGGACGGTGACAAACATGATGTTCATGACCCCAATTCCACCCACGAGCAAGGCCAGCGCTGTCAATCCGATCCCGATGCCAAATATGGCATTCTTGATAGGCTCGATCGTGGCACGAAGGGTTTCTTGCTCGTTGATTTCAAAATTGTCTTCTTCTTGCACCGTGAGGCCTCGGGACAGACGGGCCACTCCACGAATCTCATCCTTGGCTATATCCAGTGCTACGCCATCAACGATCTTCGCACGAATACTGACATCACGCCAGCGCATACCAAAGTACTTTTTGAACGTATTGAAGGGAATCTGCACAGACCAATCTTCTGATGCGCTGCCTTCGGCCCCTTGCCCCTGACGGGTCATCACAGCGATCACCCGGAAGGTGTTGCCTGCAATCTTCAGTTCCTTGCCTAACGGGTTTCCGAATGGAAACAGCTCATCGGCGACGCTGGCTCCGATAATGGCCACATTCCGAGCACCCTGATCATCAAAGGGGGTGACAAAGTAGCCTTCAGCCAGATCGACGACGTGGACATCACCATAATTGGCTTGCACACCCATTATGCGAGTCGATGAGATCGACTGATAATCGGTTTTCAGAGAGCGAGCCGTACTAACCACAGCGGTTGCCGCACGGACCATGCGTGATCGTTCATTCAGGTCGGTTGCCAGATCCGCAGTGATGTTTGGGCGGTTGATGTACTCCCACCACTTGAATCCCGGTCCACTGACCCAGGGCCACTTCTCGATATAGACCACATCGGTACCCAGGGTGGCAATATCATTTTCAAACCCCTGTTCAATCCCATTGACCACCGTGGCCATTCCCGTCACCGACACGATCCCGATAATGATGCCGAGCGTCGTGAGCACAGAGCGCATCTTGTTCGACCATACCGCTCTGACAGCAATCAGGACAGACTCGAAAAACTCGAACAGGAATCGGCGCACGAATGGAGTGGGTTGGCTTCAGGTTCATGCACGTACGAAGGCTAATTGGCCGTGTTGCACCTTCATGCTGAACAAATTTGATCTTCGGCAAGTCTCCAAATTAGAGGAACAAACCGCATCCAGAACGGATTTCCCGATCGATGATGTCCCAAACCTCGAAGAACATGAGCAAACTGCGTGTACTCGGCGAATTCTGGCAGTTTCTGAAAGTGCGCAAGAAATTCTGGCTCGCCCCTATTCTTGTCGTCTTGCTGCTGCTCAGCCTGGTCATCGTGCTGGCGCAGGGTTCTGCGCTTGCTCCATTTATCTACGCGCTCTTCTAGGCACTGGGCCACGCGCAAGGATGCTTAAGACTCCAGATCCAGCCGTTTTTCGAACCGTAGTCGGTATTCCCGATAGGCACTGTTGAAATCTGACTTGGTCAGCTGAAAACCCTGGGCAAGGGCCAAGATGGTCATGCCCGGATGCAGGTTCGGAAACGTATCGAAAGCAAGCCTTCGGTAGCCCTGCTGCTGAACCCGTCGCATCATATCCCCCAGGAGGGCAATGGCAATTCCGCGTCGACGGAAATCAGGCATGACGCCACCTTTCGCACTGTAAAACGTGTGGCGACTTTCTCGATAGCCGATCTTGAAAGCAATGGGCTCGCCGTCAATCAGCGCTTCCAGAATGAGCAAGTCATCGCGATCGAAGCTATTGATGATGCGCTCTTCCCTGAATATGGTTCGATTCATTTCACGAATCGCGGCGATGCCTTCAAGGGGGATCTCACGTATCACCATCCCCGGGACGTCAGGGGCATGCACGGTCAGAGGTGGCGTGTAATCGAAGCGCTCCATGGCAATCAAAAAGGAAGATCATCCAGGCTATCGGACGCATCATGGGACGGTTGGTTCGGCGCCTCCAGGGTTCGGGAAGGACCGGGTAACCCGTCCTGAAGTCTCGAGGATCCGTCATCAGGAACGGCGTCACGGGGTGCTTCGACCAAGGTACATGGCTCCAGGATCGTATCAGGGAGGCCTTCCAGAAAGCGACTTGGTTTGGTGAAGTACTGACCTTCATAGCGCCTGAATTGCACCATGGGATACGACAGAAAAAGCTGGTCTTCTGCTCGTGTGATGGCAACATAAAGGAGTCTCAGTTCCTCATCCATTGCCTCTGCATCTCCAACGGAATAGGAGGAAGGAAGTACGCCATCCAGGGACTGAATCACGAAAACTGACTTGAACTCAAGGCCCTTGGCTGAATGGATCGTTGAAAGTACGAGCGGTGGTTCATCCTTCTCTTCCTTCTCCACATCTACAGCGCTCAGCTCGATGGGGTCCAGTGCCAGCGAGTCCAGCAAGGATGCTCGATCTGCAAACCGTGACGCGACCCCAGTCAAATGCTCAAGGTCCGTCTCCCGTTTGGGATAGTCTTCGGTGTATGTCTCCCGCAAGATCGGAGCGTAGTAAGCGAGAATCGATTCCAGCTGTTCATCCAGTGGTGATTCATGCTGGCGTAAGCGCCCCAGCACATCGAACAACCGGGACAGAGACGCTACATATGCGGCAGAAAACGGAGATCCATCGGTTGTGTATCGCGGGGCCTCCGCTCCCTGAACCCATTCAATAATGCGTCCTGCCGTCTTTGGTCCAATACCATCAAGAAGCTGCAGGATGCGATTCCAGGCGACCACATCACGCGGATTTTCAAGCACCTTCAGGTAAGCGATCACATCTTTGATATGGGCAGCTTCAGCCAACTTCAGGCCGCCATATTTCACGAAAGGGATGCCCCGCTTGTTGAGCTCAACCTCCAGGTCATAGGAATTGTGTCCACTTCGAAACAGGACAGCCATGCGATTGAGCGGTTCTCCTTGCTCTCGCAGCGCCAGGATCATCTGGGACACGAAGCGGCTTTCGAATCGGTCATCCGGGGCTGGTACAATTCCCGGTAAATCACCTTTCCCTCGTTCGGTGTAGAGGCGTTTGTCGAAGCGGTGCTTGGCCTGGGTGAGCACTTCGTTCGCCAGATCCAGAATAGCCTGGGTAGATCGATAGTTGTGCTCCAGCTTGATGACCGAGGCCCCGGCATACTCTTCAGGAAACCGAAGAATATTACCCATGTCTGCTCCTCGAAATCGGTAAATACTCTGGGCATCGTCACCTACCACCATCACATTTCCGTGAACACTGGAAAGAGCTTTTACGAGGAGCGCTTGTGCGCGATTGGTGTCCTGATACTCATCGACAAGAACGTAACGACAGGCTGAGGCCACCTCCCGGAGAACACCCGGATCTTGTTGGAAAAGCTTCAAGGTCAGAATGAGCAAGTCATCGTAGTCCATCAGCCCCTGTTCTTTCTTGTACTGCACGTACTGCTCGAAGAGACCATTGAGCGGCTCCAGGAACTCAAGAAAGTGGGGATAAGCAGATTCCAGAACACTATCGAGGGATTGCCCGGTATTGCGAATCGAGGAGAAGATCGAAGCAATGGTCCGCTTTTTCGGAAAACGCCGATCCTTGAAACGGGCCGCTACCGGTCCCCGCAGCAGATCTACGACATCAGCCGCGTCTTGAGCGTCCAAAACAGTGAAACCGTTTGGATACCCCAGCTTGGCAGCATATTGCTTCAACAGCATCAAACAGAACGCATGGAACGTACCGCCCCGCACGCGCGAGCAGCGCCCGTCGAGTAAAGTCGAAGCACGCGTCAGCATCTGCTGGGACGCCCGTCGAGTAAACGTGAGAAGCACCAGTTGCTCAGGAGCCACCCCATGACCAACAAGCCAGGCAACGCGGTGAATCAAGGTGCGCGTTTTCCCCGTTCCTGCTCCGGCAACTACGAGGACCGGTCCTGCGCCCCAGGTTGCCGCCTCATACTGCTTTTCATTAAGTGCTTCCCGGAAGTCCAATCCTTCTGGATCGGCAACCGGAAACTCTTCAGGTGAGATGACAATGCGACGCGCCATGAGATGAACAACACGCGCCCGAGCGATACGATCCCGGCCAAGATCAGCGGACATTTCGTGGATAACTCGTCCCCTGTGAAGGCCCTCTTCGGTGGAAGCGCGCCACGGGTCTTCATAGATTCGATAGCTATACGAAGAACAACCCGGTTCCGGACCCGATATGGGAAAAATCATCGCTGTAGCCAACCAAAAGGGAGGTGTGGGTAAAACCACGACCGCGGTGAACCTGGCTGCCTCACTGGCAGCCATGGAACATCCGACGCTGCTTCTGGATTTTGATCCACAGGCCAACGGAACATCCGGCGTCGGCATCGACCCTCGTGAAGTAGAGGGATCATCGTACGAGATCCTGATTGGCACGCTGCCAGCTGAAAACGCAATTGTAGAAACGGAATCTCCGTACCTCTCCCTCATTCCGAGCCACATCAATTTGGTTGGCGCAGAGATCGAGATGGTTGAATTCCCCGATCGTGAGCGCATGTTATCACGTGCTCTGGCACCCATACGCGACCGATACGACTTCATCATCATTGACTGCCCGCCGTCACTGGGGCTGCTGACCCTGAATGCACTGACGGCTTCAGACTCGGTCATTATCCCGGTTCAGGCGGAGTACTTCGCACTGGAAGGTCTCGGACAATTGCTGAATACCATCAAACTGGTACGCCAACATCTCAATCCCGCTCTGGACATTGAAGGTGTGGTACTGACCATGTTTGATACACGGTTACGATTGGCCAACCAGGTGGCCGGCGAGGTCCGCCGCTATTTCGGGGAGAAAGTTTTCAATACCATAGTCCAGCGGAATGTGCGATTGTCCGAGGCACCGAGTTTTGGCCGTCCCGTTTTGCTTTATGACGCTACGAGCACCGGGTCCCGGAATTACATCGGCCTGGCCAGAGAAGTCCTGCGAGCCAATCGTCATGTGTTTGAAACGGTAGAAGAAGATGCCTCCGGGCAGCATGGGGATCACGAATGAGTAAGCAGAAATCAGCCCTCGGGCGAGGACTCGGAGCACTGCTGCCGGATTCGGACGATAATGCTTCAAAGCCAGCCGGCATCGAAAGCACGAAGCTCTACAATTTCGACGAGCGAATCCGAGCCGCTGGAACGATTGCGGAAATTGAAGTGGGAAAGGTCTCTCCGAACCCCTATCAGCCTCGTACCCATTTTGATGAAACGGCTCTTCAGGAGTTGTCGGCATCTATCAAGCAGCTTGGCATTATCCAGCCCATTACGGTTCGAAAGACGGGAACGGATCGGTATGAGCTCATTTCGGGAGAGCGGCGCCTGAAAGCAGCGCGCATGGCCGGTTTGAGTGCCGTTCCAGCCTTTGTCAGGGAAGCAGACAGCGAGGCCATGTTGGAAATGGCCATCGTTGAAAACGTGCAGCGAGAGCAGCTCAATCCGATCGAAGTAGCACTGGGCTATCAGCGCCTGGTCGACGAATGCGCCATGACCCAGGAGGAGGTTGCGACGAAAGTGGGCAAGAATCGCTCAACCATTGCCAACTTCCTCCGACTTCTGAACCTTCCTCCACTCATTCAGGCCGGCTTGCGGGATGGTGTATTGACCACTGGTCATGCCCGAGCCCTCCTTCCATTGGAAGACGAGACCCTGCAGCAATCTCTCATGGACGAGATCGCTGCAGCAGGGATGTCTGTTCGCGAGGTCGAGCAAAAAGTCAGGCAGCTTCTGAAGCCGCCATCAAAACCGTCAAAGAAATCTTCCAAGCAAGTAGACCAAGCAGTGTCTGCTGAGATGGGTGCCATGGCTGACCGTATGCGACGGGCCCTCGGTACCAAAGTACAGATCAAGCCCGGCGTAGAAGGCAAAGGAGGGCGTGTCGAGCTGGACTACTACTCGGACGAGGATCTGGAGCGCATCGTTGATTTCTTCGAACGGTAGACGCGATGTCTGTCCGATACGATGCGTTACGACGAGCGTTGGGTTTGCTGCTCCTGGCTGCGGTGATGACGACCCCGTCCCGTGCCCAACTGGTTCAAGGAGACAGTACGATTGTGGTGACCAGAGAATCGCATTCTCCCAATGGCGCCTTGTGGCGTGGAGCTGTCGTTCCCGGCTGGGGTCAGATCTACAACAGGCAATACATCAAGCTCCCCTTCGTTTACGGAGGCCTTGGCTTTTTGGCCTATCGTGCAACGATCCGAAACAGTGACTACCAGCTGTATCGGAAAGCCTATCAGTACAAAGCGTGGCAAGAATTGGTCGAAGCAGGCGAGGCTGAATCCAATCCGAAAATCGGCTTCAAAAGCTCCTATGACGAGATCGCTGCTGAATTTGGAGCTATTTCCTCTCGTCCGCTACAATCCCAAAGAAATATTTTTCGTCGATCACGTGACTTTTCCTTCGTTGGCATCGGCTTAGTGTATGGTCTGGCGATGCTGGACGCTTTTGTAAGTGCGCACTTACTCGATTTTGACGTCGGAGAGGACCTGAGTTTTCAGGCTGCACCGGCACCGGGCGGACTCCGCCTGTCAGCTCGATTCCACCTCGGTAATACCGAGTGAGGCGGTTCACCCTAGGGTGAACCGCCGGAACCCGTTTGGGGAACGTGCATTTGCAGGCGTTTGGTTTTCGTGGGCCACCAGAGGGCGCTTATCGTGGCTACACAACACATCCCTTGTGGATGAGAAGGTGTAACGATTCTCGACCTTCGCCCTACCATAACCATACGCTTTGGTCACGATGCCAATCGACGCCCAAACCGATGCTCTGAAATCGGGTTTCCGCATTATGTCTGACAGGTACACCAAGCCGACCGGCTCTTCGGGAGCTCCGGTCGCACCCGCGCAGCCCGCACTTTTTGACAAATGTGATCGGTTCTTCGACGAGAACGGACTGTTTGCCCAGGTCAAGGAAGCGGACCTCTACCCCTACTTTCGTCCTATCGAGAAAAATGATGGCACGCGCGCGATCATGGATGGACGCGAGATCATCATGGCGGGGTCGAATAATTATCTCGGTCTCCTGTCGGATCGCCGTGTGAAAAAAGCTGCCGAAGATGCCATTGAACAATATGGCTCCGGTTGCACAGGGTCTCGGTTCCTCAACGGAACGCTCGACCTGCACCTGCAGCTCGAAGAGAGACTGGCGGAATTCATGGGAGCCGAAGCCTGTGTATTGTTCTCGACAGGCTACATGACTAATCAGGGCGTGATCGAATCCCTAGCCAAGAAGGGCGATATCGTCTTTTCTGATAAGGACAACCATGCCTGCATCGTTGCCGGAACCAAGGTGTCCATGGCAGACACAGTCCGCTTCAAGCACGATGACATGACGCACCTGCGTCGCATGCTTGAGAAAGCAGCAGTTGAGAGCCCGGACGCCGGCAAGTTCATCGTGACTGACGGTGTCTTCTCCATGAGCGGAGCGATTGCGAAGGTGCCGGAATTAGTTGCGTTGGCCGAAGAATTCGGTGCCGCCCTGATGCTGGATGATGCTCATGCCGTGGGCGTCATAGGTCCGGGCGGCCGCGGCAGCGCTGCTCATTTTGGCTTGTCCGATCGCGTTCACCTGACCACCGGCACATTCTCAAAAAGCTTTGCCTCACTCGGTGGCTTCGTAGTCGGTGACAAGAAAGTCATCGAATACATCCGCCATACGGCTTCTGCGCACATTTTCAGCGCCTCAATGCCGCCGTCTGCCATTGCCACGGTTCTCAAATGCCTTGAGATTCTGATCGAAGAGCCAGAACGTCTCGATCGATTGTGGGAGATTTCTGATTACATGCGAGACGGATTCAAGTCCCTCGGGTTCAATGTCCTCAAGAGCCAGGCACCCATCATTCCAGTAGTCGCTATGACCATGCGAACCTGTCTTGAAATGTGGCATGATCTTTTGGACGAAGGCGTATTCGTAAACGCAGTGATTCCACCTGCCGTACCTCAGGGACAGTCGCTTCTGCGTACATCCTACATGGCAACGCATACGAACGAAGACCTCGACTTTATTCTCGAAGCGTTCCGTCGGGTAGGATTGAAACATGGTGTCATTGCTCCGAACGGGTCCGCAGCATAAGACTGCCTGTTGCATCGTACCTTTGGTCATGCTGCATGATGCTTAGCGTAACCCCGTTCTCGCGTGCCTGACCTTCCCTCTTCGGTCCAGTCTGTTGAAGTTCGTCCCGTGCGATCGCGACGCGATCGTCGGGCGTTCATCCAGTTTCCCTTCGATCTGTTCGGAGACACCGAAGTCTGGGTACCGCCCCTTCGTATAGATGTCGCAAAGCTGATCAATCCGAAGAAGAATGCCTTCTTCGAACACGGTGACATGCAGCTCTTTTTGGCGAGGGACCAGAACGGCGTGGTGGTCGGTCGTATCGCGGGTATTCGAAACGGAATGCATCTCGAGAAATACGACGACGGCGTGGGCTTCTTCGGCTTTTTCGATACGATTGAAGATTCCGCTGTCGCCAAGGCCTTGCTGGACGCCGCTGCTGAATGGCTCATGGGGCAAGGACTGCGCGCCATGCGCGGTCCGACCAATCCTTCCATGAACGATGTGGCTGGACTTCTGGTGGATGGGTTCGACAAGCAGCCTGCCATCCTGATGCCCTACAATCACCCGTGGTACGAGGGATTCCTTCTGGATTATGGCTTTGAACGTAAGATGACCATGTGGGCCTATTACGCCCACACGAGATTCTACAACAAGGAGAGAATGGACCGAGGCATCAGTCTCCTGCGGCGGCGTTTCCCTAATCTGACCATCAGGCAATTGGATATGAGCCGATTCGAGGAAGAAGCCCGGCTCATCAAGGACATCTACAATGATGCCTGGTCCGAAAATTGGGGCCATGTGCCCATGACGGATTCCGAATTCAGTCAGCTCGCCAAGGACATGAAGCAGATCATCGATGAACGCCTTGTGTTGTTCGCCGAGATCGACGGCCAAGAAGTGGGGTTTTCCGTTTTGCTTCCCGATCTGAACTATGTGTTCAAGACCATTCCCTCGGGCCGTCTGTTTCCGTTCGGACTCGTCAAACTCTTGAGTATGGCAACAAGCGGCGTTGTCCGAGAAGCACGAATGCCCCTCATGGGAGTGCGTAAGGCGCATCACGGAAAAGCCATCGATACCGTTCTCATACACGAAAGCGTGGTCAAGAGCTTGGAAGTTGGCATCCTGGCAGGAGAAATGAGCTGGATTCTGGACAGCAACAAAGTCCTGATCAATGCGCTCGAATCCATGGGCGGCATCAAGCAAAAGGAATACGCCATGTTCGAGGCAGTCATCGATGGATAATCGAAGTGACTCGTCAAGGCCATCAAAGAGCGGATTGACGTTCGACCGAGAAGCAAGCCGTGTACGGTTTGTCTACTTCGACCTTGACGATACACTACTGGACCACACACATGCAGAGCACAGAGCACTGCAAGACATGCACGCCAGTGCCGACCGGCCTTTGGGAAACCAATCCTTTGAAGCGGTCCATGCTCTCTATCGGCAGATCAATCCTGTGGTCTGGCAAAAATACTCAGCAGGTGAGTTCACGAAGCGTCAAGCAAAAGTGGGGCGCTTTTCTCAATTACTGCAGGGCCTGGGGTTGGATACGGGAGCGGACGAGGATTTGGCCCATCGTTATCTGGATACGTATTCGAAGCACTGGCAACCCATAGAAGGGGCATTCGAAGCCTTTGCAGCTGTTGCCTCGCATCTTCCCACAGGTATTTTGACCAACGGGTTTGTTGAGATCCAGCAGGCCAAGCTCCGACAATTCCCTTTGCTCGAAAGCTTGTCGGACGTGATTGTCATCAGTGAGGAAGTGGGCGTATTGAAGCCCGATCCAAGGCTGTTCGCTGAATCCGCCCGCAGGGCCGGGATGGATGCGGCCGAAATTCTTTACATCGGTGACTCGCTTTCCTCTGACGTGGAAGGTGGAATCGGAGCAGGATGGAAAGTGGCCTGGTTTTCCGAGCGGGGTCACCAGCACGAGGATGTCCACTCGTTTACAGACTGGTCAACCTTGCCAGACCTCGTAGCTCAATTGGCATAGACAGCCCCCGCTCCGGCGATTCCGGCATTTCCCGAAAAAAAGTCAGGCCAAAAAAAAAGCCGTCCTTAAGGACAGCTTCTTTTCTGCTCCCGACACGAGAACCTCCCCTGGTGTGGCCTCTACGCCGAAGCGCTTCCTCCTCACCAGTTCAGGGAGGTTCGAGTCTCAGTGGATCCCACATCTCGTTTGACCGAGATCCGGGTAACACGGTCTCCGCGAACGGCGATCCGTATTGCCTCCATCGTACGGGCACACGATAAAGACGACAGCCTACAGGGTCTCCGTCCGATCCTCCTTCCTCTTTCGAGGTGGTTTTCATCGGCCGGGCAACGTCTTTCCTCCAGTAAGCCTCCGAAGAGACGTTCGGGAGAACAGGTTCGTTGGTCAAATGAATCGCTTCGTGACCTGCTGCCGGCCTAAGCCGACTGCCGTGATCTTTCATCGTTTCATCCCGAAAAGAGGTTTGAAGCAAAGCGCCGGGACGCTTTCGATTCAAGTTTCTTCTCGTTTCCCTCCCTGGTCACATCCAGACGATCGGAATCATCTTTTTATGACTCGGGATGTCGGCTCTTCACCCGGGATCATCTGCCGTCCAACGCCGGTCTTGCGACCCGCATCTTCGAACATCCCCCTGGCTTGTAGCCAGCACTGCTCCAACTCCCACTTCGGCTTGCTCGAAACCTAAGCGATCAATGCTGGTGCAGGGGCCCTGCTGTGCCTCCCTTTCGGGTGGCGTGGCTTGCCTCATGCAGCCTAGAGACTCAGTCGCGTCAAGGAACGGTGCCGTCAGGCACTGGGACCATTATAGCTCGACCTCCTACCTGAGTCAACAATAGCCCCACCTGTTCCTTCCACAAGAAATTCACAAGGGCTTTATCCTTTCTGTGCATAACCATCATCGCATGGCGTGTTCGGCAGTCTTGAAAAGCCACCACTCGATTCAACGCTGATGGGCATTCCCCAAAAGCGCAAAAAGCCCGGTCCTGACGAACCGAGCTTTTTGGTGCCCATAGTCACTGCGCGACTGAGTATCCCTCAACAGGGACACCATCTCAGGCGGCATGAGTGACAGAAAGATAGGGAAAGGGCCAGCGGTAACGCAACACTGCAATAACGGATTTCTCGTCCGAACCCTGTTTGGTTTGGGTTCTTGGCCCTAGCCATGGCCTATCAACATTTTGAAGCAATAACGGTCTTCCTCCTACAACCCCAGTTGATTCAGGAAACTCTGCAGCGCGCTGGGCTTCATGATAAGCGTCAAGATCAGTCCCCCGATCGCACCTCCCAAATGCGCTTCATGGGCAATACCACCCAATGCGCCCGTTTCTCGTTTACGCATGGCCCAAATGGAAAAGCCGACGAAGCTGAAGGCGAACAACCAAGCTGGGATTCCTATGGCAAAAAAGAGGTAGATCTTTGAAAACGGTTGAAACAGGCAGAAGGAAAAGACAAGTCCGGAAATAGCCCCGGATGCACCGACTGCACTGTATCCCGGTGTGTCTTTGTGTAGCAGCAAGGTGAGCGCATGAGCCGCTAATTCTGCTCCGAAGTAAACAATCAGGAATGCGAACGATCCGATCTGCGCCTCCAAATACGGCCCGAAGTAGTAGAGCGTGATCATGTTGAACGCCAGGTGGCCCAGTCCACCATGTACGAATCCTCCAGTAATCATCCGGTACCATTCTCTGTTATTGAGAATTTCCCGAGGCTTGAACGACAGCTTTCCGATCAGAGATGGATCCTGGTAAAGCGCATAGCCACTCACGAGAATGTTGATTAGAAGCAGAAATAGCGTGAACGGGGTATCGTAAAACACGGTGTTGCCCGGAAAACTGGAGAGGAGCATCAATGGATTGCCTCTGCTACGGACAAGAACGGTCTCTGATTCGCCCGACGAAGAGACTTTCCATCAAGGTCCCACAGGGCATCCCCGGCGAGCTTTCCAGGCAGCCAGAGTCCGTTGACAGAACCGATGCTCCTTCATCCGGACGGAATCCGCCGAACCGCCCACGACGTCCGCAATCAACTGCCAGGAATATTTCGCCTCATATCGCAAGTGTACAATCAGTCTGGTATGTCCATCTTGGCCTGATAGAAACTCTCCAACAAATGCCCTTCGATTCCCCCAAGCATCCTCTGGGGTCGCAATAAGCCCCAAACCAGCGTGAGATTGTCGCTCGTCACGATGCTGCATCTCCCATTCTGAGTGCGTCTGTATCCGCCGACGTTTTTCCCGGAGAAATGCTATCAATCTGTGCCGAGCCACTTTTCGGAGATATCGCATGGGGTACACCAACTCATTCCGTCGAGGCCACACAGCGGCGACAACATCTGCGCACAGGTCTTTCAGGTCCTCTGCGGTAAGCAGTGGCTCTCGATGAGCACACGCCTTCAAGTACGTTTCCGCCTCAATCTGAAGTCGATGAATCGTCGTCCCGGTTGATAAGGGCTGCGGTGGGGATGATGCAGGATAGCTCGAAGTCGTTGACATGATGGTTCGCACCTTGCGCTTGGAGTGTCATTCCACAGGACACGCAACCATCCCGATCGTAACCTGCCCGACCCATCAGGCGCAAAACCCTCATCGCATCGTTTCAGGGCTCCCATTTATCAACCACATCCGCTGTAGGGTTTTTCCTATTGTAGCCCGAGACCCTGTCGGGTACTCTGATACTGGTATCAATCCGCCCAAACGACACACTATCATTCACCAGGTATCGCCATGAAAGTGATGTTTGCTACTGACCTCTCCGAGCCAAAGGAAGTCACAGATCACGTCCAGCGCCTGGTACGTCGTCTCGACGCTGATTTGTTCGTGCTTCACGTCCACGTACCTACACCGACTACCCCTCTTGGTGTAGATCCCTTGAGTGGATTCGGAGATATCGCCTACGCCCTGTACGACCCAGCAGTTGAGGACGCCATCGTTGCTGCTGAACAACATGATTTCGATGCCTTCCTGAAAGAGCGCTTCGATATTCCATTCCGACCTGCGCTGCACGAAGGAGACCCGGCCCGCATTATTCTGGACGATGCTGATGACATGGATATCGATATGATTATCCTTGCCAAGCGGCGTCATTCGGCCATCGAACGCATGCTTCTGGGGGCCGTCACCAACACGGTGGCCAGAGAAGCCAAACAGGCGGTTGTTCTTTTCCCCATTCAGGACAACTGAATCACCGTCTCGTCCGGAAGTCGCTGGATCCATTATCCAGGAACGCGATGAACTCGCGCTCGCTCATCATCGCGCTCTGTTGAGCTATTACGGTGCTGTCCGCAGGATGAACAATCGCATACGTCGGTAGTGCTGGCGTTCCGGTCAGATCCATCTGGAATGCGTGGAATGCATCGCCAGTCTGCAGGTCATCCGTGTATAATCGTAGTGGTACGAACGCGCTGTCGAGTCGAGCTTTCACCTCCGGGCGTGGAAAGATGTTGGCTTCCATATCCCGGCAATTGGTACAGGTGTACCCGGAAAAATCGACCATCACCGCCACATTCCGCTCGGCCGCCAGGGCGAACGCCTTTTCGATATCGTCAACAACCCATCCTTCTTCATGGTCCGCCTCGGCATTTTCGATACCGAAACGCGCTAGAAGGGCCCGGTCTGCATCCTGGTGTGGAGGCAAGTAAGCATCCAGAAAGCCCAGCGGTTGCCCAGCCATGCCCGGCGCCATTCGGAGCGCGCTGATGATGAAAATGACGGCTACGATCTGACGTAATCTCGAGGGACGGATGGATTCAGCATATCCGAGGCGCAGCCATCCCATCAGGTATAACCCGATGAGAAGCGTACAGACAAAAACCAGAAAGACACCCAGCGTTCGCGGGAGTACGCCCAGTCCCCAGACGAGATCGGCATTCGAGAAAAACTTGACGGCCGCGGCCAACTCTACGAATCCCAGCACAACCTTGAGACTGTTCATCCAGGATCCTGACTTGGGCAGGCGATCCAGAGAACGAGGGAAGAGTGCCAGCAATACGAATGGGAAGGCAAAAGTTGTGCTGTAGGCTACCATCCCCAGCAGCGGATAGGCCCAAGTACCAGTCGATGCTGCCGCAAGCAAGCCCCCAACGAACGGTGCCGTACAGGAAAAAGAGACCAAGGTCAGTGTAAGACCCATAAACAGGACACCGGCCCATCCTTTGTCTTCTCCGCCTCGGGCATTGACCCAGGTCAGTAGTGAAGACGGAACTCGTATCTCGTAAAGTCCCAAAAGGGAGAGTGCGAACCCGACCAAAACGAGGGCAATGAACACGTTGACCCAAGGATTTGCTGCAATCACAAGTGCTCCTGCCGAACCGACCAGAACAGCCATCACAATCCCTATGGATGTGAACGTGACGACAATGGCAGATCCATACAACAGTGCCAGTCTGACGGCCTCCCTTCGTGTGTGACCATACTTGGTGAAGTAGGACACGGTAAGTGGAATCATCGGGAAGACGCACGGTGTCAACAGGGAGGCCAATCCAGCACCGATGGCCAGCAAGATGAACGGCAGAAAACCCGTGCCGGCTACAACGCTGGTGTCAGCAGCTTCCAGACGCGCATTGGTGGTGAGTGCAACGTCCTCGTTGGTAGCAGAACAGTCAACGCACGATGGATCGACCGACAACACGGTAGAAAGCTCGGCGGTATCGGGTCTCAAGCAGACTCCGATTTCGTCATTACAAATCTGGTACCGAACGGTCAGCGGAATCTCGAACGTCCCGCTCAATGAATCCCCTGAAACCACGGCCGTGTAGAAGGAAGCTGATTCGTAGAACCACTTCAGGTTCATATCGAATATCTCATCGTAGTCAGCTTCAGGCGGCGACTGGCCGACTGAGCCAGACCACGCAAGACCAACCAGACTGTCCGACATCGATACGACGACACCGTATGGACGGGTCAGGACCTCGTCCATGGAAGGAAGTGACGCATCCAGGGCATACATCTTCCAGTCCTCAGCGATGGTGGCCGATATCTTGACGACCGTCGTGTCCTGATTCCCGCTTCCCGATGGAATCGGACGCACCGACCAGGATACGTACGACTCGGGACCCTGAATTTGTGGTCCAAACTGCCCCAGTGCGGTTCCAGGAAGCACCAAAAGCACAACCATAACCGCGATCACACCGAAACAGGTCGATCGGAAAGGCAGGCCAACACGACGCGAGTAGATGGGCAGCATATACAATTGAATGATTCGGAAGCCAGTGCTCAGGCTCTGCTCAAACCATGGCAGAGGACTTGAAACGAGAACAGGGTATCCACGGACCTGATGGCCAACGGATACCCTGCTCACGATGTTGCCGGCCATGCCGGTTGGTGTCGGTTATGCGGCAGCCGTTTCGGGCTCGACGCGAACCTTGACTTCCGCCACCACTTCGGGGTGGATCTTTACGGAAGCGGTATAAACACCGGTGTGTTTGATTTCGTCGTTGACCGTGATCTTGCGTCGATCAGCTTCGATGCCGTGCTTGGCGAGGCCATCGGCCACGTGCACTGGAGTAACGGATCCAAAGATGCGATTCTCTTCACCAACTTTGACAAAGACAACGACTTCGACACCCGCCATCTCGGCTGCGAGCGCTTCGGCATCATCCTTAGCTTTGGACATCTTGCGGGAGGCTTGGCGACGTTCTTCCTGCCATGCCTTTACAACGCCATTGGTAGCGATGCGGGCCTTACCACGGGGAATGAGGAAGTTGCGACCATATCCGTCCTTGACGGTAACGATTTCGCCGGCCTCACCCAGGTTTTCGACTTCTTCGAGAAGGAGTACTTTCATGATTCTGTCAGGCTGTGACGGTATTCCGTCCGGTTCGGATTACTTGAGCGAGTCCGCTACGAATGGAATCAAGGCGAGATGACGTGCGCGCTTTACGGCGCGGGTCAGCTGGCGCTGGAACTTCGCGGATACGTTCGTGATGCGACGGGGCAGGATCTTGCCCTGCTCGTTCAGGAAGCGCTTGAGCGTCTCCGTGTCTTTGTAGTCGACGTAATCCGGCTCGACAAAGGAGGTCTTGTTCGACATGATGCTTATGCCTCTTCGGTAGTTTCTGCTGCCTCGGCGGCTTCAGCTTCCGCGGCGCGTTTCGTTTTCGTGGCTTCGTAGTGACGGACCATTTTGGGGTCCAAGCGAAGCGTGAGATAGCGGAGGATGTTGTCATCGATCTCCATAGCGCGCTCCAGGCGGGGGATCAGATCACCCGCTGCCTTGAAGTACATGTTGACATAGTAGCCGTTGCGCTTTTTCTGGATCGGGAAAGCCAAGCGTCGTGCGCCCCACTCGTCCACTTCGATGATCTCGCCTGCGTTCTCCGTTACGTAAGCCGTGACACGGGAAACCATGTCTTTGACTTGCTCATCGGAGATAACCGAATTGACGATGTACGTAAGCTCGTACGTGTTCTTATTGCTAGCCATTTATCCCTTTGGATGGTGATGGGCTATGCCCCGATGTCCAGGCCTCACTGGCAATTCTTTCGGAGCAGGGATTGTACAGAATTGTAAAATACGGTGTTTGGGGGCACATGTCACCCATCTACCTTCAATTCGCCGAATCTCAACAGCCTCTGGAGGCCGCAATCAGGCCTTTGAACTGCCAAAAATGCCTACAGGCTCGCAAGGTGATCTGCGTTTTCCAGCGTCCGAAGGGCTTTGATGATGTCGTCCAACTCGCCGCCCATTACCCGCTCAAGCGCGTGATTCTTGTCATCCCCCTCCAGACGATGATCTGTAACGCGGCCCTGAGGCCAGTTATACGTACGGATCTTGGCGCTACGGTCACCTGTGGAAACCTGGGAACGACGCGCCTCACTGCGCTCTGATTCAATCTCCGCAAGCTTGGCTTCATAGAGTCGGGATCGCAACACCCTGAGAGCCTTGTCCTTGTTCTTGTGCTGACTCTTCTCGTCCTGACACGTGACAACCGTGCCCGTCGGGATATGCGTAATTCGGACGGCCGAGTCCGTCGTGTTCACACTTTGGCCTCCAGGACCACTCGAACGATATACGTCGATCTTGAGATCATTGGGATGAATGTCAATGTCTACTTCTTCAGCCTCGGGTAACACAGCAACTGTTGCAGCCGATGTGTGGATTCTGCCTGATGACTCTGTGGCGGGTACACGCTGAACCCGGTGCACTCCGCTCTCGTATTTCATGGTGCCGAAGGCATCGGGACCCGTGATGCTGAATACAATTTCTTTGTACCCTCCCTGAGTCCCCTCAGAGCTGTTCATCAGCTCGACCTTCCAGCCTTTCTTCTCTGCCAGGCGCGAATAGAGCCTGAACAGGTCCCCAGCGAACAGGGCCGCCTCGTCTCCGCCTGTCCCGGCGCGGATTTCCACGATGGCGTCCTTGGTGTCCTCCGGGTTCTTGGGAATGAGCATAAGACGAAGTTCTTCCTCCAAAGCCGGAAGAGACTCCGCCAACTCGGCAAGCTCCATGGATGCCATCTCTTTCAAATCCTCATCGGACTCCGTCTCAACCATCTCCTGGAGGTCACCAATTTCCTTGACTTGATCGATATAGACATCGATGTGGCGAACCACTTCCTTGAGCACGGTATGCTCCCTCCCCAACGTCGCCATCTTGGACGGATCGGTCGCCACTGCAGGATCCGACATCTCACGGGTTATTTCCGCAAAGCGGTCCTTGATTCCGTTCAGGATATCGGGTTTGATCATGGGGCGACAGGGGAGTGAGAATCAGAGAATCCAGGCCAGAAACAGAGTGCGGCCCGGGGTCGCCGATGTACGCAGGCAGGCCTCTTAGGTTCGGAAAGATTCATGTGCCAAGACCCGGGTGAATCAAATTGAGACAAGGCTTCCAAGTGTGGGACTCGCGAATAGAACAATTTGAAAACGAAGAGCGCAAATCGTCAAAAACCGACCGTATTAGATACTCGCGGGCCGGCGGGATAATGTTGGCACGCTTTGTGCAAACATGACAACTGACGGCTCTTCCGGGTGGATGGCCCGCCCAATTACCGAACGTAATCGCACCCAATGCTCGCTTCCCCGTATCACCAGATAACCACATCCAGAAACCCTCAATAATCCTGCCGAAAAGCGCTTCCTTTCACTTCAGCCCGGCTGCTGAAAACATGTACCGAAGGAGCACTTTTCGAAGCAGATCAGGCTACATCCCTTCCGATAACCTCTGCAATGCGTCGAACCTGCGTCATCAGCTCTTCGAACTGGGAGAAATACAGGGACTGCGGACCGTCAGAAAGGGCTGAATCGGGATCCGGATGGACTTCGATCATAAGGCCATCCGCGCCGGCGGCCACGCCGGCGCGTGCCATCGGTATCACCTTATTGCGAATGCCGGTCCCATGGCTGGGGTCGACGATTACCGGAAGGTGGCTTCGCGCCTTTACCACGGGAACAGCCGAAAGGTCGAGGGTATTTCGCGTCATGGTCTCGAAGGTGCGGATGCCACGTTCACATAGAACCACGTTCGGATTGTCCTCTGCCAGGATATACTCAGCGCTCATCAACCACTCCTGGATGGTCGCCGAGAGGCCGCGTTTCAGCAATACAGGAAGCCCCAGCTGTCCCGCGGTTCGAAGCAGCGGGAAATTCTGCATATTGCGGGCACCGATCTGGACCATATCAGCGTACCGGGCCATCAGGTCAGCATGGGTCGGATCCATCAACTCGGTCACCACGGCGAGCCCGTTGGCATCGGCGGCCTCACGCATGATTTTCAACCCTTCCTCGCCCATTCCTTGGAACGAGTAAGGCGAAGAGCGTGGTTTGAATGCTCCGCCGCGCAGGATGCGGGCGCCGGCTTTAGCGACTGCCTCAGCCGAGGCGTGGATCTGGGCTTCGGATTCGACAGAACACGGACCAGCCATGACAGCCAGTTCCTTCCCGCCGATTACCACATTCCCGACTTTCGCTTCCGTTGGTTCTTTCTTCCAGGACCGGCTGGCAAACTTGTATGGTTCGGATACCCGGTGGACCATATCCACGCCATCGAGCAATTCGACATGGCGTTTATCAAAATCTGGCTGGACACCAACAGCGCCAAGCACCGTGCGCTGGCTTCCGCTCGAACGATGCACGTCAAACCCGTGATCATTCAGCGTCTCGATGACCGATTCAATCTGGGCTTCATCGGCCCCGATTTCCATGACTACTACCATCAACCCTGACCAATCTGAACGAGGTGGTACGATTTCTTGCCTTTGCGCAGGACCAGCAGCTCCCCGTCGATCCCCTGTTCCGCCGTCACGCGCCCTGACTCGTCTGAGAGGCGGTCGTTGTTGACGAACAAACCACCCTGACGGATGAGACGACGCGCTTCGCCGTTCGAAGAAGTCAGCCCGATACGCGTACACAGTTCCAAAGCGCCCATGCCATCACCTGACAGCTCTTCCCTGGGAATGACGGTGGATGGGACATCTTCAAAAATATCCTTGAGATCGTTCACGCTGAGATTCTCCAGCGACCCACCGAACAGTACCTTGGCAGCCTGTTCGGCTTTACCCAGCGCACTTTCGCCGTGAAGCATGGTCGTAACCTCCCGGGCCAATCGCCGATGGGCTTCACGGGCTCCCGGATTCTCTTCGAGGGAGCGCTCCAGCTCTGCGATGGATTCGCGATCGAGCCATGTGAATGCTTTCAGATAATGAATGACATCCCTGTCGTCTGCATTCAGCCAGAACTGATAGAACTTGTAGGGCGAAGTCAGCTCAGGATCGAGCCAGACATTTCCTGCCTCCGTCTTGCCGAACTTGGTCCCTGCAGCGTTGGTCACAAGCGGAAAGACCAATCCATGGGCCTTGTTGCCATTGACACGCCGGATGAGATCCGTTCCCGCCAGGATATTGCCCCACTGGTCGGAGCCTCCCATCTGCAGTGTACAGCCAAGGCGTCGGTTCAGCTCCAGGAAATCATAGGCCTGAAGCATCATGTACGTGAACTCGGTGTAGGAAATACCGTCTTCCGATTCGATGCGCCGCTTCACTGACTCTTTCGACAACATGTAGTTGACGGTGAAATGTTTTCCCGTGTCACGCAGGAAATCGATCAGCTGCAGACCGCCCAACCAGTCATGGTTGTTCTCGATGCGTGCCGGATTGCCTTCCCGCTCGAAGTCCAAAAAGTGAGAGAGCTGTGCGCGGATGCCCTCAATATTCTCTGCCACCTTCTCTTTGGTGAGCAGTTGGCGCTCTGCGGTCTTTCCGGATGGATCTCCAATGAGCCCGGTTCCTCCGCCGACCAGTGCAATGGAGGTATGCCCGTAGCGCTGCATGCGTGCCAGACCCATGATTGGCAGCAAGGATCCCACATGCAGACTGGCCGCCGTCGGATCAAACCCGATGTAGGCGGTCACGGACTCCTTTCCCAGAACGTCTTTCAGTTCCGGCGTGGCATCGTACAACAGCCCCCGCCACTCAAACTCTTCGTAAATGTTGCCTTTGTTGTTCATGCATCAGGCCGGGGCAGATCCGGCATACCGGTAATTGGAATAGTCGAAAAAGCGCTGCATCGACTGAAAAGGCCTATCAGACCCGTCGTTGCGTATGCTGTTCCTCAGCGATATCGTTCGAGCCTGAACTTCTCGCCAAGATAACGTCGACGCACCTCGGGATCAGAAGCCAGTGCCTCTGCTGTACCCTGCTTGAGGATCTTGCCTTCGTACAACAAATAGGCGCGGTCGGTGATGGCCAGCGTCTCGTGCACGTTGTGATCCGTGATCAACACGCCAATACCGCGCTGCTTGAGTCGGGCCACAATCGTCTGAATATCTTCGACAGCAATGGGGTCGACGCCGGCAAAGGGTTCGTCCAACAAGAAGAAGCCGGGTTTCGTTGCGAGGGCACGGGCAATTTCCGTGCGACGTCGCTCCCCACCCGACAATGTGTAGCCTTTTGAGTGGCGTACTTTTTCCAGCCCGAATTCGGCAATCAGCTCTTCCACGCGTGCAGAGCGATCAGCCCGCGTCAAGTCCTGATACTCCAGAACAGCATGCAGATTGGCTTCTACACTCAGATGGGAAAATATCGAGGCCTCCTGCGCTAGGTATCCAATACCCTGCCTGGCCCGCTCGTACATGGGTTGGTTCGTGATGTCCTGATCGCCGAGGATGACACGACCACCGTCGGGTCGGATCATGCCCACAATCATGTAAAACGTTGTCGTCTTACCAGCACCGTTGGGGCCCAACAATCCAACGATTTCGCCTTGGCGCACTTCAAGCTCGACGGCTTTGACCACACTGCGCTTCTTGTATCGTTTGGCCAGTCCTTCCGTCCGCAGTCGCAACGCATCAGCGTGAACGACCGCTTCAGCCTCCGGAAACACACTCGAAACCTCCGTCGCTCGACGAATGATTTCATCCATTACCGGGTCCGGCAGGGCCTCCTCGTCTGCATCGTCAGCGAGTAGCGGCGAATTCGGAATCATCTGATAGGCCTTGCGCCAGGCCCGAACGGCCTTCTGTTCTTCCTGGACCGACTCATAGGCCTGTGCCAGCAGCACATGCGCCATCACATAGGTTGGCACCAGTTGCGCCAGGTCCTCCAGCAGCGGAATAGCATCCCCAGGCTTGCCAGCCTTGAAATGCTCCAGAGCCTGTTCAATTTCAGTAAGCACCATGAGGAATCAGTCGGAAAAGCCGGCCGGATACGCAGGATTCAGCACGAATCGTCGCATAACGGATCGACTTGCTGCCTTTGCGGCCGAGCAGTTCGGTCGAACCAAGTCATCCAGAACGCAGCGATCAATCGCTGTCGTCCCGGACGATCTTCAGGCGTGAAGATAAAGCCGGGAAGGTTGGTGAGCTGTTCCAGTAACGCACCCGCATAATAGGTGCCTTCTACTCCGGTATAAAAAGAGACTTGGTCAAGGGCGCCCTCCACAAATCGAAACTGCAATCCGTCGCCGGATCCATTGAAGCCCACCGTTGAACCATCTTCCTCGGACTCCATGAACAACACGGCACGTGCTTGCTCACGAATGTCGAGCAAACGCAATGAGTCGGCATCAAGCACGACCAACAGTCGCCGACCAGACCATTGATTGACACGCCCTGAGGCGCTGTCAGGCGTTGCCACGAACACGTTTCCCATTGCGCGAATGGTGTCAGCACGGCCGCTGTCCGAAAGATCCATCTGATCCGCGACCAGCTGGGTATCCTCCACCCAGGCAATTGGATTGCCTCGAAGCTGACTTTCGGTTCGCTGAGACGGACCTTCGTTGCTGACCAGCGAATCAGCACGCACTGCATATCCGGCCGATGCAACAATTACCGAATCCTGCGCCGAGAGGGACTCGCCGGGACGCACGGTAATGATACCTGCCTCCAGGATCAGGGTATCTGACGCGGCAGAGTCCATTTGCAGCAACCGGGCATTCCCGGTGACGCGGATGGAGTCGACCTGAGCAGCTCGGTACAAGGAATCGGCCAGAATCAGCGTGCGTGTGGAATCTTCCAGGCTCGTGCGATCGGCTGCGATCGAGCCCCATGCCCAGCTTTCTTCGGAATCTCTCAAGTGAAGAACGGAGTCGGCCTGCAGGTCCATTCCCTCCTGCGCAAGGGAGACATTTCCGGCAAATTCAGCCCGATTGTCCTCAGACAGATATCGAGCCCAATCCGAAGTCAGAACCGCGGCACTGTCCTCATAAGTAACGCCTTCTTCGAACACCGTGACTTCCTGTTCGGAAAAGTAGCGGCCGAACGGTGCGAGCAGCGTTACTTCGCCGTCTGTCATTCTGACATTGCCTCTCGCCTCTCCAATCCGGTCTTCACGCTGATACCGTACCTGTTCTGCCCGAATGGTGTCCTCTTTCTCGATGATGACGACATCTCCCCAGAACCGAATGAATCCGTTTCCCTCGTCATAACCGTTATTCGCACGGAGCTCGAAATCTTCCTGTCGAAGTACCGGGCGTAGCCACTCTGCCACGGTGAGGCCATCCAGGGTTCGCACCCGAAGCGAATCGAACGCGACCTGCACTTCTTTCGGACCCTCCTCCGTGGCATCTTGAGCCGAGGCAGGAGTCGTCCAGCAGACGGAAGCCACCAGGAAGGGGACAACCCACAGAAAAACCGTTCGCCGCTCACTCATCATCGATAAGGACCGTTCCAGTGACACGGGTAAGTGTGAAGTCCTGCAAGTTTTCATCCGCATCGAGGCCATACCCGGACAAGGTCTCGGTGGTCGTCTGAATGGTGGCGAAGCCTGGTGTGTGAACCCTGCCAGTGCGCTCCGACCACGCAAGGTGCTCACTTTCCAGCTGCCGCTCCTCCCCTGCGTCGGCTTGGACGTCACCCGTCGCCACAAATCGGCGCCCACGCTCATGCCACATGATGCGCTGGGAAGTCAGGACAGCAGACGTATCACCCTCTGCGTCGAAAATCACGACGTACACGCGATCAACCGCTTCATCTGCGCCCGTCAACACCATCCAGGTACTGTCGGACGTCTCGAACCGCGCCATATAGTCCGCATTCATATGTAGCCGGTTCTTGCCATCTTCTGTGATCATCATGGCGGTTCCCCAACTCTCGGCCACCGGCGCATCATCATCCCTCAACGTCTGCACCGTGACGCCAGATTCACGCAGCTCACATCCTGTCATCAGCAGGAGAGCAATTGCAGCTATCAGAGAAAGTCGTCGCACAATGGAAAGGATGAGTAGACAGGCTCCGGAAGGTAGGGCACGTTTGCCAGATGACAAGCGAGGGCTAAACGTGGAGAGTGGATAATTCTCCCGGCCCCAGGATAACCCTGGTGCAGCGACTCTCTGTCGAGGTGGCACCGAGCAATTCGCAAAACAGGTCGCACACCTCGTCCAGGGACAGGTCGGGACCATCAGCCATCGGGGCATAGATTGCGGCGGCCACGCGGCGCGTGGCCGCCGAGGTTTTCGTCGCTTGACTGTCTTTTACTGCATTTACAATGGGAAGGCTTCGAGTGTGAGGTGAATCTGCGTCAACAGAAAGCACCGCCCCGACGATCAGGTCCTCAACGCTGATTTCCTGGCCGCCCTGGTTGAAGACATAGGATTCATCGACCGCACCCAGTCGAAACTCGAATGCTGGATCATCCCCTTCCACCTGCCCTGCATGCAGGGCTGCACGATCCAGATCCCAGATTGAAATAGGCATCAAAGAAGCCACGCTCAGGTAGTTGCACGTATCCACGAGGCTGTTGATGCGGGGAAATCGGTCTTCAGACGCTGCCCGCAGCAAGTATTCGGAGGCCGGTTTACTGCGCCCTGTGGGCTTGTAGCGGCCATTCCGAAACACATTACGTACCTGGCCCCTGTAAGCGTCCCGCTCTTCAGACAACCCCTGAGCAAGCTCCTGAAGGCGATCAGCAATCAGGAGATCAAGTCGAGGAATTCCTGTTCCTGGATCAACCCGGTCGGCAACTACAATGCCCAGGCGAAGGGAGCTCGGCCCTCTGTGGACCACATCGATTCTCATACCGTTTGATATATTAATCTCAGCAGGCTGGAAACCGTGGCAGCGTCGTGCTACGCACCACTGATTCGCCAGCCGAATTGATGAAGCGGGTCAATCAAGTGCTTATGGATGACCCACCGCTGGAGGACACGTTTGCATCCCTCCTGCTCCTCAAGTGGGAGCCAGAGAAAAACCTGGTGACCTATGCAAACGCTGGTCATTGTCGTCCCGTCTTGATCAGTCCACGTGGCTCAGAAATCGTCCCCTATTCCGACATCATTCTGGGTCTCGATCCCAATGCTGATTTCAAGGATACCTCCCTGGTTTTACAGCCGGGCTCAGCTCTGGTCTCCTACACTGATGGTCTACTGGGGCAGCAGATGAAATCTGGTGACCAGTTGGGCGAAGAGGGTGTCATGGATGCGATCCGAGAATCGTACGGATCCGGGCAACCGGTCGATGGCCTGATCCAGCATGTCCTGGACGGCAGCGAGATCCGTGAGTTCGGTGATGATATTCTCCTGTTCTGGCTCCAACGCGAGGCAGATCGGGACGCAGCCAACGACCGTCCAGCCCCACGTTGGTTCTCACCTTTTGGTGAAGGTCACAGTTCAGGACAAGGTGCCTTCTGAGCACATCCTGAGACCTGTCCACCATGAGCAGCCGGAAGCCTTCTTCCGAGCAAGGCCTTTCTATCCCGTGCATGGTTGGGACCACAGGACTACCTCCCGTCATAAAGGGTAATCAGGAATCCGCCATCGACCTCACGTTCAGAACCGGTCATCCCACGAATTGGATCGGCCGGATCTCTCGCTTGAAGATCATCAGCGTATGGACCTTATTTAGGATCAGTCCGGGCAACCCCCGTCCTGTCTTATCGTTCGTACCGAGTGATCCCTCTCAAACGTCATATTGTGAAGTCATGTGTTGCGCTCCTGCTACTGACGGGATGCCGTGATTTCGGAGTGGAATCCGATCGGGACCTAGCTTCCAGTTTTGAGGGCGACGGTATCGCAACGCTGAACGTGCCGTTTGAATTGCAGTTTGGGCAGCGTGTCTTCCTTGAGGACACCGACCTGACCGTCGAATTCTCCTTGGTATCGGAAGACAACCGCTGCACGGACAGCGTCGAGTGTATCCAGGCAGGCCGAGCGGGCGTGCTGCTTACCGTCACGGATGCCCAGTTTGTTCGATATCAGCTGGTCGCCTACATACCTGGCTTGGTGGCTACTCCGTACGAAAACAATGACATCATCCAGTTCCAGGGGTATCGCTTCCGATTGCTCCAAGTTGATCCTTACCCGGTGGAAGGGGCAGACCGCGACGTGTCCGAGTACACCGTATTGCTGGTCGTCGAGCCCGTGAACGAGGACTGATGCAACAGCACGCCGTGCGTGCCATATGGGCCACCTCGATCTGGGTTGAGCTTCGAACGATTCATCTTTTCTTCCCGGCTATCTGGCATCCCCGCCCGTTGCAAGAGCGTTAGCGCGGTCTGATTCACACAACGAAACTGTCCAAGACTACCATGGCTGCAGAACGCACACTTGCCATTCTCAAGCCGGACTGTGTCCGCAAAGACCTTATCGGCGAAGTGACCCGCCGCATTCAGGAAGCCGGATTCAAGATCCGCGCCATGAAACTCGTTCAGCTCTCCCGTGCAGAAGCTGAAGGGTTCTACGCTGTTCACAAAGAGCGCCCTTTCTTCGGAGAGCTCGTTGACTTCATGACCTCGGGCCCCTGCGTTCCGATGGTGCTTGAAAAAGAGAACGCCGTCGCAGACTACCGTACGCTGATTGGCGCTACGGATCCTGAGGAAGCTGCCGAGGGTACGATCCGCAAGCTGTTTGCAGACAACAAAGGTCAAAACATTGCCCACGGATCGGACTCCATCGAAAACGGTCGACTGGAAGCAAATTACTTCTTCCCTGAATTCGAGATCATCAACAACGGCGGTTGAGCGGTTGTTGACCGCGATACTGCTTCTGGCAGTATCTGCTTGTGATCTTCCCAGCGGGCGGGCGGATGGCGCATCTTCAGATGACGCCTTCCGCCCGCCCGCTGTCGTTTCTACCGGTGCTGATCTCCTGGTTGCCTCCGGCTTCGAAGCCTTGGATGGCCTTCGGGTCGGATTGATCGTCAATCACACCGCGCGTTCGGGCGAAGAGCACCTGATTGACTGGATCCATGCAACCGAAAAGGTGGAGCTGGGAGCCTTGTTTGGTCCTGAGCATGGAATTCGTGGCGACGAAGACGCAGGAGCCAAGATCTCGGACGGCATCGACGACGTAACCGGAGTTCCTGTTTACAGCCTCTACGGCGAGCATCGGCGCCCTACGAGTGCGATGATGACCGGGTTGGATGCGCTGGTTTTTGACATCCAGGACGTAGGTGCTCGATTCTACACCTACATCTCCACGATGGGGTTATCGATGCAGTCAGCAGCTGAGGCCGGTGTGCCATTCATCGTTCTGGACCGTCCCAATCCGCTGGGGGGTGAGCGTATGGCGGGGTATCTGCGAGGCGATTCCCTGGTCTCCTTTGTTTCTCAGTTTCCCGTTCCAGTTCAACATGGACTCACGGTCGGTGAACTGGCCCGGATGATCCAAGGCGAGAGTTGGATTCCTGGCTTGAGCAATTTGGACCTACGCGTCGTCCAGATGAATGGATGGGAACGCAACATGCTGTGGCCTGACACCGGACTCGAGTGGATTGCGCCCAGTCCGAACTTACCCACGTTTGAAGCAGCATTGATCTATCCCGGCACGTGCTTCTTCGAAGCCACGACTGCGAGTGAAGGACGGGGAACTCCTACGCCGTTTCTGACCATAGGTGCGCCATGGCTGGATGCCGAGATACTTGCCGCCAAGGTATCCCGCTGGGATCCGGCCGGCGTCCGCATCGATGCCGGCACAGCGACACCCGTCAGTATCCCAGGGGCGTCCTTGAATCCCAAGTGGAAAGATACCCCGATCCAAACGCTTCAGATCAGCGTCGAGGATGCACACGAAGTATCTGCTGTCGCTCTGGGACTGGATCTGGTTGCACGGATGTACGCCGCTGCACCCGAATCTGTACAGGATGATTTCTTCCGGGAACGTTGGCTGGCCCTGCTCTCGGGATCTACATCAACGTTGGATCGGGTAAGAGGTGGAATGGACCTTCAAGCGTGGGAATGGTCTTGGGAAGACGACATTGCCGCCTTCAGCGAGCAACGTGATTCCTATCTGCTCTACTGATCAGGAGGTCGCCGATTCCCTTTTGGGCCGCCACATAATGGCCCAGATGATCTCGAGGTAGCCACCAAGGATCATAAGTGGGGCGACATACAAGGAGATGAACCCATCTACCTCGTTCTCCATGCGCATGATCACGTAGCCCACAACGACCAGCGCGATGCCCAGCATCAGGAGGAGGTAGTTCTTCCTCTCGAAAACCATCACGCCACGGCTTTTTCCGCGGGATCGCTGATTGGCGCGTCTGCCGCCACTGCGTTTTTTTCGCTCTGCCATCGGTGGTGCGTCAGGAGGTGTTGAAGGCCTGGATGGAGGCCGCGCGGGTCGCGAGACTTCCTCGGCTCCGAACCCGAAGTGGCCATGCAGGTTCCTCCCGGCATCTCGATGGAAAGGCTGGCTCCCCTTCGTAGATTGGGACCCATCCACTTTCGAAACGCACGCTCGATTCATGCCCGCTTTTTTGCGCATCGTCCTCACCGGTCTGGGAATATTCCTGGTGCAGTGGCTGATACTGGGACGTATCACGTTGTGGGGCGCCTATCCCGATGCTGTGCTCCTGTTCGTTGCGTGGCTGGGTGTACGAAAAGGGCGTCAATGGGGGGCTGTCGGAGGATTCGTATTCGGTTTTCTGATGGATGCCGTCTACAACACGTGGGGGCTGCACATGCTGGTGAAGACCATCATCGGCTTCACTCTCGGGTTGTTTCCGAGCTCTGAACGCGAAGGATTGCTCATTCTCCCTCGCCAAGCCTTCCTTGGCGGATTGGTAGTTGCCCTGGTTCACAATGGTATTTTCGTGACCTTACTCGCCTTGCAGGCAGGTGCGCGAAACGCGTTCCTCGTTACCGGTTTATGGATCGGTTCGGCTTTGTACACGGCCTCCGTCGGTACCCTGACCTCGCTCTTCTCGCAACGTTGAGGGTTGAAAAGAGCATCTTCGGGAACGGCACGCACATGAAATGATGATGGATCGGCACGTGACTTGTCCCATCATTCTTGCCTGATCCGAAGCCAAAGCCCTATCTTTACGGCTCGCTTCGCGTCTCGCGCTCCTCCGCGTATCGCATGGCAATGGGGCTATAGCTCAGCTGGTAGAGCGCTTGAATGGCATTCAAGAGGTCAGCGGTTCGACTCCGCTTAGCTCCACATCGCCCAAAAGCCCGGTTCTGATCTTCAGGACCGGGCTTTTTTATTGGGTATTGCTCCAGTCCCCCAAACGTCGCGGCTACTCTGATGTGTTGCCCAGACGCTGCACAGGGTCTGCCATAGCCCCTGTTGTTGGTCATCAACGGGGTGATAGCCAAGGGGGGCCAAGGATCAGGAGGGTAATCTGGCATCATCTTTCCACAAATCCTGAAAAAGTCCCCGCACCAACCTATCGTTGGGGTACTCTCAATCCGGAACCCCTTCATCTTGGCCAATACCGAGCACATCCAGTTGTTGGAATCAGGCGCTGCCTCGTGGAATGCCTGGCGGAAAGAGCAGCCGGATCTGATACCCGACCTGTCGGGAGCCGATCTCACCGGTCGCTGGCTGCAGGAATACAATCTTTCGAGAGCCAATCTGAAAGGTGCATTCCTTACGGTATGTGAGTTGGAGAAAGCGGACCTGTCCGGAGCCGAAATCAGTGGCGGCAACCTAACCGGTGCGGACTTGAGCCATGCCGTGGCTCGTGGTGCTCATCTGGACGGAGTAGATCTTTCATTCGCAACGCTCTCTTTTGCAGACTTCTCGCAGGCGAGTATGGATGGGTGCCGTCTTTCCGAGGCCATTCTCTTCAATACCATCCTCCGGGAAGCATCGCTCAGAAAAGCCCGATTTCGTGAAACGGTCCTGACCGGGGCTGACCTGACCGAGACGGATCTTTCGGGTGCCCTCTTACAGGACGTGGCGATTGAGGGAGCCATCCTGCCTATCGATATGCCGGAAATCATCCGGCTGAAAACGGGATGAAGGCTGATGGTTGAAGGTCTGCTCAGCCATCTGACCAAGAGCAGCCATGCGGTTGCCGGACACCTCCGTGCTCACCGGATGAACGTATAGGTGTATTTGAGCAACAACGTGCGGTTACTCGAGACCGGAAGAGCCGGCATATCGCGGAAGCGATCCGTGTTAAGGTTTTCTGTGTAAACCACCCAGAGGTCATTCCCCTCGGCCATGTTGTAGCGAAAACGCATGTTCGAAGCGACCAGGTTGGCCGCCGTGTTGTATTGAACGAATGCATTCAGGGAAAGCTTTGTATTGAGTCCGATCTGGGAGCGCAATCCCAACAGATGAATGGAAGCTTGCTGATCCCGATCGGGAAACTCGAGATACGTGAACTCATAGTCCCCAGCCAGCTCAATAAACCGGTTGACGTTCCATGTTGGGTTCAGCCCGATCGAGTAGCGAACCCCATCATAAAACGTCCCCAACTGCGCCTCAACCTGGCCTCGAAACAAGCTTCCGCCCGGAAGATCGTAGCTCCCTTCCACCTCGAGAAACCCGTAGCGCCCTTCTGGGACGGTGGTATTGCCGGGAAACGAAAGGTCGCGTTCCAGATCTTCGACGAGATAATTGGAGCTCAGTCGCGCACTTGAGCTGTTCTTGAAGTCGAAATCCCAACTCCCACCTGCACGAAGGGACTCCAACGACCCATCTTCGTTGCGCAAATAGACCGACCCGTACGCGGACCCATCATGCGTCCGCAATTTAGCCTCATCGGGCGAGAGCCATCCGTACTGGACATCCCATGAGTACCGGGTATAATCCGCACGCTGTACAAAGCCTACGCCTGGCGAGTAATCTTCTCCAGCATACGCAGCGCTCGTGCGAAAAGACCATCCGATATCCGTCTGACGCTGTACCTGAACCGACCCATAGGCTGAGCCGGTCAATGACGTGCCGTTCAGGTCGATCAAGTCATCGTCGAACGTTTGGGCCCATTTCATTTCGAGCATATCGAAATCACTCAGTCGAATCGTGGCATCTGCACCGTAGGCCATATTCCAGGATCCGTCATCGCCGAGGCGGCTCGTACCCATGACACCGGCATACGATTGATCATTTACCACCCGTCTTCGAAGTCGCAGCACCCCAAAGTTCTCTGCAGGTAATGCCCCCTGGGATTCGGTTTGCATACTGATGGCCCCGATATCCCACTCCCCGATACGACCGACCAGGCGACCTCCTCCAAGAATGCGAACAGTCTGTCCTTCATTGATACCGATCTGCCGACTATGGAAGAGCCGATCCCTCCGACCCGTTGAAAAGTCGAACAGCGCCGAGCGCTCCTGGAAAAATTGCCTCTTTTCTGGAAAGAAGAGAGAGAATCGAGAAAGGTTGACCTGCTGGTCATCAGCTTCAACCTGGGCAAAATCCGTGTTGATGGTCGCGTCGAAGGTCAGGTTGCTGTTGATAGCGTACTTGAAATCGACTCCCGCTTGACGGGTGAATTCGTTATCGAAGGCGTAGGCGGTTCCTTCGTCATTCAGGGAATGCAGCCCTGTACTCCCTCCCGTGACGTACGGCGTGACATAAAACGGCTTCTGCGATTTGATGCCTTCGAACCTGACTTTTACAGCCTGCGAGGGTTTCGCGAAGCCGAGGCTCCAGTTTGGAGCAATGGGCGGATGGATGTGACGCTCACCTTTTCGAGCGATGAAGCGATAGACAATCATTCCCATCTCCACCTGTCCGTTCGTCTCCTGAAAGGCCAAACTGGAAAACGGGATGCGCATTTCAGCGAACCACCCGCGCTCATCGACTTGCGTGGCTACATCCCAAAACGTATTCCAGGAACTGTTGACGGCGCCGCCACCGAAAGAGCCGCCTCCCCTACCATTGGCATCGGACGAGACGGCATGGTCAAATCGAACACCCGTTGGCGTGGTAAAGAACCAAAGAGCATTCTCGTTGTCATTGAACGTGTCCATCACGATCGCAAACGTGTCATCTCCTGAATAACGATCTCGGTACAGCGTGTTGCCTCGAATCTGGGAGGGATCAGAATCGAACATCTTGCCGGACACGTACAGGTAGTCATCGTCATAGGCTACCCGGATCTCTGTCTGCTCCGTCATGGACCCACCTGAGATGGGTTCGTACATGGTCAGATCCATTGGAGCTACCTGCTCCCAAACGGGCTCGTCCGGAAACCCATCCAGGATGATGGGTTCGGTGATACGAGCAAGTGTCGTCGGATCCTGTGCAGCGGCGCTTGGCGCAAGCCAAGATCCGATTACTACGACGGTCATGAGAAGACCGCTCAGGCGATGGGTCATGGAAGGGAGATCAGAATGCAGGAATGGGAAACGCCCGGATGCTGGACGCTTAGCCTCTGTGACACTACTCAGTAAATAGCTACAGTCGGGTCGATTTCCCTTGACCAAGCGATAATGCCACCGGCCAAGTTGAACACGTTCGTATAGCCGAGCTGCTGCATCCAGGCAACCACGTGGCCCGAACGTGAGCCAGACCGACACATCACAACAACATGCCCATCCTTTGCCGGTGCCACCTCTTCCAATCGTGTCGGCAGCTCGTCCATGGGGACCAGCGTTCCTCCGAGATCGGCAATGGTCAATTCCTCCGGATGGCGAACGTCCAGTAACAGAAAGTCATCGCCCGAAGATTTCAGTTCAGCCAATTGGGTGACCGTTACTTCAGGAACACGTGGGCCGAAAACCATGGTGGCAGGGGAATCTGGGTTGGAAGTCGCAGGTATTGACGCCTCTTCAGGCGGAGGCATTCCGCAAAAGGCATCGTAATCCTGCAGTTCCATAATCGAGGGCGAATTCCCACAGACTGGACAATCCGGGTCGCGCCCGGCATGGAGGGTCCGCATGTCCATGGTCATGGCATCGAACATAAGCAGTCGTCCGACGAGCACATCTCCGATACCCGTCAACCATTTGATGACTTCCGTCGCCTGCAATGTGCCGACCATCCCCGGTAATACTCCCAAAACGCCTCCCTCAGCACACGATGGAACCGTGCCTGGCGGTGGGGGCTCTGGGAACAGACAGCGATAGCAAGGACCTTCCGGGGCACCGAAGACTGAAATCTGACCGTCAAAGCGATATATGGAGGCATAGATATTGGGCTTTCCAAGCAGTACACATGCATCGTTGACCAGGTAGCGCGTCGCAAAGTTGTCCGTGCCGTCGGCCACAACATCGTATCGCCCGATGATGTCGAGAGCGTTGGTGCGATCCAGCCGTTGGGCCATGGGCTCGATCTTGACATGGGGATTGAGTCGTCTGAGCACCTCTGCCGCGACGTCTACCTTCGGACGCCCCACGTCAGCCGTCCCGAACAGGATCTGACGATGCAGGTTGCTCAAGCTGACAACATCATCATCCACGATTCCCAACGTGCCGACACCCGCAGCTGCCAGGTATTGCAACATCGGTGTACCCAATCCACCAGCTCCAACGACCAGCACGGATGCCTCCTTTAATCGCAGCTGACCGGCTTCACCCAGCTGAGGCAGGAGGAGATGACGGGCATAACGGGACCGCTCTTCAGGCTGCAACATGAGCCGCACGGGTCGATGGATTGTTTGGAAGGCGACTGAGATTTGGCGATACTCGATCGGCAGGATCTGCTTCGACTGCGCCGGTCGCTTGAACGAAACAGGACCGTAATGGTCCCGCCTCCCGCCGATGGAACGAGCGAAATGACCTCTCTTGCGAGCACATGACTGAAGCCACATACATCGTTGGTGTCCTGAGCGCCGTCGTATTCCTCACTGAACTTCTGGTGCGCCGCACGTTTCTGAAGCACTTCGGGACGGCCCTGCTGGTCATCCTGTTCACTGCGCTTATCGCGAACCTCGGCCTGCTGCCCACAGGAACCGGCTCTGACGCACCCATTCCCGCTTACACGTTCGTTTTCAACACCGTTGCGCCGCTGGCCATTTTCTGGCTGCTCCTTCCCATCAATCTGAAGGACGTACTCAAGGCCGGTCGGTCCATCATTGTCATGTTCCTGTTGGGTAGCCTGGCGACAGCAGTCGGTGTATTCGTCGGGATGTGGGTGATCAACGGCGCAGAAACAATCGGGCCCATGTTCAACGCCATCGGAGGGATGTTTGTCGGGACGTATACCGGAGGCAGCGTCAACTTCAATACGCTTGGACTGCACTACGGAGTAATGGAAGAGGGACTCCTCTACGGCGGCTCGATTGTAGTTGACAACATTGTGACCGCCTTGTGGATGATCATCACACTTGCCGTACCTCGAGCCGTGGTGCACATCTGGCCCAAACGACCTGGCTCCGAGATGAAACAGCTTATCGGCGAGGTTACAACGGGCCAGGAGGAAGACACGGAAACCGTTCATCCGATGGATATTGGTGTTGTGCTTGCACTGGGACTGGGAGCCGTTTGGGTTTCTGAACGCATCGCGACCGTCTTTCCTTCCATACCGTCCGCTCTTTTCCTGACGGGAATCGCGCTGGTCCTGGCTCAGATCCCGGGAATTTCGCGACTACCAGGACTCAAAGTCATGGGCATGTTTGCGGTCTACCTCTTTCTCTGCGTAATCGGAGCCTACTGCGATATTGGCGCTATGAGCGGGCTGGGCGAGTTGGGCGTGACACTGCTGATTTTCACGATAGTGACGGTCCTGGTCCATGGAATCATCGTCTATGGGTTGGCTTGGGCTTTTCGAGTCAATCCCGTTATCGCCTCCATCACCTCACAAGCCAATGTGGGTGGTGGCACCTCCGCGCTTGCTCTCGCGCGAAGCCTTGGTCGGGAAGATCTGGTACTACCCTCCATCTTGATCGGGTCATTGGGGTATGCTGTGGGGACCTTTCTCGGATTCTGGGTGGCCGAAAGCTGGTTACCGCTGCTGGGATAAAGTCGGTAGAGTGACCGGCCTCGCCCCGGTGTATTTCCCCTACCAGGATCCTGAACTGGCGCTCGAAATGCGGGAGATCCTGCGCGAGAACTTTGCATCGGCATCCCGCTGTCCGGACCGGACTCTGGTCATTTCAGGCCATGCCTTCGACAATGAACGCAATGCTCAGGACCTGGCGCTGGATCGCGCCCGAGCTGTCATGCAGTACTATCTGAACCTCGGACTCGCTTCCGGCAATGTCCGGCTCGGTCGTGCCGTCGTCCACCAGCGGGCCACGTGGGATACCGAGGTCTGGCGGGGACGGCGGGCCACGACGCAACTGGACCGGCGCACCGGAAACTGAGCGGCGCTTACGTGCTGGCCGAGCACGGGACTGGAGCGGAGGTGCTCGGGAGTATCGGATTACGCGCTGAGCGCGAGATCCCGTCCGCCGCGCAGGGCTCGTTCGAACGCAACCACCCAGTCGGAAGCCACGTGCAAGCGAAGGGCGGTAATGTGACATCCCGTTCCGCGTACCGACCAGCCTTTTCCTGAGTTGGACGCTGCCGAGGCCACGACTGCATCCGTCGCCCGACGTCCCAGGGAAAGACGCCCGAAGCTGGAAAACCACGTCGGCAACGCTTGCATGAGGGTATAGGCCGCATCCACAGCTGCTTCGTGGGTTTCATTAAGCTCGCAACGGTACAGGGCCTCATGACCACCGTAGACCAGCGTCAGTGCATCCTGGTCAGAATGAGCATCGATCCACGAAGGGCGGCAACAGAATGCAATCTTCTTGCCTTTGTATTGCAGCGTGAAATCAACGGGCAGCTCTCCGTCAGGTGTAGCCACCCATACGTGCTCCTCCACTCGGACCTCTGCATCGAGCATGGGACGAAGCGCCTGCAAGAGGCGCATGGCGGGAGATGGACGGGCCGGGAGGCGGTGTGATTCGATGCGCGCGGCGGGCGCGCGATCTGCAGCGCGCTGTTGCAGCCAGGCGATCGTGGGAAAGGCAGAGACGGAAAGACGAGTGGAAGCGTTCATGCTGGAATACCGTGTTTTTCGTTCGGTATCAGGATACCTACAGGGTGTGACATCATTTTGTCATACCCTTATTTCAGCATATCACTTTTTCTACTGAATCTGCCTTCAGCGCAAGGGAAGGCCGAATTTCATGGTCCACCCGCCGGTGGACCCGGTGGCTATATCCAGCCGAAACGGTAAACCGAAGGGGTAAGAAATGCCCACTCCCGCCTCGTGATGTAACCCGCCAAATGTGCCTAAATCCGGATCCGAAGAGAAGGCATGCCCACCAAACACATGGACACCCCAACCTCGATCAGCCAGTCCCCAGAGTCCAACCTTTTCGAACAAGGCGGTCGTGAAGTCATGTGCCCAGAACACTCCCAGCAATTCATCTGCGAGGAAACGTCCATTCTCCAGCGAGCGGAATCCTGCAAATTCGGCAAACGGACCCGCCGATCCAGACAATCCGAATTGCCTCTGTACAGGTAGACTCCCGTTACTGGTACCGCCAATGACGGTTACCCGCAGCCAATTTGGCCGCGCCCGACGACGGAAGAACGTCGTAGTTCTTGCGGTGGCGCGCGCCTCGATACGGGTGAATTCGAAATCCGATGCCAGGTGCCAGCCGGGCGAGCGCTCCCACGAGACTTCCATGGACATCCGCTCCTGATTACCAAGTAGCAATCCAACCTCAGTGGATCGCAACGTCCCTTCGACGATATCCGGATTAGGTCGCTGCACATTTCGAAAGAGCCACCCGTTGAAATCACTCAGCTTTTCCAGGGAGCGATGCCGTTCGTTGTTCATGCGTAGAGAAACAAGCCCCGGCAGCGCCCCGAGCGCCAGGTCCAGACTCAGTCGCTGCTTACGTAGATCGAAGTAGTCGTAGATATCGTCCCATCCCAGATAGGTGGACATCCCCGGCACAAACCGTCCCAGCCCTTCCGGGCGGGCAACCACCGATGTGGCATCGGACGCAAAACCGCCAAAGAATCCTCTCACAGCGCCTACTTGCCAAGGCAAGCTGACCTCTGCCTTGTACGTCGGCCGCTTCCGCTCCATGGAGTATCCGGCAGACACCCGCCAGATTCCGCTTCGAAAATCATCCCGCTCCTCACCCGGATTGATGGTGCCACCATATCCGAGACCTGGATGCCATCCATCAACCCGGTTGTACCAGAACCAGTCGCCACCTGTGATACGCTCCGCCAGATCCAGTCGGGCTGAGCGCTCGACTTCGTCACTGTCTTCGGTGACATCGACGGCAGTATAGGTGGCCAAAATCCCTTCAGGGCGGAAGGCACGATGGAGCGTCATACCAGGATCCATGGTGGCGATCTGTTCAGCCTCGCGCGGCGTGGCGGGGATGTACGAAGGATTGCGCAGGAACAGATCTCCGTTGAAAGCCGCCAAGGGATCCCGCACGGTCGTTGGCCCTGGAACACGCAGTGAATCAGGGACTGGTGGATTCACCGCATGCAAAGAAAGGCCCGATACCTGGTGATACCGCGCCAGTGGATAAGCCACACCAGCTCTCCCGAACTCGACTACCCCCTGCACGATCAGGCTCTGGGGTACCCAAACAGAATCTCCTATGGAAAGAAAGCGCTGCTCCAGTACCAGATCATGTGACTTTACGGGAGGTACCACGTCGGTCCCTGGCCATGGACGAGCGTTCACTTGCAAAACGGCCCAGACCGAGTCCATGATGGCCATTGATCCCGTAAAGGCCGGCATGGTCGCACTGCGAGGGCGAAAAAAGATCTCTATGACTCGTCTTCCGTCAAATTCACGGGTAGCACCCTCAGTGAACCGGTAGCGATCAATGGCGTCGGGATGCAGCGGTCCGGTGTATCGCGTTCCGAGTAGATTGATATCATGATCCAGAAAATTGGGTACAGCGTGTGGGGCTGCGAATCGGAACAGCTCACTTCGTGTTGGCTGGGCTCGTTCGGCTCGAATCACCTCGCGCGGCCCAGCTTCGACCGTCCACCAGGAAGCACGGACACTTTCATTCATCTGAACGAGATCGAAGTCCGAATACAGTAGAAAGCGGGTGTAGACATCTGCATATCCGGCACGCACAAACTCTCGCATCCCGTCCCGAGCAGCAATGGCTCGCCGGACAATGGCTTCAGCCGGATTGTCATCCAGAACCACCAATTCGTCCAGTTCGACGGCCGCTGGCTCCATGCGAATGATCACGCCAGACAGGTTTTCCCGCGTGACATCAATTTTTTGACTCCGATAACCGATGTAGCGGACTTCAAGCGTGGTTGGTATTTCGGGAAGCGTCAAAAGAAACTGGCCACTCGCGTTAGTGACCGTGCCGCGGATGGTCCCTTCGATCTGAACGGTGGCCTGCGGCAAGGCCTGCTCGGTCTGCGCGTCGATGACCGTACCGCGAAGGGCGACCTGGGCTGCTGCGTTCCGAGGGTGGAATACCAGCCCGAAAATGAACACCGTGAGGATCAGCAGGGCACAGCGGAACGGGAATCCGGCACCTGCGGTTGATGCGTAGAGGGAATGGAGCGATGCCTGCATGCGCTACTCTGCTGCGGTCTTCGTCTTCGTCACAATGCGAGGTGAAAATAGGTCGCACTCCTTTCCCCACAACATAATGACATCGACGAACGGAAAGCGCGAGAGCACATCCTCCAGCAAGAGTTTCTCATGTATCATCTTATCGGTAAGCAGGTTCGGGTCCATCTTTACAGCCGAGAGGGTATCACGGTGGGCAGTATCACAGGTCGGGTTGCCGATATAGCCGAGGGAGTGGAGGTAGCGGATGGCATGAAAAAGGACCTGGTGTTCGTGGTAGACATTGATACCGGGGATCCTGAATCTCCTTACAAGAACAGCGCTGGAATGGAAGGCGAGTCGTGGTTCGCCATCCAGGATATCGAGGTGATTGAAGAGGACGGCCCGCGTCTTTTTTCGAACTGAAACCTCATCGACTCGCTGAAAACCATCGGTCTGCCAGCGGCCCTTCCCAGCGATATCGTCCGAAAGGCGGCGAAATGGCCTCTTCATGCCTGATGAACGGCATCGATGACTTGAAAATGTAACAGCACCTGTTACATTAGGGCATGCCGTCAACCCAATATGCTTCCACCCTGCACGTCCTGATCCTGCTCGCTGCCGATCAGGATTCGGTGCATACGTCAACCTCGCTGGCTGCGCGCATGGATACCAATCCTGTCGTGCTGCGTCGAATCATCGCGGACCTCTCAAAAGCTGGTCTGGTCACGACGCGACGCGGTGCCGGCGGTGGTGTGTCTCTTGCAAATAACCCGGAAGACATCACGCTTGGCCAGGTCGCGGATGTGATCGAAGCCGACATGACCTTTGATGTCCATCATGTCTCGGATCAGACAGAAGCCGACTTCCTGACAGATGCAGCGTTGACCGCGATTGAGGCCCAGCGGCGTGAATTGCATGCAGCCTCGATCGTGGAGCTCGATCGAATAACGCTGCGCGATATAATGCAGGCAGCAACCCTGCGTGCCGATCTGGCCAGGTTACTCGCAGATGGTTTGAGCGACGACCAGATCAGGAATGGATACCGCATCGAAAAGGGTCGCCTCGTAGCCATCGACGACTGAGCCCTCAATCGCTTCACTCACTTGCTCTCCCACCATGAAACGTTTTCTCCCGCTGCTTCTGATCGTAGCACTCACGTCGTGCAACGCATCTCCTCCCCCGAATGTAGTCCTCGTCATCATCGATGATCTGGGATGGAAGGACCTCGGAGTCTCCGGCAGCGAAGCATACCAGACACCGGCCATCGACAAGCTGGCACAGGAAGGAATTCGTTTCACGCGATTCTATTCCGACAGTCCGGTCTGCTCTCCCACGCGTGCAGCGCTCATGACGGGCAAGCACCCCGCCCGGCTCGACATTACCAACTGGATTGGCGGGCAGCAGAAAGGACAACTCATCCAAGCTGATTACGAATGGCAATTACCGTTGGAGGAGACTACCGTAGCAGAGCACTTCAAGTCCGCCGGCTACGCTACGGGCTTCATTGGAAAGTGGCACCTGGGCGCTGAAGGCTTCCATCCCGAGGATCAGGGATTCGATGTCAATATTGGAGGCCATGCAGCAGGTCATCCGGCTTCCTTCTTTTGGCCTTATGCCCGGGAAGGCGGATCCCCATGGGATGTGCCAGATCTGGAAGAGGGTTTCGAAGGGGAATACCTCACCGATCGGTTGACGGATGAGGCGGTGACGTTTATCGAAAGTAGTGTCGATAAACCCTTCTTCCTTGTCTTGTCGCACTATGCCGTCCACACGCCCATCCAGGCGCCGGCAGCCATGATCGAGGCCGAGCAGTCTCGTCTGGACGCATCACCGACGTGCCGACCGGAACCCTTTGACGATGATCCTGAATGGTCCACTACCCGTATTTGCCAGGATCGCGCCGATTACGCCGCGATGATGCAGAGCACGGACGACAGTATGGCTCGCCTGATACAGGCCCTCGAGGATCAGGGCATCGCCGAGCGGACGATCGTCGTCTTCGTTTCTGACAATGGCGGACTTTCCACACTGATGCGCGGCCGTACGAGCGGACCCACATCAAACCGGCCGCTACGTGCTGGCAAAGGGTACCTCTATGAAGGGGGTATCCGGATTCCGTTCATCGTCCACGACCCTCGCTCCAGCATGCCCGGTCTGCGTACCGATGCCGCTTCGACCGTCGATGTCGTTCCGACCCTTCTTGATATGGCAGGACTGGATGTACCGGATGTAGACGGACGCAGCCTGGCAAGCCCAGGGCGGATCGAACGACCGTTGTACTTCCATTTTCCGCATTATCACGGGTCGGGCAATCGACCCGGAGGAGCCATTATCAGCGGCCAATACAAGCTGATTGAATGGTTCGAAACGGGAGCCGTCGAACTTTACGATCTGGACAATGACCCGGGAGAATGGACCAACCTGGCGGCCAACCAATCGTCCTTGGCTGACTCGTTACTCGGAATGCTTCGTACGTGGAGAGCCGATGTCGATGCCCAGATGCCCCGGGCTAATCCTGATTGGTCAGGGGACTGAATTCACAACGACTGAGCAACGTACCCAACAGGACGCGCAAGAGCTGGGTCAGGGCTGATTGCTGAGCCAGGTCCTCTTGAAGGACTGGACCCTGATCAGCCGATCAACCGCATGAACTCGGCGCGGGTTCGCTCCTCCTCGAAAGCACCGCTGACAGCAGAGGTCGTGGTCGATGAGTGCTGCTTCTGGACGCCGCGCATGACCATGCACATGTGTGTTGCTTCGATGACAACGGCCACACCTTTCGGCTGCAGCACATCGTTGATGGCATCGCGGATCTGCATCGTCAATCGTTCCTGCACCTGAAGGCGGCGGGCAAACACATCGACGACGCGTGGGATCTTGGACAGACCAACGATCCGGCCATCCGGGATGTAGGCCACATGGGCTTTACCGAAGAAGGGCACCATGTGATGCTCGCACAGGGAGTAGAGCTCGATGTCCTTGACGAGAATCATCTCGTCATAGTCTTCCTTGAAGAGCGCCTTGGTCAGGATTTCCTTCGGGTCCAGCGAATACCCGTGCGTCAGGAATTGGTGCGCTTTGGCCACGCGTTCCGGCGTTTTCAGCAAACCCTCCCGCTCCGGGTCTTCCCCGATGTGGGTCAGGATGCTACGGACGTTGGCAGCAATGGCCTCGGTCGAATCCACCCCGTAGTGATCGATACGCCGATATCGGGGTGGCGTCAGGATATCATCGTCTTCGTCCAGGTGAGGATGGGACGGATGATTCGTGGCAATGGAATGGGGAGTACCATGCCCGTCGCCACCGACGGCACGGAAAGGGACGTTGCTCTGCTCGCTCATGATGACTGGATGTTGTGGCCTGAGTGGTGGGCTCGACCGGTTCTGGATGGGCGCGGGGAGTATTCAGTGTTTGGAGACAGACTGCGGTTACGGTACCAGACCGGATTACTGTTTACAGCATGGAGGTGGGTAACGGAAATCCGGCCATGCACACCCAACGGTGCGTTCCAAAAGCGTTCATTTGTAGCACTTTGATCGTTTCGGTTACGGTCTTTCCTGCCGCAAACAAGTCCCGTTCCCTACGCTCCCACAATCTCCATGGACGACATTTCAACCCTTCCACCGCATCTGAGCGAACGCTGCCACGTCCCCGACGGCTGCGAATCCGGCTGGGACGGGCAGGGCGATTTCGTGCTGTACTGGATGCACCACTCCGTGCGCGCGGATGAGAATCCGGCTCTCGATGTGGCATGCTCATTTGCGGTGCTGATGGATAAGCCGCTGCTGGTGTACCAGGGCCTGGCGGGACGTCACCCGTTCAACAACGACCGGCACCACACCTTCATCCTCGAAGGCGCAAAAGATGTGCACGATACGCTGGCAGAGCGCGGCATCCGGCATGTCTTCCACCTCGCACCGGATCCGGCCATCCCCGGGCCGCTTCGGGAATTGATCGATCAGGCAAGTCTGGTGGTCACAGAAGATTATCCGGCACCTCCCTTCCCGGCCTGGCAGCGAACGTTGATGGCGAGCTACAACCGCCCTTGGATCCTGGTTGATGCATCCTGCATCGTGCCCATACGCAGCATCGGCAAGGGCTATTCCCGCGCCTACCATTTCCGAAACCGTATGGGAGAGGAGGCCATGGAGCGCGCCCCCGGGGACTGGCCCGAATCCACCGCCCGACCCTTAGCGTGGCAGGGGGACGTCCGAGGAGAGGTCAACTGGTCCATACCCATTGCCGACCTGGTAGCCGGTTGCCGCATTGACCATGCTGTGGGCCCGGTTCCACATACCCGTGGTGGAACAGTGGCGGCAACGCAGCGCTGGGAGCATTTCCTTGCGACCGGAATGAAGGGATATGCGCGTAAGCGAAATACCCCCACCGCGGAAAACGGGGTTAGCCGGATGAGCCCCTATTTACACTATGGGCATATTTCGCCCTTCAAGGTGGCGCGCGATGCTGCCAGACACGGATCGGCAGGTGCCGAGAAATTCCTCGACGAGCTCCTGATCTGGCGTGAACTGGCCTTCAATTTGTGTCTGTACAACGATGATGTCGAATCGGTCAGTATTCTACCCGAGTGGGCGCGGACAACGCTTTTGGATCATTCGAAAGACGACCGTCCCGCCCTGTATGATTGGGAGCAGCTAGCGCGCTCACAGACGGAAGATCCTCTGTGGAATGCAGCGCAGACGTCGCTTCTTGTTCATGGCGAACTGCACAACAATGTTCGCATGACATGGGGAAAGGCTGTTCTGGCGTGGACGCGTTCGGCACAGGAAGCTCTCGAGATGCTCATCGATCTCAATCATCGGTACGCTCTGGACGGTTCGGATCCGAACTCGTACGGCGGAATCCTATGGTGCCTGGGTATGCTGGACCGACCATTCTATCCGGAACGACCGATGCTGGGTACCGTGCGTCCGCGATCTTCCAAGCGCCATGCACAACGCGTGGACATGCCGGTGTATGAGCGCATGGTGTCCCGGCCGGCCCGGGGCAGTGCGCTGCGGATTGGCGTCATCGGTGCCGGGCCGGCCGGTCTTATGGCCGCCCGGACCCTGGCAGACCACGGCATGGACGTTACGGTGTTCGACAAGAGCCGGGGTCCGGGCGGCCGTATCTCCACCCGACTCTTCGACGGCGGCGCCGTAGACCATGGAGCCCCCTTTCTTCGCTTCACGGACGAGCGCCTCAAACCCTGGGCGCAAGCGTGGGCCCGCCGCGGTCTGATCAGTCGATTCAAGGCCCGGATTCACCCGCTGTCCCATGCGTCTGACTTCGAAGACCAATGGACCGGCGTGCCCGACATGAGGGCTTTGGCCCGTTTTTTGGCGGAAAATGCGAACATCCATCAGTCTGTGCGGATTGAGCGTCTTCGTTCGTCCGAGGAGGGCTGGTATTTGATAGCCGAAGATGAAAGCGCGTTTGGACCATTCGATGAAGTGATCATTGCCACCCCTGCTCGACAGGCGTCGGCCCTTCTATCCGGCGTATCCCCCCGATTACTGCAAAGTTTGACCAGTGTCGACATGCAGCCTGTTTGGACGACCCTGTTGGCCTTTGACGCACCCCTCGGCATTGATTGGGATGCAGGATCCAGGCTCTCAGATGTGCTGAATCTGGTTATCCGAAACAATGCAAAACCGCTTCGCAAAGGCGCCGAAGCGTGGGCGCTGCATGCATCTCAGGAGTGGTCAACGACTCATCTGGAGCGTGGTGCTGATGACATCGCCCGTGACATGACCGCGGCGTTCTCAGAGCTCGTTGGCACTTCCCTTCCAACGCCCATCTTCGAGAGAGCACACCGTTGGCGCTTTGCCCGCACCTCCCACGGTGCTTCCGAAGAGTGCCTCCGTGATAACGACCTGAGGCTGACGGCGTGCGGAGACTGGGCTACGTGCGGACGGGATGACGTGTCACACGCGTGTGGCATTGAAACCGCGCTCTTGAGTGGACAGGCCGCGGCGGGACGCATTCTTGGCTCCGCAACGCTGGCTCTGCCAACAACAGGCCTTCAAAAGACATTATTCGCCTTGGAGGAACCTGCATGACCGCACACCCCATCATCATGGGGGTCGATCTATCGGGTCCCTCCAATCATGCTGACACGGCGTGCGCCGTGTTCGAGCGCCAAGGAGAGACGCTCATGTATCTCCGGCACCTGACATGGTTGGGTGATGCCGATCTCCTGCACGTTGTAGATGGTTCATCGCGAGGAGCATCCCTGACCATCGGACTGGACGCACCGCTTTCGTATCAAGACGGTGGCGGTGACCGTGTCCGGGACCGGGAGCTTCGTTCGATCCTGACAAATGCCGGGATGCCGTCGGGAACGATCATGACGCCTACCATGACCCGGATGGCCTACCTCACGCTGCGCGGTGTGTCGCTCTCCCGCATGATTGCGTCCGCCCATTCCGACGCGGCCATCGTGGAGGTCCATCCGTTTGGATCGCTGGCATTGGCGGGCGCACCCGTTACCGATCTGACCACCGTCAAGAAGGATGGTGCCGCACGGGAGCGCATTGCTGCATGGCTGACTGACAACGGCATGGACGGCCTGCCCAACCAGGAATTTTCGGATCATGAACTGGCAGCTTTCGGCGCCGCTTGGGCCGCATGGAAATGGCAGTCGGGAACAGCCGCTTGGACGGCACCGGCAGAAATACCTTCCCACCCGTTCGCTTTTGCCTGCTGATCATGAACCAGACTGTGGGCACCACTCGCAAACTGATCTTCATCAGTCCGGATCAACTGAACCCGGACAGCCCCGCCCTGCGTGGAGCCGATCCGAACCGAGACCTCATCGTCCTGGGAGAGAGCCGCACGGAGGCGACGCGATTTCCGTTCCACATCCAACGCATGACGCTGATATTCTCGGCCATGCGTCATCGTGCCGAGGTACTCCGGGAGGACGGCTTCCGGGTGGACTACCGATCCATCACGGATGAGGGACCCGATGCGCTGGATGGTATCCTCCTTGATGCCATCCAGCGTCACCAGCCCGCCCGTGTGTGCATGACCCGGCCCAACCGGTTCGATCTGATCGATGCGTTCGAACGGATTGCCGACGAAGCTTGCCTACCGCTCGAGTACGTCGAAGACACCCATTTTCTGACTTCACCAGAGGAATTCGCAGTGTGGGCCGAGGGCCGTAAAACGCTGGTGATGGAGCATTTCTACCGCGCCAAGCGCAAGGAAACCGGCTATCTGATGAACGGCAATGAACCCGCCGGTGGGGAATGGAATTTTGATGGTGACAACCGTCAATCCTTTGGTAAAAACGGACCCGGTTTGAAGGTCGAGCCACTGCGCTTTGAGCCCGATACCATCACCCGGAAAACCATACAGGATCTGCAGTCAGCGCTTCCGGACCTTCCCGGTTCAGCCGCCTCATTCGGCTGGCCCGTCACCCCGGAGCAGGCACGCCAAGTACTGGACCATTTTATAGAGCACCGTCTGCCCGATTTCGGCCGGTGGCAAGATGCCATGTGGACGGATGAACCGTGGCTGTTCCATTCGCTCATCTCCCCGGCCATTAATCTGCAGTTGTTGGATCCTCGGGAGGCTATTGAAGCCGCAGAAACAGCGTATCGGAACGGTAAAGCACCCTTGAATGCCGTGGAGGGATTCATCAGGCAGATTCTGGGATGGCGCGAGTTCATCCGGGGCATCTACTGGTTGGAAGGCCCGGGATACGGCAACCGCAATGCACTTGGTGCTGAAAGGGAGTTACCCGAATTCTTCTGGGGCGAAGACACCGACATGATCTGCGTGAACCAGGTCGTAAAACAGGTACTCGAACATGGCTATGCCCATCACATCCAACGACTGATGGTTACTGGTCTGTATGCCCTAGTGTCGGGCACGGACCCTTGGGCTATCCATTCCTGGTACATGGGTCTTTTCGTGGATTCCTACGATTGGGTGACGCTGCCCAATACGATCGGCATGAGCCAATTTGCCGATGGTGGCGTGGTGGGTACTAAGCCATACATCGCCTCCGGCCAATACGTGGACCGCATGAGTAATTATTGCGCCTCCTGCCGGTTCAACCCCAAGCATGCCTCAGAAGAAGACGCGTGCCCCATTACCACCATGTACTGGTCGTTCCTCATGGAGCACGAAGATCGGCTGGCAGCCAACCGTCGCATGAAATTTCAGGTGGCCAATCTCCGAAGGAAATCATCCGACGAGCGTGAAGCCATCCTGCGCCGGCGCGATGCCTGGTTCGACTCGATTACAAACTGACGCGTCATGACCACCGCCATATTCCATACTCACACGGGCTACACCGGCAAACCGGTCCTCATCGTAGGGGCCGGATTGGCTGGCCTGACCTGTGCCACCCATCTGCACCGGGCGGGCATCCCGTACCGTTTGTTTGACAAGAGCGATGCGGTAGGAGGCCGTATCCGGACCGATTCCGTGGAGGGCTTCCGTTTGGACCGTGGCTTCCAGGTCTTGCTGACAGCCTACCCCGAAGCCGAGTCTCTGTTGGACTACGACGCCCTTGATCTGCATCCTTTCGATGCGGGTGCCCTCATCCGGAAGAACGGCCGATTCCAGCACGTCTCTGATCCACTGCGGCATCCGGGGCGAAGTCTGGCGACTTTGAGTGCCAGGGTGGGCTCGTTTTCGGATAAATTGCGCGTGCTGAGCGTGCGACGAGCTGCCAAGCAGTCCTTTGAGCAGAATGGCAGCCACCGCACAACCGGAGAAACGACAGCCCACGCCCTCAGGAAGTCGTTCGGCTTCGGCGACGACATGATCGCATCGTTCTTCCAACCGTTCATCGGCGGCATTACGCTGGACCCGTCCCTGAAAACAGACCGGGCCTTCTTTGAGTTTGTGATGCACATGTTTGCCAAGGGGAACGCGGCATTCCCGGCTGGAGGCATGCAGGCCATCCCGGAGCAATTGGCTTCAGGCCTGAACCCGAAATGGATTCACCTGGATACCCCAGTCAAAGCCGTTCTGGATGCCTCGGCGCTCACTACAGAGGCAGGCGAACGCATTGACGGCGAAAAGATTGTGGTGGCAACCGACATGAACAGCGCCCGCACACTGGCGAACGACCCTGGTACCGTCACAGACCGCCCGTGGAACGGCACCCTCTGCCTGTATTTCCGTGCACCCGTCGCCCCGCTGAACGATCCCCTTTTGATGCTTAACGGCGAGGGCGAGGGTCTGATCAACAATGTGGTTGTGCCATCCCTGGTTGCCCCTGGATTTGCACCTGAAGGAGAGCACCTCGTGGCCGTCAGCGTTTTTCCGGATGAACAGGTCGAGGCAGACATCCTGCTGGCCCGTGTTGAAGACGAGTTGAGCACCTGGTTCGGATCGCAGATCCGCGAATGGCAGCATCTGCGCACCTACCACATTCCCCATTCACTGCCTACACAGGCCGTCGGAAGCCGTACGCTCGGCGCCTCGGCCGTAGCAGCCACCGAACATGGTGTTGTGGTCTGTGGCGACCACCTGACCACATCATCCATCAATGGCGCCATGGCCTCCGGACGACAGGCTGCTCAATTCGTCATGTCGTCTTTTGCACTTTCATAGTACCGTTTCAACGTTGACCCATTCCAACATGTCCACTCCCTCGACCGAATCCATCCTTATCCTTGGCGCCACCGGCGGTATCGGGTCCGCTGTGGCGCGTAAGGCGGCGGCCCGTGGCGCACGGCTCGTGCTTGCGGCCCGCGACCAGGCCCGTCTCGACGCACTTGCTGCCGAAACAGGAGGTTCAACCCTTTCACTCGATGGCACAAGAGCCGATGAAGTGCACGGTGCCGTGCAGCAGACTATGGACTTGAACGGCGCATTGACGGGCGTGGTGAACTGCGTCGGGTCCATCTTGCTCAAGCCCGCCCACCTGACGAGTGAAGAAGAGTATCGGCAGACCCTGGCCCTCAACCTGGACTCCTCTTTCTTTCTGGTGAAGAGCGCTGCTCGCGCCATGATGAAATCCGGGGGCTCCATCGTGCTCTCGACCTCGGCCGTGGCCCGGACGGGCCTGTTCAACCATGAGGCCATTGCCGCTGCCAAGGCCGGTATCGTGGGCCTGATGCAGTCGGCCGCTGCTACCTACGCTCAGCGTGGCGTACGGGTCAATTGCGTAGCTCCCGGCCTGGTCGAAACCCCGATGAGCGAGCGCCTGACAGCAAATGAAGCAGCGCGCAAGGCATCCGAGTCGATGCACGCCCTCGGCCGAATCGGACAACCCGAGGATGTGGCCGAGGCCATCGATTGGCTGCTCGACCCGTCGCGCAGCAGCTGGGTGACCGGACAGGTCATTGGCGTGGACGGAGGGCTTGGAACGATCCGGCCTCGCTGACCAGTTTCAGCCTGGAAGCACCGGCGACCCAGATTCCCGGATCCGGTCCGTAGCGGCCACCAGTTCCCTGGTAATCCCAGGCTCGTGCGATGAATGCCCGGCATCGGGTACAATGACCAGCGAAGCTTCGGGCCAGCGTTCGTGCAGGTCGAGTGCGCTCTTGACGGGGCATACGATGTCGTAGCGGCCGTGGACGATGAAGCCGGGGATGTGGCGTATCCGGTCCACCCCCTCAAGCAGGAGATCCCTGGGGTCGAACCGTTGGTTGCGGAAGTAGTGGGCTTCGAGCCGGGCCGTGCACCAGGCCATGTTCAGGTCGTGGAAGTGTGCCTCGAATTCCGGGTTTGGTAGAAGGGTGCAAGAAGCGCCTTCGTAGACAGACCAGACTCTGGCCGCTTCACGAGCCACATCCGTGTCCTCGTCGTGAAACAGCTTCCAATAGGCTTCCAGCAGATTTTCGCGCTCTGACTCAGCCACGTGTTCATTGAATACCCGCCAGCGTTCAGGCTGCACCAAGCGCATGCCGTAGAGCCACCAGTCTATCTCCTCGTCACGCATTAGCCAGATACCCCGGATGGTCAGCGTGCGGCACGATTCCGGAAACGTCTGAGAGTAATACAGAGACAGCGTACTACCCCAACTGCCGCCGAACACGTGCCAGGTGTCTACCCCTAAATGCTCGCGCAGTCGTTCGATGTCTTCGGCCAGGAGTTGGATGGTATTATCGCACGTCTCCCCTTGGGGCGTGGAACGCGGACCACCCCGCTGATCGAAAAGGATTATGCGGAAGAAGTCCGGATCAAAGAAACGGCGATCGGTTTCCGTGGCTCCGGCACCAGGCCCACCATGGATGAACACGATAGGTTCTCCGTCCGGATTACCGCACTCCTCCCAGTAAAGGGTGTGGATGTCATCGACAGGTAACATGCCGGTCCGGTTGGGTTCGATGGGTGGGTAGAAATGTTCGTTGGCCATGAGGAACCGGGATTCAGACGCGTGAAAAGGGGGTCAGGAATGGCGCAGTTGTCACAACCGTCCAATTGTTGTTAATTGTGCTTCGTTGACCGTTCACCCGGAATATCGTAATGCGACGTTCGCTTTTCAGCTTGATCCTGCTTTCCAGCTTTGTGCTGGGCGGTCTGCTGGGACCCGTCGCCCACCTGTCGTGGATGCGTTTCGGTATGGATCCGTCGGGTCATCATGACAGCCCGACCTCATCGGTAACGTCTCACGCGCAGCACCCGGCCACATCGGAAGCGTCGATCCGGCCGGGACCGCCTTGTCCGGAAGAGTGTCTATTCCTGGTGCTGCTGGCGTCCCAAGCCAGCGGCATTTCCACGAATACGGAAGCCATTCCGGGTCCGAGTGTGACCCCGAATGTGTTCTCGGCCTCCTTGGACAAGGTCTCATCGGCCGTCGTCCGTTCCTCCTCCGCGCGGGATCCTCCGGCAATCGCCTGAGCCTTCGGGTTGCCTCTGTGGTCACAGGGGACAGTATTTCGATCCGGTGCGGCGATCTGCCGACCGGGTTCCCTTCCCCATTCCCTTTCCCAAGCGTGCGCTCCGGCCTTCGGTCGGGCGTTCCCGTGTGTCATGATATCCATGGTCCATCGGCGGGGCCTCTTCCTGCCCATCCTGGGCGCTTTGCTGCTTGTCAGCGCCGGCTGCTCCGACTCGTCCCATCAAAATCCTGAACCCGTGAATCCCGGTTTCAACACCCTGCAAACCGGAGACAAGGCGCCCGAATTCGTCCGGATGGATGTTGAAGGAGATTCCGTCCGGGTGGGTCCGGGGCAACCCCTCACCCTGATCAACCTGTGGGCAACGTGGTGCGCTCCGTGCATCGAGGAGTTTCCCGACATCGAGCAGATCCATCGGGAACTGGGGCCCAAGGGGCTTCGGGTGCTGGCAGTCAACGTTGATGAGGTCGATTCCGAAGCACTCCGCTCCTTTGGAAGGGAACTGGATGTCACCTTCCCTCTCGTCATTGACCCACCGGCTACGATCCAGGATGCATACCGAGCACTGGCAATGCCAAGCTCATACCTCGTGGACGAGGAGGGGAATGTAATGATGGCCTGGACCGGCCGATTGCCACACGACACCTTCTCCGTGATCTCGCAGCTCATGGCACCTGCGGGCTGACACGCCTTACAGCGCCCGCCATGACCGGTCTGACGGGCCAGGGGTCCGCTCCCGGGATCCAATCAGAACCCCAATTACCCATGAATCGATTCAAACTTCACGCATTGACCCTGCTTGCCGTCGGCCTCGTTGCCAGCGGGTGCACTCAGACCGATCCGCCTTCACCCCGTGCCATTGGCTCGCCGGTGGAGCTCAATGTCGAAGTGCATCGTCGCAGCATTTCCAACTACCTATCCCTTTCCAGCGGTGGCGAGGTGCTTGTGTGGGCTTCGAATGTCCCCACGGGAAACGACACTTCCCCCTTCCGCTCCTACGGGCGCCTGCATGTTCAGGCTACAGACGGCTCCATCGTGGAGGTATCGTCCCTGGATTCCCATCCGCTGGTGGACCCGGAAAGCCCACCGCAGTTGGCAGAAGGCCCGGACGGAGCGTTGTATCTGGCATGGTCGGCCTCAGACAACCCGGAAAGCGTCTGGCGCTCCACGGGATTGCAGGTTGCTCGATCCGATGACGGCGGTCGCACCTGGTCGGAAGCCTCCCGTCCCGGAGGTGCCTTTGGAGGGTATCAGAACAACCACGAACTGCACGTGACCGCCGAAGGTGCCCTCTGGGTGGCCTGGCTGGACTCCCGCATGGCCCCCGAGGGCGAACGTGCCATTCACGTCTTCACATCCGTATCCCTCGACGGTGGTGGGTCCTGGTCCGATCCGTCCGTTGTGGATCCGGCACCATCGTGTGAGTGCTGCCGCGTGGCCATTGCCAGCGGGTCCGACGGAACCGTATACCTTGGATGGCGCAAGCGACTGGAGGGCGGAATCCGGGACATCGTGGTATCCCGCACAGTGGATCTGGGTGCCTCGTGGAGTGCACCGGTTGCCGTGCACCCCGACAACTGGGTACAAGACTACTGCCCCGATGCCGGCCCGACCCTTGCTGTGGACAATCAGGACCGGCTCCATGTGGCTTGGTGGACTGGCATCGAGGGCGCTTCAGGCGTCAAGTCGGTGTATTCCGACGATCAAGGTCGCTCCTTCAGTGATCCGGTCGCGCACGCAATGGCAGCATCCTCCCGCGCCAGTCACGTCCAGCTGACTCGCAGTGGCGACAGCGTTGCCTTGGTGTGGGACGATGGCGCCCTGGACATTCCACGCATCGCCGTGGTGGCCTCCAACGATCGGGGTCGTTCCTGGAGCGAACCCATCCACCTGGGTGCCGGCAACCATACGGCAGCTTATCCGCATGCAGGCTTTCCCGAGGCGAACACCATTACCGTGTTCTGGAACGAACGGGGAAGCGCCGACCAGCCATCCCGCGAACCCGACCATTCCGGAGAGGTGTGGGTGGATGCCTCGCCCGGTTCCGCTACCCCCCGGCTTCTCAAACAGTCCGTTTCGCTGAACTGACCCCACAATCCATACAGACCATCATCATCATGAAAGCTCTCCTGTCCCTTGCAGCCACGCTCCTTTTTCTTTCGGCGTCCTCCTCGGACCAACACTTGAGACTGATCAAGTCCGCACCCGAGAAAGACTCGACACTGACCGAAATGCCCACGGAGATCCGTCTCTGGTTCAATCAGAACATCCACATGAATGTGAGTGAGATCACACTTCATCAGCTGATGAACCACGACGGCATGACCCACGAGATGCCGGTTGAACTGCCCGCCGCCCTGGCGAGTGAGGATCCCAAATCCTTCTTTGTCCCATTGCCAGACTCCCTTGGCATCGGAGACGGCACCTGGAAAGTGTCTTGGGCGACGGCTGGAAATGACGAGCACGTGGTTGACGGATCCTTTACCTTCTCGATTGATTCCGAATGATCCGATAACGTTCGTGAAGACGACCTGAGCATGCCCCTATGACTGAATTCGAACTGTACCTGCGCCTTGGTTTCGAACATATTTCGGACCTGAAAGGCTACGATCACATTCTGTTCGTGATTGCTCTGGCGGCCGTCTACCCGCTTCGGGAATGGAAGCACCTCCTGGTTCTGGTCACGGCATTCACGATCGGGCACTCGGTTACCCTGGCGCTGTCCACGCTGGGATGGGTGAACGTCGATGCAGATCTGATTGAAACGCTGATCCCGGTAACCATTTTCATCACGGCGGCCATCAATATCTTTGAGCGATTCGCAAAAGACCCTGAAAAAGCCCTGCAGCGGGATTGGCGGATGAAATACGCACTGGCCATTGGATTCGGATTGATACACGGTTTGGGCTTTTCCAACTATCTGAGAGCCATCCTGGGGAGCGAGGAGAGCCTCGTCTTACCTCTATTTTCATTCAATGTCGGTCTGGAACTGGGACAACTTGTCATACTTGTCATTACATTTCTGGTATCGGGAGGTGTGATCGGGCTGGCAAACCGCTTGCTGGAACGGTTCAATCGCCCGACTGCGAATGCCCAACGCAATTGGGCCACGATGCTTTCGTCAGTGATTGCCATCTTGTCCCTGACCATGACCTGGGGGTGACTCGGCGAGTCGGCAACGGATCAACCCATCATATCTGAGAGGCTGCACTGCCCCTGTCATCAGCACGTGCCAGCCATGAAAGCTATTCTGACCCCGGTGGCCACCCTTCTCCTGGCCGCCCTTCTCGTTCTCCCTTCTTCAGCACAGAATTGGCGCAACATCGAAGGAGACATCAAGTCCGGTAACCATTCAATGTTCAGGCCGCTCGATGACTGGCCAGCTCTGAATGACTACCGTACGGGCTCGGGGGCACCGGGCCATCACTATTGGCAGCAGCGGGC